>DATCPC010000092.1:0-2460 GCA_036564355.1 Gemmatimonadaceae bacterium | reverse complement strand
GAACAGTGAAGTGATCGAGCGCGCTGAGTGAAACACTGCGCAGATACGCGTCGTAGGCGGCGAGATTCTGCGTCGGGCGTGAGGCGAGCCGCGTCTGGGCGGGCTGCGTGAGCACGACGCCGAGCTTATCGGCGACGCGCGTCGCGACGGCGGACTGCACGTCGAACACGTCGGCAAGCGTCGTGTCGTACGACTCGCGCCAGCGCGTCTCCGGCGCCGCTCCCTCGCGCAGCTCGACGAGCTCCGGACTGACGCGAACGCGCTCCAATCCGCTCGCGTTGCGCTCCCACTCGACCGTTCCGGTGAGGAGGTAGCGCACGCCGAGCTCGCGCCCGATCTGCTGCGGTGTTTTCTGCGTGTGGCGATATTGATTGGAGCTCGTGGTCGCGATGACGCTCAGTCCGGGAAGCAGCGCGAGCTTGCCGCGAATCTCGCCGGTGATGCCGTCGGCGAAATAGGCGTTGGCGGTGTCGCCCTGCGTGTCGAACGGGAGAACGCCGAGCGTAAGGAGTCCTGGCGAATTCGCACTGCCGGTAGCTCTCAGGTGCTGCAGCCAGGCGTAACGAACCCCCGCCGCGAGAAACGCGATGATCGCGAGCGCGAATGCGATCTTCGGGATGTGTCGGCGACGATGCGGGTCAGGCGCCGAAGCAGCCAACATCTCTGCGCTCGTAGCATCGAGCGCACGGGCGAAATCGCCTCCCGTTTGAAATCTGTCCGCGGGCACGGGGTTGAGGGCGCGCTCGATCGCCGCACCCACCTCGGCAGAGACCGTCGGCCGAATGCGTCGCACCGGGAGTGGGCTTCCCGACATCTTCTTCACCGCGATCGACTGCGCAGTTGGTCCGCTGAACGGCGGCTCCCCCGCGAGCATCTCGTAGAGCACGGTGCCGAGCGAATAGATGTCTGTCGTTCTATCGATGGTTGGATCGGCGACCGACTGCTCCGGCGACATGTAGGCAGGCGTCCCGATCGCCGTGCCCTCGTCGGTAAACGGCGTGTCGCTCGCAGTGATCCGGTTGGGTACTCCCCGCGCGATGCCGAAGTCCGCGAGCATGGCCTGCCCATCGACGAGCAGGATGTTCTCGGGCTTGACGTCGCGATGGATGACGCCATGCCGATGCGCGTAATCGAGCGCGAGCGCGACCTCGCGCGTGATGCGGAGCGCATCGTCGATCGGGAGCTGTCGCTGATGCTCCAGCCGATGCCGCAACGATTCGCCTTCGACGTACGGCATCGTGAACCAGAGCTGCCCGCTCGCCGTCTCGCCGGAATCGAGAACGGTGAGGATGTGCGGATGTTGCAGCTTTGCCGCGAAGGCGATCTCGCGGCGAAAGCGATCGGGGCCGAGGCTCGCAGCGAGATCGCTGTGGAGCACCTTGAGCGCGACTTCGCGCTGATGCTTCGCGTCGAGCGCGAGATAGACGGTGGCCGTTCCGCCGCGGCCGAGCTCGCGCTCGAGCGTGTAGCTGGAGCCGAGCTCGGTTTGGAGATCGTGCTGCGAGTCCAACTCCGCCACGTTCTGCCGCCCGGGGTGGGGAACGGGCGAAAGCTACATGGAACATGCCCGTCTCCGCACCCACGCATTCCTCGAGGCGCGTCGCTACCGCTGAGCTACATCCATGGCTCGTGCGCGGTGGGTCCATAAATGCTCGGCACCTTCTCGCCCGCGGCGCGGAGGTACACCGAGAATTGCCCGCGATGATGCACGCCATCGAGGAGCATGAACCAGATGAGCTCCGACACTGGAATGTCCCCGACGCGCTTGGGCCCGCGAATGAACGGGACCATCTCGTCGAGACGGCTGTCTGCCGCGGCCGCGATCGCGCTGGTGGCGGCGGCTCCGGTCGCGTCGAACATCGCGAGCACATCCTCGTAAGTGTCCGTCGCGCCGGGCTTTCCTTTCGGCGGCCATTGCCACTCTCCGGACATCGCCTGCGCGATGCCCCATTGGCCCTGCGAGAAGACCGATGCGACCACGCGCGCGACCGGCGCATCCGCGTACGGCTTGAACTCGCTCTTGCTCGCAGGCATCGCGTGGAGCACACGACGCGTGGTCGCATGCTCGCGCGCGAAGGCCTCGGCGAACTGCTGCTTCGCGTTCATGCGGCCTCCGTGGAGTAGCGCGCCTCGAACTTGTCGAGGATCGACGTCCATCCTTCGGTGTGACCCGAGCGCTCCTTGTCGTGCGTGATGCCGGAGTGTGTGAGCACCACTTCGGTCGCGTCGCCGCGCTCGAGAAACTCGATCGTGACCGTGCTGTCCTTCACCGGATGATCGCCGTCCCACCCCCAGCTGTACACGACCTTCTTCGGCGGATCGACCTCGCGATACACGCCGGACACGCGATGCTCGGTGCCGTTCGCCTCGCGCATGTGAATCCGGTACTTGCCGCCGGGGCGCACGTCCATTTCGGCGAGCGACACGGTGAGGGGCCCCGGTGCGTGCCAGGTCTTCAGC
>DATCPC010000059.1:0-5822 GCA_036564355.1 Gemmatimonadaceae bacterium | reverse complement strand
CATCCGGTAACAACGACAGATCGAGCGTCACTCCATCACCTTGAGCTGGTCCCGCAGCTTCGCCGCCTCCTCGAAGTGCTCCTGCTCCACCGCGCGGCGAAGGCGCGTACGGAGCTCCGTTGCAACAGACGCGCCCTCGTCCGCTGACTCCGCTGGCGGCCGATAACGCTTCCCCTGGTGCTTCGAGGTGCCGTGCACGCCGCGCAGCAGGTCGCGCAGTTTCGCCTCGAAGGCGCCGTAGCAATAAGCGCAGCCGAGGCGGCTCGTGTTCCGGAAATCGCGCAGGGTGGAGTTGCAGAAGGTGCAGCGCCAGCTCTCGCTGCCCGCCAGCAGCTGCTTCTGCTGCACCGCCTGGATGAAGTCCGCCAACGGCTGTTTCGGCATCGTGACGTGGGTCTCGATGCCGCGCTCCGCAGCGCACTTCTCGCACAGGTTGAGCTGACGCACCGGTGGATCGGTCACCTGGGTGACCTGCACCACCGCATCACGCTCCTTGCAGCTGTCGCACAGCATCAGGCAAGCACCTCCCGCACGTCCGTTTCCTGCAACCGGCCATCCTCGAGCAGCAGCGCCCGATCGGCGCGCACCGCAAGCGCCTTGTTATGAGTGACGACGACCATGGCGATGTCGAGGTCTCGCACCAGCTGCGTGAATTGCTCGTGCAGCCGTTCGGCGTTCGCATGATCGAGATTTCCCGACGGCTCGTCCGCCAGCACGACCACCGGATCCACCGCCAGCGCCCGCGCCACCGCCGTCCGCTGCTGTTCCCCGCCCGACATCTCGGACGGGCGGTGCGTGCTCCGTGCGCTCAACCCCACGCGCGCCAGCATATCGGTGGCCCTCGCTCGTGCCTTGTGGGCATCCCACCCCGAGATGCGCAGTGGCATCATCACATTCTCCAGCGCGGAGAACTCGCGCAAGAGGTGATGAAACTGAAAGACGAAGCCGATCTTTCTGTTCCGAAGCCTGGACAGCTCGAAATCGTCGAGGGCGCTCAACGACTCGCCGTCGAGCGCGACTTCTCCCGCGGACGGCCGATCGAGCGCGCCCAGGATGTGGAGCAGCGTGCTCTTCCCGGCACCGCTCGCGCCGACGATCGCGATCATCTCACCGCGACGCACGTCCAGGCTCACCGCGTTCAGCACATCCACCTTCCCTCCATCGCCGCCGATGTACGACTTCGATAGCTCCCGCGCCTCGATGACGTTCATTCGTGACGAATCGCCTCGACGGGAAAGAGGCGCGCCGCCTGAATGGCGGGATACAGGGTGGCCAATGCAGCAATGATGACGCTCGCGACGACGATCCACATCACGT
This sequence comes from Gemmatimonadaceae bacterium, assembly GCA_036564355.1. Lineage (GTDB taxonomy): Bacteria > Gemmatimonadota > Gemmatimonadetes > Gemmatimonadales > Gemmatimonadaceae > FEN-1250. The sequence continues at coordinate 4,505 of DATCPC010000059.1, read as the reverse complement.
CGCCGAGCTGAATCGTCACGGGCAGGTGATCGATGAAATAGACGGTGGGATCGAGCGGAATGAGCTGGCCCCGGTCGATGGCGACGCCCGCGCTCACGCCGAGCGCGACACCCACCGCGGTGCCGACGACGCCGATCACGAGCCCCTGCGCGAGAAAAATTCGTCGCACCGATTTCGCGGGAAGTCCCATCGCCTTGAGGATCCCGATCTCGCGCGTCTTGTCCTTCACCACCATCGTGAGCGTGCTGACGATGTTGAACGCGGCGACGAGCACGATGAGCAGGAGGATGATGCGCATCGCGAGCTTCTCGAGCTTGAGCGCCTGGAAGAGCTGCGAGTTCACCTCCTGCCAGTCGAGCACACGATAAGGATATCCGAGCGTGTCGGAGAGCTGCTTCGCGACGTCGCCCGCCTCCCAGCGATTCGTCGTGCGCGCCTCGATCCCCGTCACCGCGTCGCCGAGCCCGGCGAACTCCCTTGCGCGATCGAGATCGACGTAGACGTACGAATTGTCGTACTCGTACATGCCGGTCTCGAAAACCCCCGTGACCTCGAACTGGTAGATGCGCGGCACGTAGCCGCCAACCGACGCGTTGAACTTTGCGCCAGCCGGCGAGATCAGCGACAGCTTGCTCCCCGGAAATACGTTCAGTCGCTCGGCCAACCGCTTGCCGAGGACCGCGCCGCGATGCTGGCCGTCCTGCGTGGCGAACCGAAAGTCTCCCGTCGATGCGTGCGTGCGGATGCTCGTGACGTCCACGACGCCCGGACCGGCCGGCGGAATGCCCTCGACGAACACGCCTTCCGAGTAGTCGTGGCCGGCGGTCGCGAGTCCCTGGGTGAGCACGAATGGCGCGGCCGCGACGACGCGCGGATTGCGTTTCACGCGCACGAGCGTCGGCTGCCAATCGGTGAGCTTGAGATCCTCGCCGAAGGTGAGGACGCGGAGATCCGGGCTGCCGACGAGAATCTTCTCGCGAAGATCGTTCTGCATTCCCGTCATCACGCCGTTGATCACGATGAGCGCGCCCACGCCCACCAGCACGCCGCCGATGGCGATCACGCTGATGAAGGAGAACAGCCGCGCGCTGCCGCGGCTGCGCAGGTACCGCCAGGCGATCGAGAGCTCGAGCTTGCTCATTCGGGGCGCATCGTCGGAAAGAGAATCACATCACGGATATGTGATATACCCGACAGATACATGAATAGTCGGTCGATGCCGACGCCGACGCCGCCCATCGGCGGCATGCCGTGCTCCATCGCACGCAGATAGTCCTCATCGATCCCCGGCGCTTCTTCGTCGCCGGCGGCGCGCAGCGCCGCCTGCGCCTCGAAGCGACGGCGCTGGTCGAGCGGATCATTGAGCTCACTGAATGCATTCGCGAGCTCGCGCCCCCCGGCGAAGAGCTCGAAGCGCTCGGTGAGCCCGGGCGTGCCGCGCTTCGGCTTCGCCAGCGGCGACAGCTCGAGCGGATAGTCGACGACGAACGTCGGGTGGTGCAGCGTGCGCTCGACGTGCACCTGAAAGAGCTCGTCGAGCAGCTTCGGACGCGACAGCGCATCCGCATGCGTCACCCCCGCGCGCCCGGCCGCGCTCCGCAGCTCGGCGTCGGACATCGCGAGCGCATCGCCGCCGAGTGCCTTGTTGAGCGACGGCACCCACCCGATGCGCGGGAACGGCGGCTGCAGATCGGGAGTGGTGTCGGCGAACGACGGATGCGCACGCACTGCGGCCGCCGCGGCCGCGAGCAGCTGTTCGACGAGCACCATCATGTCCGTATAGTCCGCGTACGCCTGGTACCACTCGAGCATCGTGAACTCGGGGTTGTGCGTGCGGTCCACCCCTTCGTTCCGGAAATCGTGGCCGATCTCGTACACCGCGTCGAAGCCGCCGACGATCAAGCGCTTGAGGTACAGCTCATCGGCGATGCGCAGGAAGAGCGGAATGTCGAGCGCGTTGTGGTGCGTGGTGAAGGGGCGTGCCGCGGCGCCGCCATAGAGCGGCTGGAGCACCGGCGTCTCGACCTCGAGAAAGCCGCGCGCGTCGAGGAAGGCGCGCAGCGCGCTGATCATCTTCGATCGCGCGACGAACGCGGCGCGCACATCCGGGTGCACCGCCAGGTCGACCGCGCGCTGGCGGTAGCGCTGCTCCGGATCGCTAAAGCCCGAGTGGCGCACGACGACGCCGTCCACCGTCTCTTCCTTGCCGAAGGGGAGCGGGCGCAGCGACTTCGCGAGCATCTCCGCGCTCGCGACCCGCACCGTCGCCTCGCCGGTCTTCGTGCGAAAGAGCGCGCCCGACACGCCGATCACATCGCCGATGTCGAACAGCTTCAGCGTCTCGAACAGCTCCTCGCCGAGATCGTCCTTGCGGAAGTAGAGCTGGATGCGCCCGGAGTCGTCGGCGAGATGCGCGAAGCTCGTCTTCCCCTGCCCGCGCCACGCGACGATGCGTCCCGCCACGCTGACCTTCTCGCCTTCGGCGGCATCGCCGAGTGCGGCGACCGCGGCCGCGGCGGAGTGCGTGCGCGCGAAGCGGTACGCGTACGGCGCGATGCCGCGCGCGATCAACGCGTCGTGCTTCTCGCGCCGCGCCTTGAGAACGAAATTCTGCTCGTCGGTGGTCACGACGCGTGGGCTCCAGGCGCGCCTGCGCGCTTGAGGTACGCCTCGATGAACGGATCGATGGCGCCGTCCATCACCTTGCCGACGTCGGTGATCTTGAGTTCCGTCCGGTGGTCGTTAACCATGGTGTACGGCTGGAAGACGTAGCTCCGAATCTGATTGCCGAAGGAGACGTCGGTCTTCGCCGAATCGATCTCCGCCTTCTTGCGCTCGCGCTCCTCGACCTCGCGCTGGTAGAGCGCGTTTTTCAGCATCTTGAGCGCGGTTTCCTTGTTCTTGTGCTGCGAGCGCTGCTGCTGGCAGCTCGTGACGATGCCGGACGGGATGTGCGTGAGACGCACCGCAGAGCTGGTCTTGTTGACGTGCTGTCCGCCGGCGCCCGATGCGCGAAAGACGTCCATGCGAATGTCCTCGTCGCGGACTTCGATGTTGATCTCCTCATCGACGTCGGGATACACGAAGACGGACGCGAAGCTGGTGTGCCGTCGCGACTGCGAATCGAATGGCGAGATGCGGACGAGGCGATGCACCCCTGCCTCCGAGCGCAGAAACCCGTAGGCGTATTCGCCCTTCACCTCGAGCATCGCGCCCTTGATTCCGGCCTCCTCGCCTTCGCTCACATCGAGCACTTCGATCGAGAAGCCGCGGCGCTCCGCCCAGCGGGTGTACATCCGCAGCAGCATCGCCGCCCAGTCCTGCGCTTCGGTGCCGCCGGCACCGGCGCTGATCTCCACCATCGCGTTGCGATGATCGTCGGGGCCCTGAAGCATCGAGCGCAGCTCGTAGCTCCGGAGCTGATCCTCGAACGCGGACAGGTCGCGATCCAGCTCCGCCGACAGGTCCGCGTCAGGCTCCGCCTGGAGCAGCTCGTCCAACTCCGTCATCTCGCGGAGCTTCGCCTCGAGCCGGTCGAACGGCTCGACCCAGTTCTTGATCGTGTTGACTTCCTGAATTACTTCGCGCGCGCGGTCGGGAACGTCCCAGAACTTGGACTCGCCCATCTGCGCCTCGCGCGTGCTCAACGTGACGCGCTTGGTATCCAAGTCAAAGCAACCCCCGGAGCTCGGCGAGTCGCTCATCGTGCCGGCGCAGCTGCCGGGTGCGTTCACTCTCGGACATTGAATCCACTCCACTGATGAGGACCGGGGTGCGGCGACGAGGCCGCGAACGACACGAGCCGTCCCGGGCGACGGGACGGCTCGCAAGTGAAATATAATCCGACATCGCGCACGCAGCACTGTGCAGCGCGATTGCGTCGCCCGGAAATCCTAGAAGATCCTGTTCCCGCCCGCGAGCACGTCGTTAAGCGCATCCTGGAAGTGCGTCGTATTCTCGGCGAACTCCTTCCCCATCTGCTCGACGTACTCTTCGTAGCTCTTCTTGATCTCCTCGCGGAAGGTCTCGCGCAGCGTGCCGTCGCGCTTTGCCTGCGCATGGCGATCGGGAAAGTACGCGATGATGTCGGAGACGAGCGCACGCGCGAGCCGCTTCGCCTTCTGATTCGGATCGTTCGCGAGGAAGGGATTGATCGGCGGGCGCGCGGCGGGCGCGCCACCCGTCTGTGGCGCCGCGGCGCGCGCGACGGGAGCGGTGGCGCGCAGCGCGGGTGATGCGGGCGCCGGTGACGCGGGCGCCGGAGAGGGCGCGACGGCCGCATGCGATTGTGCGAGTTGCGGCGCTGGCGGCGGCGAAGCGGATGGTGACGAGGCCGGGGTCGTGCGTCCGGAGGGCATGGACGGTTGCGGTGTGGCCGTCTGTTCGAAGGGCGACATGCGCGACGCCGTCGGCGCCTGCGCCGCGGACGCAGCGGAGGGCTGCGCAGCCGGTGCGCCGAAGCCCGCGTGCATTGGCTGCGGCGGCGTCGGCATCGAGACCGGCGG
>DATCPC010000035.1:0-2171 GCA_036564355.1 Gemmatimonadaceae bacterium | reverse complement strand
CACGACGCCGGCGCGGATCGCTTCCAGGAGGGCATCGATCGTGGCCTTCTCGCGCGCGAGATCGCAGCGGGGCGGGGCGCCGGCCACCACATTGTGAATGCGCGCGAGGTATTCGCTGCCGCCCAGCTCCTCGGTGGGCTCGCCAAGGAGCACGATGGCGTCGCCCTCCGTCGTGAAGCCGGAGCGCGTGATGTGCGCGAGCGAGTCGATGAGACCGACCATCCCCACCACCGGCGTGGGATGCACGGCGCCACGCGGATTCTCGTTGTAGAATGAGACGTTGCCGCCCGTTACCGGCGTGCCGAGCGCTACGCACGCCTCGCCCATGCCGCGAACGGCCTGCGTGAACTGGAAGTAGACCTCGGGGCGCTTCGGGTTTCCGAAGTTGAGGCAGTTCGTGATCGCCATCGGCCGCGCACCCGTGCACGCGACGTTGCGCGCCGCCTCGGCCACCGCGAGCTGCGTTCCCACGCGCGGGTCGAGCGACACGTAGCGGCCATTGCAGTCGGTCTTGAGCGCGATCGCGCGGTCGGTATGCCGGATGCGAATGACGGCGGCGTCTCCGTCGCCGGGACGCAGCACGGTGCTCGTGCGTACCGTCGAGTCGTACTGGCGATATGCCCACCGTTTGCTCGCGATTGTCGGCGAGGAAAGCAGCCGCTCGAGCGTCCACATCGGATCCGCTTCCTCGCGCCGCTCGGCGATCGCGTGGACGTCGCGCGCACGCAGCACCGCAACCGCCGGATCTTCCTTGGCCGGCGGATTGTACATTGGGCAATCGCTCACCAGCTGCGAGCCCGGAAACTCCGCCACCACGCGGTCTCCCTCAGTGACGCGATAGAGCGGCTCGGCAATCACCTCGCCGATGACCGCGGCGCTCAGGTCCCACTTCTCGAGGATCGCGCGCACCTGTGCCTCGTGCCCCTTTTTCGCGACGACGAGCATGCGCTCCTGCGACTCGCTGAGCAGAATCTCGTACGGCGACATGCCTTCCTCGCGCACCGGCACCTTCGACGTATCGATGCTCACACCCACGTCGCCACGCGCCGCCATCTCTGCCGATGACGACGTGAGTCCCGCCGCGCCCATGTCCTGAATCGCGACGATGTGGCCGCTCGCGATGAGCTCGAGACTCGCCTCGAGCAGGAGCTTCTCGGTGAACGGGTCGCCCACCTGCACCATCGGGCGCTTCGCCTCGCTCGCGGCGGAGAGATCCTCGGACGCGAACGACGCGCCGTGAATGCCATCGCGTCCGGTGCGCGCGCCCACTGCCATGATCGCGTTGCCGACGCCCTCGGCCGCCGCGCGGATCAGGTCCGTTTCGTGGAGCAGTCCGACGCACATCGCGTTGACGAGCGGATTCCCCTCGTAGGCGGGATCGAAGACGATCTCGCCCGCAACCGTCGGAATGCCGACGCAATTACCGTAGTCGCCGATTCCCTTGACCACGCCCGCGAACAGATGCCGCACGCGAGGGGAATCGAGCGAACCGAATCGCAGCGAATTCAGTAGTGCGATCGGGCGCGCGCCCATCGTGAAGACGTCGCGCAGAATGCCACCCACACCGGTCGCGGCACCCTGATAGGGCTCCACCGCGGAGGGATGGTTGTGCGACTCGATCTTGAACGCGATCGCCAGGCCATCGCCGATCGCGATCACGCCGGCGTTCTCGCCCGGGCCCTGCAGCACGTAAGGAGCCTTCGTGGGCAAGGTCTTCAAGTGCGTGCGCGAGTGCTTGTACGAGCAGTGCTCGTTCCACAGCGCGCTCACGATGCCGAGCTCCGTGAAGGTCGGCGTGCGGTTCAACAGCGCAACCAGTCGTGCGTACTCGTCCTCGGTCAATCCGTGCTCGGCTACGAGCGCCGGCGTGATGATCGGGTCGCCGGGGCGGGGCATTGGTACTGTCGTCACTGCGAAGGCTTGGGTGGATGACTCGTGCTCGACCTGGCGTTGTCGGCGGGCGGATGACTCGTGCTCGTCCTCGAGCTATCCGCGGGAGGAGGTGTGGTGGGTGGCTTACCATACGGCGCTGGGCCGGCCGCCGCGGGCGCCGAGTGCACCGGCGCACTATCGGCTGGCGGGTGGCTCGTGGACGTCAACGCGCTATCCGCGGGGGGATGGCTCGTGGAGGTCAACGCGCTGTCGGCAGGCACACCCGTCGTCGTGTTTCG
>DATCPC010000003.1:0-21814 GCA_036564355.1 Gemmatimonadaceae bacterium | reverse complement strand
AACAAAACGGTGCGGTGGCCGGCTCGATAGCGCGGGATCTCGGGGTGCTTTCGAAGGAACGCGGCAGACAAACCGTACATTGCCTGCACTCGACCGGTACTCAGCGCGATCGGTAACTCTGCCTCGTCTCGCTTGCTGCGGTCGCTCATGGATTCTCCTCAGACACATCGCGACGAACGCGCGGATGCGGGCTGAACCGCGGCGCATCCCCACTACTCTCTGAAGGAGAATACCTTCCGTTGGCGACTCTCGTTCTGCTACGAGCATGCACCGATGATAGGTGTCTGGGTGCAGTCCTCCGGTACCATTTTCATTCACGACTACGTAGGATGAAACCCGAGGCGTGACGCGAGTGCGATTCCTGTCTTGCAGGCGCCGAAGCGAAGGCGAGTGCGCGCGGGATACTGGGCAGCAGGGCGAGAGTGGGGAGAAAGTGGGGAGAAGACGGGACATCATGGCCAGAAATGGCGTGCCACAGTCGACGACCGGTTGGCGTCCCCATGTCACCGCCGGTTGGCTAAGACACGTGTTGGCAGGCGATTACTTGTGGCCATTCTTGGTCGAAGCATATCTTGAGATAGCGCGATGCTGTCGCCGCGTCTCCCCCTGCAAAACCGCTATTCGCCGGTTCGATTCCGGCTCGCGCCTCTTTCGCCGGTGTCACCAGCTTCGATGGTCGTGTAGTGGATTCGAGATTCCGGATGAGGTTCATCGCGCCGAGTGCGAGCCTTGCGGCCGCACTCTTCCTGATCGCCGCCGCCGCCGGGGCACAGGCCGCGTCTCCGGAGCCCGAGCGCCAGTGGTTCCCCGTGCCATCGATCCTCCCCGTGGGCGCGATGATCGCCGTCGTGAGCGGCAATCCGTTCGAGCCCGGCGAGGTCACCCTCGAGCTCGCGATGCCCGACAAGTACACGCTGCCGCCGCACACGAATCCCTCGCGCGAGCACGTGGCGGTGAAGAGCGGGGCGTTGCGGGTGGGCGTGGGCAGGAAGATCGATCTCAAGAAATCCGTCGTGCTGGCGACCGGTGACACCGCATCCGCTCCGGCGGGCGTGCCGCACTGGTCGATCGCCGAGGGCGACACCCACATCGTAGTCACCGAAGAGATGGGGCCGTACCGGATCGCGTACATGAGCGTGCGGGACGAGCCGGGAAGCCACGCGTTCCCGAACGGATATTAGCGCGACTCGATCGCGCTGACGAAGGCCGCGAGCGCCGCGCGCAGCATCGGTGCGAGCGCGGGATCCGCGGCGATCGCGCTCGCGCCGGCTCCCGCGCCGGGAACAGGGACCACGATCGATGCCTCGCTCACAAAGCGCGCGTTCATCGTCACGAGAATCTCGCGCAGCTGCGCCGGCGCGAACACCGACATAGCCGATGCGCCGATGAGCGCCACCGGCTTTCCGGGAAATTCGGTGCTGCTCACGAGCCAGTCGAGCGCGTTCTTGAGCACGCCCGGAATGCCGTGCGCGTACTCGGGGCTCGAGATCAGCACGCCATCCGCGCGGGCGACACGGGCTCTCCACTCCGCCGCGGCCGCGGGGAGAGTGAGCGCGTCGAGCGTGTCGAGGTCGGGGTTGTAGTGCGGGAGCGTCGCGAGCGACCAATCGAGCGCGATCCCGACGCCCGCCGGAGCCAGGAGCTGCGTGGCCTCGAGCAGCGACCTGTTCTTCGAGGCCGCGCGGAGACTGCCACACACCGCGAGAACGTTCACCCGTGGCGCGCGATCGCTTTTGGGGCGGGTCATGCGCGCGCGGGCGCGCTCCCACGCGTGAGCGCGTGGAGCTTCCTGATCGTCGCCCAGTTGCGGCTCGTCGCGGCATCGCCGAGCAGCTTGCCGATCGCGAGAAGCGCGCGGCTCTCGAGGATGCCATTCGCGCACCAGAGGTACGCCGCGTGCGAGCCGACGCCGAGGCGCTCCGCTCCCCAATCCTGCTTCGCGAGCGCCGCCACGCGCGCACGGTCGGCGGCGTTCGCGAGCACCGTCACCAGGAATCGCGATGGATTGCTCTCGCCCTCCGCGAATGGGTTTTCGGCGACGACCTGATCGAGCTCGGTGCCGGTGAGCACGAGCACGCGGCACGAGACGCCGATCTGCGACGCGATCTCCTTCTGGATTCTTGCGGCCGCCTTGGAGTCGGAGCGTGGCGCGGAGAAGATGAGGTTGCCGCTGTTGAGCAGCGTGCTCACATCGCGGTAGCCGAGTCCCTCGCAGAGCGTGCGGAGGTCGGCCATGGGGACGCGCTTTGCTTTCCCGATATTGATCCCTCGCAAGAGCGCGACATGCATCACGGGCGCGGACTTTCGAGCGGGCACTGTGGACTCTCCGGCGGCGATTGCGGCGGTAAGGACGGCTGAAGATTACATCGCATCGACGCCGGCGGCCGCGTGATGAAAAGCTCGCGCCGCCGACTCTCCGGGACGCTATCATATGTCATGACACAGATCAAATACGAGCCGCGCTGGCCCGTCGCCCTGGCGATGCTTGCCGCCGCGGCGCTGCCGTTCGCGCTGCCACGCTCACTCAGCATTTTTCCGCAGTGGATCGTCGCCGTACTCGCGTGTGTGCTGATCGCCGGGGCGGTGATCGCGCACTACCTGCATCAGCCGCGGATGAACCAGCTGTTCGGCTATGCCGTGCTCGTAGTGCTGACGGTAGCGTTGCTGTACTCGCTCGTCACCCTCATCATCGCGCTGCCGAAACACGCCGAGGTGGCGAAGCGACTGCTCGAGTCCGCGGCGGACTTGTGGATCACGAACGTCATCGTCTTCGCGGCGTGGTATTGGCGGCTGGATGCCGGCGGCCCGAACGAGCGCGACAGCAGGAAGGCACATCTGCGCGGCGCCTTTCTCTTCCCGCAGATGGCGATCATCGCGCCAGGCACCGACGGAAAGTCCGTCGCGGAAATGGAGTCGTGGCGCCCGCACTTCGTCGACTACCTCGCGCTCTCGTTCTACACCTGCACCGCGTTCTCGCCCACCGATGTGCCGGTGCTGTCGCGCTGGGCGAAGCTGATGATGATGGTGCAGGCGGTGATGTCGTTCACGACGGTGGCGCTGCTGGCCGCGCGGGCGGTGAACATCCTCTGACGCACTCAGGGAGAGCTGGCCGATCCTGAGGCGGTCTGACGATTCCCGAGCGCGAAGTACGCGTAGCCCAGCGAGAGCAGCGCGTAGATGGCGACGGAGGACCAGCCGAGTGCGTTCACCGCGCCGGTCCTCTGGCCGTGTATGGCGACGAGCAGCCCGAGGAAGGTGCCGATAAGCGATGCGCGCACGAAGCCCATGTGCCTAGCCGGCTCCAAGACGTTCCTCAGGGAGAAGACCACCAGCCCGAGGTTGAAGAGCGTCGCGCCGAAGAAGCGCGCCAGTATGGTGGTACCGGGGTGCGAGGGGATTCCATACAGCGTGAGCATGAGCGCCGGCGCTACCGCGAACGACACTCCAAAAGCAATGGCGATCACGGCTGCGATCGTAATGAATGTTCCAAGCTTCATGATTTGTCTCCTGTCGATGGCTGAGCTGCGACGGATGCGACATCGAGAAGCGTTCGTCGGCCTCGGCTACTCCTCGGATTTGCGCCGGCCTTCCAACTACGGTATCGATTCCAGGATGCGACGCAAGAGGCCGTCGCGTCGGATGCCGGTCTCACCGACCTGGCGCTCGAGAATCACTGTTGTGTTACTCCCACTGGTGCCGGAGGCCTGCTTTGCCGGCTACTGTTCGCGAAGTGACTGCGGTTCGGCATCCCACTCTCTCGCGGATTCAGCATTGATCACAGCGCCTGTCGACCGGGCGAGCGCACGTCCGACGCTGATCGGCTTGCCGTACGATGCGAGCTCCTCATTCCTGCGCGGGCCCGCGTTGGCGCCGGCGCGCATTCGCGAGGAGCTGCATTCATCGCAGGCGAACGGATACAGCGAGAGCGGGATTCACGTACTCGGAGCGACCGGACTCGCGGATGCCGGCGATCTCGAGCTTCCCGCCACCGACGACGCGCGAGGGATGATCGAGAGCGGCATCGGCGCCCTGGCCGACTCCGGCGGCCGCCCTCTGTCGCTGGGCGGCGATCACTCCGTCACGTATCCGGTGCTGCGCGCGCTCGGGCCGCGCGCGGCTGGCCTCACGGTATTGCAGATCGACGCGCATCCGGATCTCTACGGAGATTTCGAGGGCGACAGGTTCTCGCATGCGTGTCCGTTCGCGCGGATCATGGAGGACAAGCTCGCCGCGCATCTCGTGCAAGTGGGCATCCGCACCATGAATGCGGCGCAGCGCGCACAGGCGGATCGATACGGCGTGCGCGTGATCGACATGCGCGCGTGGGCCGGTGGCGCGCGGCCGGAGCTGCGCGGTCCGCTCTACGTGAGCATCGACCTGGACGGGATCGATCCCGCGTTCGCGCCGGGCGTGTCGCATCGCGAGCCGGGCGGGCTCACCGTGCGCGAGGTGGTGACGATGATTCAGTCGCTCCCCGGACCGATCGTCGGCGCGGATGTCGTGGAGCTCAATCCGATGCAGGATCCGACCGGCGGATCGGCGACGGTGGCCGCGAAGCTGGTGCGTGAGCTGGCGAGCCGGATGTTCGAGACCTCGCCTTCTGACGCCTAGCGCCCGAGTCGCGCGAGAACCGACGGCGGGAGGGACCAGAGGAGCGTCGCGCAACGCGGACCGGGCTTCCGCGTGATCTCGAGCAGGCACGCGCCGCCCTTCCCGATCTCGACGTGCGACGACCTGAGCCCCGAGAGCAGCCAGGTGACGAGCGTGCCGAGATGGGGCTCGTGCCCGACGGCGGCCGCCACGCGGGCCCGCTTCTGCGAGGCGAGCCAGGCGGCGAACGCTTGGGGCGCTCGGTCGGGCTCGAGCTCGGGCACCGTGACGACGAACATCTCGTCGTATTCGGCCGCCACGATGGCCGCGGTCTGCGCGGCGCGCACCAGGGGGCTCGCGGCGAGAACGTCGAGCGACGGAAGCTCGCGACGAAGCCCTTTCGCTACCTTGGCCATTACCGTCCGACCGCGCTTCGTGAGCGGCCGCTCGCTGTCCGGGCGCCCCGTTCGTGCGAACGCGTCCTTATCTTCAGCGATCGCGTGTCTGATGACGAGAAGCGTGATGGCCATGAACAAAGGATGAGCGGTGATCCCGAACGGAGAAGCGGTACCGAGATATAGTGGGGAAAATGAGCGACAAGTGAAGACTTCCGGTTTCCTCGCGGTCGCGCTCGCGTCGTCGCTCGCGCTGTCCGCGCAAGCGCAGAACAAGCTCCCGATCACCAGGCTCGCGCCCGACGTCTACCTCATCGTCGCGCCGTCGGGGAACATGGTGGCGCAGACCGGCCCGAGCGGAATCGTGCTCGCGGGCGCGCAATCGAACGCCTCGACTGCGGGTGTGGTCGCCGCGCTCCGTACGGTGTCGAGCGCGCCCGTGCGGTACGTCGTCTTCGCGCCGGGCGATTCGATGGGAGACGAGGGCGACGCCGGATGGAGCGCGCGCAAGGCGACCGTCGTGGCGCACGAGCGCATGCGGATGACGGCGCCGCATGTCACGTCCGCGCTCGGATTTTCCGAGGTGCTCCAGATCTATCTCGACGGCGGGTCGGTGCACGCGGTGCATCAGCCGCCGGGACACACGAAGGCCGACATCATCGTGCACTTCGAAACCATGCGCGTGCTCTACCTCGGCAACGCATTTGTCGCGAAGGGCTACCCGCGCATCGATGTTGGCGGTGGCGCGTCGATCGACAGCCTCATCAAGGAAGTGGAGCCCTTTGCCGGATTCGCGGGCGTGCAGATCGTGCCGGGGCGCGGTCCGGTGTCGACGGCGGCCGATGTCGGCGCGTATCGCGACATGCTCGCCGGCGTGCGCGAAAAAGTGTCCGCGCTCGTCGCGCAGAAGAAGACGCTGGCCGAGGCGATCGCGGCGAAGCCGACGGCGCAGTGGGATGCGACGTACGAACGCGCGGGCGCGCATCCGGACCAGTTCGTGGAGATGGTGTATCGATCGCTTACCCACTAGCCGCGCGGCGATCGCGCGGCGATCGCGCGGCAGAGCGACGTGACGCGAGGCTACGTGATGGAGATTGCGATCGCCTCAACCGGCGCGGCTTCCGGTGGAAGCAGCGCGGCGATGCGCTCGAGCGCCTGATCGGCGAGCTCGCGGTCACCCGCCGCGCCTTCTGCAGCGGCGACCTGCCGCTTGAGCGCATCGAACATTTCGCGGGTGAAGCCGTACGGGTAATCATGCAGGAGCACGATCGCCAGCGCACGGTACCGTTTGAGGTGGCGAAGCCGCGTGATCAGCGACTCGACCTCGTCCGCGGAATGATTGCGGCCGGCACGCTCGAGGACCGCCCATTCCTGCCTGGTGAGTGCCGGGGGCAGCTCCTCGCTCATGATCAACCTTCCGCGTCTGCGACCGTTGCTTCCGCGACCGGTGATGCAGGAACCGCGACGCCGGCAGGACGCTGACGCTGCCACGAGGTCGTGCGCGGACGCGCGCGGCCGGCCAGGAGCTCCTCGTGGTACGCGAGGATGCGGGACTTCACGTTGGCATTGGTGTCGGTCAACTCCGCTCGAAACGGAGCGTAGCGATTGCGGGTGTCGTTGGACACCGTGAACCACCACCAATCCTGAGGATGCGCTACGGACTGCTTTTCAACGAAACAGCTGAATGTGCGCCCGGCGTCTTCAAACTCGAACTCCTTCACACGCGTCTCCTGGATACAGTTCAGCAATCTAACGGGTTTCGCACCCTCGTGGGCGTGGAGCGGGCGCGACAATTGTCACCGAGGCCTCCGAGAGGCGATCGACGCCCGAACAGCCGCCTCGAGCTTCGAATTGCCTGCGCGAACGCTAGTCACGGAAGCGCAGTGATTCGCGCGTGATCGGCTCGCCGTTGAGAAGGATCAGCTCTATCGAGTCGTACGCGGACACACTCGCCAGCGGATTCCGCGCGAGCAACAGCACGTCGGCTCGCTTGCCGACCTCGATGGAGCCCAAGTCGCGCGACAGTCCGAACGCGCCCGCATTGCCGAGAGTCGCGGCGCGCAGAATCAGAGCGAGCGGCGCACCGGCGTCCGCCCAGTCCTGCAATTCGAGACGCCCGTTCAAACCCGGGGGATTGCCGAAGCCGTCGCCGGCTGGAGTGTCGCTGCCAAGGAGAAGCGGGACGCTGTCCTGCAGCATGAGCCTGAACGTCGCCCGGGTTCTTCCGATCGCGGCTGCGAGCGACGGCTCGAATCCCGGCGCCGGTGACGCCTTGCGATATTCGTCGAGCAACGCGTTGCGGCTCTTCGCACCGCTCGCGGAATGCAGATAGTCGATCACCGATGGAGGCAGTGCGATCGCGAGTCTGGGATCGTCGAGCAGCGCCGTGTCCAGCATCGCTCGCTCGCCGGCAACCGTTTGCAGCGTCGGCTGCACGTGTACTCCGGCGCGCGCCGCGGCGGCGATCACACTGCGAGCTTCCGGTGGCGGGGTCGAGTCGCCGCTGTTGCCCGGCCAGATCCAGAGACCGTGCGCGATCACGTCCGCGCGAGCATCGAGCGCAGATCGCCAGCTATCGACGCTCGTCGCGTGCACCGCGAGGACCAGCTTGTGCGCGGCAGCAGACGCCCGAATTTGGCGCAGCGTCTCGGTGCGCAAATAGGGCCAGTTGAACATTCCGAAGCCGGACTCCACGAAGGCCTTCACGCACGTGGCTCCGGCATCCGAAACGCGTGCGACCGCGCGATCGGGAGTGTAGTCGGACGGCTCGAGCGACTTGGGCCAGCTCTTCGCCTCCTGGGGTTCGTAGACCAGATTCGGAAAATTCGGCGAAGACACCGGTGCTACCTGGAACGCGCCGTATCCACCTGCGACCTTGATCCCCCTGCCGCAGTAGTAGAAACGGGGATGTAATGGCGTGCTTTCGAACCACGCCTGGTCTGCGGGCGCGATGTCGAAATCGACGACCGACGTAAATCCGAAGGCGAGGTAGGCGCGGGGAACTTGTGCGCGATACGCAGCCCACAGCTCCGGGTGAGCGGCGATCGCGTCGTCATCCAGTGCCGCGGAGTGGCCCACGTGCACGTGTGAATCGATCAATCCCGGAATCAGAAATCGGCCGCTTCCGTTGATGCGCCGCGCACGCGAACGCGGGCCGAGATTGGTGCCGACTTCGGCGATCCTGCCATCGCGGATGACAACGTCTGCATGGAGCAGCGGAGCGGAACGCTCCGGCGAGATCAGAGTGACATTTTCGATTATGGTACCGTCATCGACGCTGCTCTGCGCCACCGGCGCGGATCCCGTTCGCGATGCCGGCGCCATCGCAGGTGAATTCCGTGCCGACGGAGCGACGACAAGGGCCGTCAAGGCAGCTGCGGCCGCGGTTGCGGCGCGCAAAGTACGTCGATTGATCCGGATCACTGGTGGTCCCTTCAGAGCCGCGCGGATGCCCGTTACGATGCGAAACCCGTACGAGCCACGCGCACCGAAAGTTCCTGCTGCGAGCTAGCCGCGAGGGCCGATCAGCGCACGAACCTCCGCCTCGAGCTCGTCGCGCAGCTCGGCGAGCTGCTTCGCGGCGGGGAAAGGCTCGGCGTGCCCGGTGCGTCCCGCGCCCGGAGAGGGCGCGGGGTGAAGCTATTTGACCGTAACCGTTCCCGATTCGACGGTTCGGCCATGCACCGTGCAGAAGAACGAGAAGGAGCCGGCTCGCGGGAAGCGCACCAAAAATGTGCCGACGGACTGAATCGTCGAGGCCGTGATCGAGGGATCGTCGAACGAGACGCCGTGGGCGTTGTTTCCCGTCCAGACCCAGGTAACGCTGCTGCCGATGGCCACCGTTACGGCCGCGGGGTTATAGCCGTTGTCGAAGATGATGACGGAGGCGGTGTCGAGGGCGCCGGAGCTGTCGGGTCCCGTACCCCCGCCGCCGGTGCCTCCCACCTGGATTCCCGTATTGCCGAAGGGGTCCAGCGTCGATTCATCGAAGCATCCGACGGCAACTATGGTTACTAGCGCGAGAAATGCCAGCACTGTGCGGCGCATCATGCCTCCTCGCGGAAACCGCCGCGAACCGGGAAATCAGCGAAAATAATGGGCCAAAATGGGGCTTGACCTACCCCCCGTCGGGAGGCTACTAACCGTTGTACCGAAAAGGACGAACAGAACTGCGCTCGGAAACGTATATTGGGCAGGAATTGACGAAACTTTAGGTGCTCGTTCGGTGTTAGGATAACAGCGTTCCTTCCCGATTCTTCAAGCACTTGGACCCTGGTGGCGTATGCATGAGCCTGCCAGGACAGGGAGAGTTCTTTGACTATGGCAACAGCACCTCGCACACGCTCTCGTCGTCGCACGGCCACCCCGGCGGCTATTTCGGGTGCGCTTCGTGACGCTGATCTCATTGATCTGTACATCGCGGAGACCGGCCGTATGCCGGTACTCGCGGCGGAAGACCAGAAGCAGCTCGCGCGCCTCATGCGCGACGAAAAGCGGAGCCGCGCCGAGCGCGAGGCTGCGCGTGAGAAGTTGATCGAGGCGAATCTTCGCTTCGCGTTCTCGGTCGCGAAGAAGTACCAGAATCGTGGCCTCGACCTCGAGGATCTGATCAGCGAAGCGAACGCTGGTCTCGTTCGCGCGGCCGACAAGTACGATCCGAACGTGGGCGTCAACTTCATCAGTTACGCGGTGTGGTGGATTCGTCAGGCGGTGTTCGCGGCGATCGCGACGCACGGCCGCGCGATTCGTCTGCCGTTGAACCGCACGGGTGATCTCACGCGTGTGACGCGTGCACAGGCGGCGCTTCGCGACGCTCTGCGCCGCGAGCCGACGCCGGATGAAATCGGGAAGGTTGCGCAGCTCGCGCCGGACGTCGTTCAGAGCCTGCTCGGCGTCGTCACGCCGGAGCGTTCGCTGGACGAACCGCTCGGCGGCGCGCGTGGTGAGCGTGATGGACAGACGCTCGCGAGCGTGGTCGCGTCCGAGGCGTCCGGAGAGGGCTACGATGCACTCTCGAGCGCCGAAGATGAGTCGCGCCGTGCGGCGCTGTACCGCGCGCTGGAGCAGCTGCCACCGCGCGATCGTCGAATCCTCGTGATGTACTACGGTCTCGAGGATGAGCCGATGACGCTGGACCAGATCTCGAAGCTGTTCGGCGTCACGCGCGAGCGTGTGCGTCAGCTTCGCGACCGCGCGCTGAAGTCGCTGCGCGCGCACGATGCTGCGGCGACGCTGCACGACGAGTGGGCCGCATAAGCAGGTAGCTCCCGCGATCAGCTCGTGCCAATGCACGCCCCCGGTGACCATTTGCATTCCCTGGTCACCGGGGGCGTCGTTGCATCGCTCGTAGCGGCCGGGCTGTTCTTCATGCCCGGCGGCGGAGCGCAGGCGCGAGACGATGTCCCGGTTCGCTATCTCGCCCTTCAGCTCTTCACGGGCAGCTTCGACTCCGATCAGCTGCGGCAGAGTTTTCCGCCCTCCGGCGTCGATCTTCGGAAAACAGTCTTGGGACTACGCGACCGGATCGGCACGGTCGGAACGGATCGTCGCAAAGTCGGCGTCGTCCTCGGTCCTATCGCCTTCGATAATTCAGACGAGCAGGTGCGCACGCTCGTTCGGAGCGCTTTCGACATTGCCATCGAAACTGGAGTCGCGGTCGGCTTTCACATCGACGACTCGATGTTCTGGGGCAGACTCGCGCAGCTCAATACGAGAGACAACGTCGAATGGCTGGACTGGAATCGGACGCCGAACACCGGACGGCGACTCGACTGGTCGGCGAAGCCGTTGAAGGTGATGCCGCAGCTGTGTCTCAACAGCATTGCGGTGCGAAAGGCTGTTGCCGCGCGCGCCTCGCTGATCGGGGAAGAAACGGCGAGGGGCATTCAAAGGCTGAAGGCCGCCGGACGGGAAGATCTTTTCCTCGGCGTCATTGCGGGATGGGAGACGCAAATCGGCCGCGATTTCGAAACGGGAAAATATCTCGGCTACTGCGCACTCACCAATTCGGGATTCAGCGCAAAGCATCCGCCCGCTGACATCGACGGCGAGCGCGAGAAGATCGTCGCCGATTTCATCGAGTTCTGGTCGAGCTCTCTCATCACGGCGGGAGTGCCGGAAGGCAAGGTCTATTCGCACATCGCGTTTCTCTCGGAACGTCTCTACGAAATCGCCCGTCACGACACGCCGTCTCCTTTTCCCAATCCGTATCTCCGAACCATCAACTTCACGCCGCCGAAAACGGCCTTTTGCATTTCTTGCGTCCCCGGCTTTTCAACGTATCCGGAGCCGGGGCATCTGGAACAATTGCACGAGGAGTTGGAGAAGCACGGCAATCCGGTGTGGGCTTCGTCTGAGGGAACGCCGGTCGTCCCGAGCGAAACCGAGCGAACGAGCAGCGACAGAGAGATGGAGGGGTATCTCGGCAACCTGTTCAATCACGGGGCCGTACTCGTCAATATTTTCGGCTGGGGCGTTGGTGACAAGAACAATCCGTTCCGCAGGGCTGCCGAGAGCGACGCGGCGGTGGCGGCCTATCGGATCTTTCTACGCGGCGGACTGTTGTCGGAAGCGCCATTGCCTTTCCCGGTCGCTCCGCCTCCACCCGACCTGCCGGCAAGGATAAGGAGAATTCAGGCACTGCTCCCCGCCTGGGTCGAGCAACACGGTCCCGCGAAGGCGAAGCCGCTCATGGAACAGCTGGACGGGTATCTGAAACAACAGCGGTTCGAGGAAGCCTCGAGAACAGCCGATGAAATTCTGCGATTGATTTCGCACTAATAGGCGATAGCTAAAGCCACACTCTCGCATCAACCACTCCACTCTCCGCTTCTTGCCGGGGGCGCTCGGCAGCGCGACATTCCCGAATGTCGCAGCGAGCGCGCCGGCCACACATACACAAGTTCGGTGGGGCCTCACTGGCCGACGCGACCGCGGTACGACACGCGGTCGCGTTGATCGTGCGCCATCGAGCCGAGCCGACGGTCGTGGTGCTCTCCGCGATGGCCGGCGTCACGGACGCGCTGCTCGACATCGCGAAGCGCGCGGTGGTCGGCGACGTTCTGGGCGCGCTCAGAGAGTCGGCGCGGCTGCGGGCGCGGCACGTCGATGTGGCCCGTGCGGTATTGCGCGGTGCGAGACAGCGTGCCGAGGTCGTGGCCACCATCGGCGAATCGTTCTCGGAGCTCGACACGCTCGTGCGCGGGCTCGATGCGGTGCGCGAGCTCACGCCGCGCACGACCGATCTCATCGTGTCGCGCGGCGAGCGGTTGAGCGCGACGCTCGTGGCCGCGGCGCTGCGCGCAGGCCGTGTGAAGGGGCGCTACGTGGACGCGACGCGCGTCATCCACACCGACGATTCGTACGGCGCTGCCACGCCCAACCTGGCGGCGACGGATCGCGCGGCGCGCGCGGCGATCCAGCCGCTGCTCGCTCGCGGTGAGATCGCGGTCGTGCCGGGATTTCTCGGCGTGTCGCCCGACGGCGCGGTGACGACGCTCGGCCGCGGCGGCTCCGATCTCTCGGCGACGCTGCTCGCGCGCGCGCTCAACGCGCGCACGGTGTCGCTGTGGAAGGATGTGCCCGGACTGCTGACGAGCGATCCGCGGCTCGTGCCGCATACGAGCGTGATCGCGCAGCTACACCCGCGGGAGGCAGCGGAGCTGGCGTACTACGGCGCGAAGGTGCTGCATCCGCGCGCGCTCATCCCGCTCACGCGGCGCGCGATGCCGCTGTTCGTGCGGCCGTTCGCGAATCCGGAGTCGACGGGAACCGAGGTGTCGTCGCGACGCATGGAGCGGCGCTATCCGGTGAAGGCGCTCTCGATCTCCGCGGACCAGGCGATGATCACCGTGGCGGGGAACGGGATGCTCGGCGTGCCGGGGATCGCGGCACGCACGTTCGGGACGCTGCAGCGCGAGGGCATTTCGGTGTCGCTCATCTCGCAGGCATCGTCGGAGCACTCGATCTGCTTCAGCGTGCCGGCCGCGGCGGCGGCTCGCGCGCGGAAGGGGCTGTCGCACGAGTTCCGGACGGAGATCGCGAACCGCGAGATCGACAGCGTCACGTCGCGCGACGATGTGGCGACGGTCGCCATCGTGGGGCTCGGCATCGGCGACACGCCGGGCACCGCGTCGCGCGTGTTCGAGGCGCTCTCCTCGGGCCGGATCAACGTCCTCGCGCTGGCGCAGGGATCGTCGGAGCTCAATCTCTCGGTGGTGGTGGACGCGGTGAATGGCGTGACCGCGCTGCGTCGCATTCACGCGGCGTTCCAGCTCGACCGTATCGGCGGCGGTGGCGCGACGGGGGGCGGGCACGCGGATGTCGTGCTGCTCGGCTTCGGCGCGATCGGGCAGCGCGTGGCGGGGCTCGTGGCGCGGAATGGCCGCAAGAGCAACGCGCCGCGCGTGGTCGCGATCATCGATCGAAGCGGCTACCTGTTCGACGCCGGCGGAATCTCGGCCGCGCGTCTCGCGTCCGCGACGGCGGCGAAGCGCGCGCGGCGCGGGATCGCGTCGCTGGCCGGTGCGCACGCATCCGCGACGGCGGCATCGCTCGCACAGATCGCGAGGCACGCACTCTCGCATCCCGTGTGCATCGATGTCACCGCGGATGAGACGACATCGCTGCTCATGGATGCCGTGCGCGCGGGAATGGACCTCGTGATGGCGAACAAGCGGCCGCTGAGCGGCCCGCGCGCGCGCGTGCGCGAGCTGCGCGCGCTGGCCGAGGAGCACGGCACGCGCATCCGCGCGGAGACGACGGTGGGCGCCGCGCTGCCGATCCTCGACACGTACGCGAAGCTCATCGAGTCGGGCGATCGCGTGCGTCGCATCGATGCCTGTCCGTCGGGGACGCTCGGCTTCCTGTTCGACGAGCTCGGTCGCGGCAGGACGTTCTCGGCCGCGCTGCGCGATGCGATGTCGCGCGGATACACTGAGCCTGATCCGCGCGAGGATCTGTCGGGGATGGACGTCGCGCGGAAGGCGCTCATTTTAGGGCGCCTGCTCGGCTTCGAGGGCGAGCTGGCCGATGTGACGGTGGAGTCGCTCGTTGCGCCCGACGCCGCGCACATGCCGCTCGCAAAGTTCGTGGCCCAGCTCGAGCGGTGGGATGACGCGTGGAGCGCGCGGGTCGCTCGCGCGACGGCGCGCGGAGGCGTGCTGCGCTACCAGGTGAGCGCGAGCGCGCGAAAGGTGAGCGTCGGGCTCGTCGTTGCCGACTCGTTGAGCCCCATGGCGTCGCTGCGCGGCACGGACAACCAGTTCGTGTTCGTGAGCGATCGCTACAAAACGAATCCGATGGTCATCTCGGGACCCGGCGCGGGCCCTGACGTGACGGCGAGCGGGGTGGTGAACGACCTGATGCAGCTCGCGCGGGGACGCTAGCCCGGCACGCGCGCGCTAGTTCTTCGCGCGCAGATACTGCTTTGGCCACGCGACGTCCACGCCGAGCGCCTTCGCGGCGTGCAGCGGAAAGTACGGATCGCGCAGCTCCTCTCGCGCGAGCAGCACGACGTCCGCCTTCGCCTCGCGGACGATGCCGTCCGCCTGCTTCGGCTCGGTGATCAGCCCGACCGCACCCGTCGGTACACGCGAATCCTTGCGCACGCGCTCGGCGAACGGAACCTGGTAACCCGGCCCGATGGGGATGCGCACCTTGGGCACGTTGCCGCCCGATGAGCAGTCGATCAGATCGACGCCGAGCGGTTGCAGCAAACGCGCGAGGTCGACGGAGTTTTCGACCGTCCAGCCGCCCTCGATCCAATCGGACGCCGAGATGCGTACGAAGAGTAGAAGATGCTCCGGCCACACGCGGCGCACGGCGACCACGATCTCGCCCAAGAGGCGCGTGCGATTCTCGAACGAGCCCCCGTATTCATCCGCGCGCGTGTTGCTGAGCGGGCTAAGGAACTCGTTGATGAGATAGCCGTGCGCGCCGTGGAGCTCGATCACCTGGAAGCCGGCGGCGAGCGCGCGGCGGGCGGCGCTCGCGAAGGCCGAAATAATATCTTGAATTCCAGCTGAATCGAGCGCGACCGGCGTCTGGTACCCGTCGTCGAACGGGATCGCGCTCGGCGCGACGATCGGGCGCCAGCCGCCGTCGGCGGGGCCGATGGGCTGGGCGCCCTTCCACGGCGCCGAAGTGCTCGCCTTGCGGCCTGCGTGCGCCAGCTGGATCCCCGAAACCGCGCCCTGCTCGGCGATGAAGCGTGTGATTCGCGCGAGTGGCTCGATATGCTCGTCCTTCCAGATTCCGAGATCGTCGGGGGAGATGCGTCCCTGCGTCGTGACGGCGGCTGCCTCGGTGAAGACGAGCGCGGCGCCGCCGACGGCGCGCGAGCCGAGGTGGACGAGATGCCAGTCGTTGGCAAAGCCGTCGGTGCTGGAGTATTCACACATCGGCGAGACGACGATGCGGTTCTTGAGCGTGATGCCGCGGAGCGTCAGCGGGGAGAAAAGGGTGTTGGCCATGAGGGCAAACGGTGAACGCGCACCCCCCGTTCCCGTTGAGATTCCTTGAGGTTCGGGGAGAACAGGCATTGGCCACTGGCGAGTTCGACAGCAATACATAGCTTGGACGCATGTCCGACACTCCAGACATCTCCAGCGCGCTCGGTGATCGCTACGTCATCGAGCGCGAGATCGGTTCGGGCGGCATGGCCGTCGTGTACCTCGCGCGCGACAAGAAGCTGGATCGCGAGGTCGCGCTCAAGGTTCTTCGCCCCGAGCTCGGCGCGGTGCTCGGCTCGGAGCGATTCCTCACCGAGATAAAGATCTCAGCACGGCTCGATCATCCGCACATCCTGACGCTGATCGATTCCGGAGAGGCGGACGGTCTGCTGTACTACGTGCTGCCGTTCGTGCGCGGCGAGTCGCTGCGCGCGAAGCTCGATCGCGAGCGGCAGCTCGGCCTCGACGAGGCCCTCACGATCACGAAGCAGGTCGCGAGCGCGCTCGACTACGCGCACCGTCAGGGGCTCGTGCATCGCGACATCAAGCCCGAGAACATCCTGATCCAGGAAGGCGAGGCGATGCTGACGGACTTCGGCATCGCGCTCGCCGTGAAGGAAGCGGGCGGCAACCGCCTCACGCAGACGGGACTCTCGCTCGGCACGCCGCAATACATGAGTCCCGAGCAGGCGACGGGCGATCGCGGCATCGACGCGCGGAGCGATGTGTACTCGCTCGCATCGGTGCTCTACGAGATGCTCGCGGGCGAGCCGCCGGTGACCGGCGCGAGCGCGCAGTCGATGATCGCGAAGCTGATGACGGAGAAGCCGACGCATCTGCGCGTGCTGCGCGACACGGTGCCGGCGAGCGTCGACGCGGCGGTGGCGAAGGCGCTCGCCAAGACGCCGGCGGATCGGTTCGCGAGCGCCGGCGAGTTTGCGAGGGCGCTCGAGGTGAAGAGCGCGCCGGATGCGACGGCATCGGCGCCCGCGGGTGTGGCCGCGCGGCCAAGCCGGCGCACGGCGATGATCGCCGGAGTCGTCGTTCTCGCCGCGATCGTCGCTGGCGGCGCGTACGCACTCAGGGGCCGTCACGTCGCGCCGCCCGGCGCGGCGCAGCTCGGACAGCGAACGCAGTTCACGACCTCGGGTGCCGTGCTCGTCCCGGCGATCTCTCCGGACGGGAAGCAGCTCGCCTACATCACCAAACACTGCGCGAGCGGCAGCTGCAAGTTCACGGTGGTGGAGCAGGATGTCGGCGGCAGCACGACGCGTACGATTCTGGAAGACGCGACCGCGGGCTACTATCTCGAGTGGAGTCCGGACCGGCGCAACCTGATGTTCAACGGGACGATTGGAGGCCGGATCGGCACCTTCCTGCTCTCGGCGCTCGGCGGCGCTCCCCGCTTTCTCACCGGCGGCGTTGCGACGTTCTTCGCGAACGGAGATTCACTATTACTCGGGCCGACCTATCACGCGGATTCCGTGTACTGGATTCGCGTTGCCGCGCTCGATGGCATCGTGCGCGACAGCATCCGCCTCGCCGGAACGGGACAAGGGGTTGCCGCGATCTCGACGATTCCGGGAACGGGCTGGATCGTGACGCTGGTGCTGCAGCAGCCGCACGGACTCTGGCAAGTCATCGATCGTTCGGGCACCGTCGCCGATCACGTCGTCAACGCGTGCACCTGTGGTGGCATCGCAACGCGCGATGCCGTATGGCTCGCGCGAGCGGGCAATGGTACGGGCGAGTCGATCGTACGCATCGCGATCGATCCCGCCACCGGCCACCTCGCCTCGCGGCAGGATACGATGGCGACCGGGCTCTTTACGAACTTCTCTCTCACCTCCGATGGTGCGGGGTTGGTGATGGACGAGGGGACGTTCGACTTCAGTGTGTGGGCGCTCGACATGGCCAACGTGTTGAAGGGGCAGTATCCGGATGACCGGCGTGTGGCACACGCGTCGAGCCCGGTGAGCGCCACCCTCTCTTCGGATGGTGCGCGTCTGCTCGTGCGACGAAACGTCCCAACCGGCGGCGGGCACGCCGAAGTTCACTACTCGATAATGCCATTCGCCGGCGGCTCGGAAACACCGCTCGGCGGTACCGGCCGTCCAGTTCGCGCGTTCTGGACGGACTCGGTTTGGGTGGCAATCGCGCGGCAAACATCCACCGGGTTGCATCTGGCCGAGATCGATGTGCGCACGAATGCAACGCGGAATGAGCTCGATCTTCCCGACTCGGTCGTGTCCGGGGCCACCGCGCTGCCGGATGGATGGGCATGGATTCCGGCGGCAGGTGACAAGATCGTCGTCAGGCGCGCGGGGACGACGAAGGAGTTTCAGAAGCCGGCATGGTACGCATTTCTCTTCGGGGTCAATGTCGATCCATCCGGGCACCGTGTGTTTTACATCGGCAACGACAAGGCCACCACCGATTCGCTCGGCGTCGGCGCTCTCACGCTCGACGACGGCGCAATGACGCAGTGGTCGTCGATGCCCGCCGAGTTCGAATACGTCATCCCCATGCCGGATGGAAGCGCCTTTCTCGGCATTTCCCAGTCGCAGGACGCGCTGAGCCTCTTCAAGCTGACCGGCCCGGGGAAAATACAGAGTCTCGGGCCGTCACCTCGACCGGTTCGCGGAGTGTACGTGTCGGGAGACATGAAACGCGCGGCCGTGACCGAGCGCGACTATCGCGCCGATGCGTGGATGAGCAAGGTCATCACGCACGACTAGTGCACGAGGTGCTCCGCAGGCGCCGGGAGATTCACGAGCACCGCCGCCACGATGAGCACGATTGCCGCGATCGCGATCTCGAAGGTCGCCGTGCGTTTCACGCGACGGCCGGCGTCCTGGGTACCAAGCGTCGGCTTCACTCGCCAGTTGATGTAACCGCCGAGGAGGAAGACGACGGCGACGAGGCTCAGCTTCACGATGAGCGTCTTGCCGTAGATGCTCGTCCAGAGTGCCTCGAGCGTGCCCAGATGGAGCCAGGCGGTCGTGGCGCCCGTGAGCACGAGCACGCCGGCGCTCCAGAGCGCGAGCGTCGTGAAGCGGTTCACCAGCGCGGCCACGGCCGTTCCGCGGTCTGACGTTGCGAACGCGCCGCTCAACGCCGTGGAGATGCCGGCGACGACCATCACGAACAGCGTGCCGATCCACATCGATGCGGCGAAGACGTGGAGCGGGTTCACCATGCGTTCGAGCTTCGTGGTCACCAGGCCCTGCAGTGCGATGACCAATGTCGCGAGGCCCGCGATGGTCCAGCGGCGGATTTCCTCGCGCCACGCGAACGCGGCGGACGCAAAGGCGAACAGGGCGATGACCGTGGCGATCTCGCCAACGATCATCGACGGCTTGCTCGTGAGCGCCGCGACGAGCGACAGCTGCTTCTGCAGCATCGCGCCGGTCACCGTCATGCCGATCGTGAGCACGCGCAGGAGGGCGCCGACCACGCCGATGCGCGCGGCCGAACGGCCGGCGATGCGCATCGCGTCCATGTTGGGCCTGAACGCCGGACGGAGCAGCAGAAAATAGAACGCGGTGGCGCCGATGATGAGGAAGGAGCCGACGAACGAGACGTACTCGCGGACGACATCGACGACGGTGAAATCGGCATCGGCGAACAGAAGTGCATGTGGGATCATCATCTCACTCGTGGCGCATCGAGAAATATCCATGCGCGCCCTGACGGTGCGCACATTGCAATGTGAAAGTGCATCTGTCACGGAGAGCTAGATGATGCACGCCAGCAGAACGACCTGGCGCTCGATCGCCCGTTCATTCGCTGCAGCGGCGCTGGTGCCTGCCGGCGCATTCGCGCAGGCGCAGAGGGCGACTGCACTCGCGACGAGCCCGGCTCCTTCCACCACGAGCACCAGTCGCAGCATGCTGCCGCCGGGATCGAAGGAGAGCGACTGGACGATTCCCGGACACGATTACGGAAGCACGCGCTACAGCGAACTGGACAAGATCACCACGAACAACGTGGCGCAGCTCGAGGAAGCGTGGAGCTACACCACCGGCATCGCCGACGGACACGAGGGGCAGCCCCTCGTCGTCGGTGGCAGAATGTACGTCGTCACACCGTATCCCAACAAGCTCGTTGCGTTCGACCTGTCGAAGCCCGGTCCCGCGAAGCTCTGGGAGTACGCGCCGCCCATCGATCAGACTGCGTTCGGCAAGGCGTGCTGCGATGATGTGAATCGCGGCGCCTCGTACTACGAGGGCAACATCATCTACAACGTGCTCGACAATGCCACGGTCGCCGTGAACGCCGTCACCGGAAAGCAGGTGTGGCGCACGAAGCTCGGCGACCCGAACCAGGGGTCGACGATGACGATGGCGCCGCTCGTCGCCAAGGGCAAAGTGTACGTCGGCAACAGTGGCGGAGAGATGGGTGTGCGCGGATGGATTACGGCGCTCGATGCGAAGACGGGGAAGATCGTCTGGCAGGCGTACAACACGGGTCCGGACAAGGACGTGAGGATCGGTTCGAGCTTCAAGCCCTTTTACGCCTCGATGAAGCCCGCGAACATGGGCGTGACGAGCTGGCGTGGCGACCAATGGAAGCTCGGCGGCGCCACCGTGTGGGGATGGGTGACGTACGATCCCGAATCGAACTCGGTGTTCTACGGCACCGCGAATCCCGGCACGTGGAATCCCGATCTGCGCCCCGGCGACAATCTCTATTCCACGGCCGCGATGGCGCGCGACGCCGACAGCGGTGAGCTCAAGTGGGCCTACCAGTACACGCCCCACGACGCGTGGGACTACGATGGCGTGAACGAGCACATCGTCGCCGACATTCCATTCAACGGCGCGACGCGCAAGGTGGTGGTGCACTTCGATCGCAACGGATTCGCGTACACGATCGACCGCGCCACCGGCGAGGTGCTCGTCGCGCAGCCGTTCCAGTATCTGAACTGGGCTACCGGAGTGGATCTGCAGTCGGGGCGTCCGCTGCTCGTCGAAGCGAAGCAGACGCACCAGGGGCGCATGACGACGAACATCTGTCCATCGTCCACAGGCGCGCGTGACCAGCAACCAGCTGCGTTCTCGCCGCGCACGCATCTGTTCTACACGCCGGCGACGAACCTTTGCATGGACTACGGCGGCATCGAGGCGAAGTACATCGCGGGCACGCCGTACGTGGGCGCCGCGGTGAAGATGTACGGCGGTCCAGGTGGCAACCGCGGTGAATTCCTCGCGTGGGATGCCGGCGCCGGGAAGAAGGTGTGGGGGATCAAGGAGAACTTCCCGGTGTGGTCGGGTGCGCTCGTCACCGCCGGCGACGTGGTGTTCTACGGCACGATGGATGGCGACTTCAAGGCGGTGAATGCCACGAACGGCAACGTGCTCTGGAAGACGCACTTCAATTCGGGGATCATCGGCAATCCGATCACCTATCTCGGTCCGGACGGCAAGCAGTACGTCGCCGTGTACGAGGGCGTTGGTGGATGGGCCGGCGCCATCGTGCCTGGAAATCTCTCCGCCGACGATCCCTTCGCCGCACTCGGCGCCGTGAACGCGATGCGGGATCTGCCCGAGCACACGAAGGCGGGTGGCGCACTGCACGTATTCGAGTTGCCGTGATCGCGCGCGCGGCGCTGGCGATGCTCGTGGTCGCGACGGTGGGTGCCGCAGGGCGCCCGTCGCCGAAGCCGCCGCTGCGCGTGTGCGCGGACCCGAACAATCTTCCGTTCTCGAACGACCAGCGCGCGGGGTTCGAGAATCGGATCGCCAGCCTGCTCGCGCGCGACATGGGGACGACGGTGGAGTTCAGCTGGCGTCCGCAGATGCGCGGATTCGTGCGCAAGGGGCTCAAGGCGGGGGCGTGCGACGTCTACATGGGCGTGCCCGTCGCCTTCGGTCCGCTGCTCACCACCGCGCCCTACTATCGATCGACGTACGTGATGGTCTATCGCGCCAAGGGGCCCGCGCGCGTGCGCTCGCTCGACGACCCCGCGCTGCGCTCGCTGAAAGTCGGCGTGCACATGATCGGCGATGACTATCAGAACACTCCGCCCGCGCAGGCGCTCGCCTCGCGCGGGATGATCGACAACGTGCGCGGCTATCGCATTGTGGACGATTACTCGAAGCCGAATCCGCAGGCGCGCATCCTCGAGGCGCTCGAGCGCGGGGAGATCGATGTCGCGATCGTGTGGGGCCCGTTCGCGGGCTACTTCGCGAGGCGCGCCCCGTCGCCGCTCACGATCGTGCCGCTCGCTCCGTCGAGCGACAGCTCCGGTCAGGTATTCGCCTTCGATATCGCCATGGGGCTGCGTCGCACGGACACCGCTCTCGCGCGCACGCTCGACACGCTGCTGGTGCGCGAGCGCGTGGCCATCCGCAAAATCCTGTCCGACTACGGCGT
>DATCPC010000244.1:0-2268 GCA_036564355.1 Gemmatimonadaceae bacterium | reverse complement strand
CGCCTATTTCGTGGTGGGGATGCACGCGCACAGTTCGCGCGTGTCGCGGAGCTTTCGCTGGCCGGCGCTCGTGTTCAATCCGCACGCGCAGTTCGGGCGCCTCCGTGGCGAGGGACGCTTCGCGCGCATCCAGAAGTCGATTCGCGAGCGCGAGATCGCGGTGCAGGGCTCGCTCAATCCGAATCTCGCCGACTTCGGCGAGCGGTCGGAGGCGCGCCAGTACTCTGGGCGCGAGGTGGAAGAACATTGGCGCTGCCCGTTTCACCGCGCGAATTCGCCAACGTCGGAGAATCCATGACCGTGGTGACGCGCATGCATCTCGAGCCGCAGACCGGCGGCGCGCTCACCATCGCGCGCGGCGAGCTGCTACGAATCATCGATCCGCGCGGTGAACAGGTGAGCGACCTGGTGTCCTTCGCGCGCGACGACACGCGCGAGTGGCTTTCGTCCGGGCGCACGATCGACTACGCCAACACGATCTATCTCACCATCGGGCACACGCTCTACTCCGATCGCAGCCGCGCGATGTGGACGATCGTCGAGGATACGGTTGGCCGCCACGACTTCCTGCTCACGCCGTGCAGCCCCGACACCTTCCGCATCATCTACGGCACGACGGGACACCGTCCGAGCTGCTTCGAGAATCTCGCGACGGCCCTCGCGCCGTTCGGCATCGCGCCGGACACGATCCCGACGACGTTCAACATCTTCATGAACGTCGATGTGGCGCCGAGTGGAGAGCTCGACATCCGGCCACCGCGCTCGCGCGCGGGCGACTACATCGTGCTGCGCGCGGAGATGGACATGATCGTCGGCATCACCGCGTGCTCGGCCGAGCTGTCGAACAACGGAACGTTCAAGCCGATCGATGTGGAGCTGTTGGTGCCGGAACTGTCTGCGGTGCCGCCGGAGCCGACGCGTAGCGCTGCCGCAGCACCCGCATCGGCGTAGCGGCGCGATGGAGGATCGTCCCGCGATAGGGCACGCCGCCCAGGAAGATGCGCGCGCCGAGTGCGATCCAGCTGCACACCGCGCGCTCGGTGGCCCAGAGCGGCGCGAAGAGCGGCGTGGTGGCGGGGAAGAATCGCGTCGCGCCGCTGCGGCGTCGGCCAATCTCCGCCGCGGTGATGAGCGCCACGATCGCTATAACGAGAGCGAGCCAGCGCCCCGTGATCGCCAGCGCGAGCACGGTGGGGAGCACCGCGAGCTGAATCGCGAAGCGCGTGGGCCGAGCGATCTCGTCGTACGCCTGACGCACGCGCTGCGACCAGAAGTGTCGCGTCGTCGAAGGGCGCCGAAGGACGTACGCGCCGTA
The DNA here is from genome assembly GCA_036564355.1 of Gemmatimonadaceae bacterium. GTDB lineage: Bacteria > Gemmatimonadota > Gemmatimonadetes > Gemmatimonadales > Gemmatimonadaceae > FEN-1250. The sequence goes on along the minus strand of DATCPC010000244.1, from coordinate 953 downwards.
GAGTACGGTCTCGCGGCCGCCCGACGCGAGCACGGTGCGCACGAGCTCCAGGTTCTCGAACATGACGCTGCCGTCATACCCATTCGTCGCCTGCAGGCGCGAGCGGCGAACGCCGAGCGTGCCGGGCCAGTCGCCGCCGGTGAGACGGTTGAGGAGCATGCGGCTGGAGTCCCAGCGGGCGTGCCATGGAAGCGGCTCGAAATAATTCTGCGGGCGCACGACGTCGGCCGTCGCGAGCGCGGTGACCACCTGCGCGAGCGACCTGTCGTCGTAACGCACGTCGTCGTCCGCAATGATGACGCATTCGTGCGACGCGTGCCGGAGGCCGGTGAGCACACCGCCGACTTTCCCCATGGGCGAGATGAGATCTGGCGCGGGCGCGACGTGACGGATGTCGGCGCCCCACTCGCGCTCGTGCGCCGCGAAGATCGCGCTGTCCGATCCGTCCACCACGATCAGCTCGGCGCGCGCGGCAATCCAGCTCATGTACGCGCGCAGCTCGGCATGCGTGCTGGGTGTGGAGCTCATGATCGGCAGGATGTAGCTCACGGGCCAGCGATTCGGCGCGCTCATGCTCCGCCGAAGGGCAACAGGCATGCCGCGCTCGATACCAGCTCCGCGTGATCGAGCCGCTCGGTGACTTCAGCGACGAGGAGATGCGCTCGCAGCTGCATCTCGTGGCGGAGTGGATTGCGAGCTACCGCGCGACGATCGAGCAGCGTGCGATCGTACCGGCGGTGCAGCCCGGCGAAATAGCGGCGAGCTTCGAGCACGTGGCGCCGCAGCGAGGCGCGTCGATGGAGCAGGTGATTGGTGAGCTCGACGCGCTCATCATGCCGGGAATCGTGCACTGGGGACATCCGGCCTTCCTCGGCTACTTCGGCAGCACGAGCAACGGGCCCGCGCTGCTCGGCGAGATGATCGCGGCCGCGCTGAACGTTAGCGCGATGACG
>DATCPC010000202.1:0-3064 GCA_036564355.1 Gemmatimonadaceae bacterium | reverse complement strand
GGCCGCGAGCATCGCGAGTTGCCGAGCGCGAGCGCGGTGCACGAGCCGGTTGATGATGCGAGACTGCACGACTGATCCGGATGAGGGCAAGTTGGCGTCGCGATTCCGGGTGGCTGGCGATCCTATATTACCCGCTCGCGGGAAAGCGTTCTGTCACCTCCTCCTCAAGAAATCTCCATGCCAGTAATCGTCAAGACGACGCTGCTGCTGATCGCCTCGAACTGTTTCATGACCTTTGCCTGGTACGCGCACCTCAAGAATCTGCACAACAAGCCGCTCTACATCGCGATTCTCGTGAGTTGGGGGATTGCGCTGTTCGAGTACGCGCTACAGGTGCCCGCGAACTGCATCGGGAGCACGCAGCTCGAGCTCGGGCAGCTCAAGATCCTGCAGGAGGTGATCACGCTCTCGGTGTTCGTGCCGTTCGCAGCGCTGTACATGCGCGAGCCGTGAGGCTGAACTATCTGTGGGCGGCGCTCTGCATGGCGGGGGCGGTGTACTTCATGTTCCGGAAGTGACGGTCACGCGCAGCTGCGGTCGAGGAACGCGGCTCGCGAGCATTGCTCGTCGTATAGCCGCTCCCTCAGCCGAGCATGCCTAGCGATACGTCCCACAGCCGCTCCGCGTTGTCGAGATCGAGCGCGTAGGGCGCGACTCCCGATGGCTTGTCCGGGTCGCGGCGCTCCACGAGCTCGGCTTCGTTGCAATCCTCGAAGTATCGGCCGCCAACTCCCTCGAGCAGCGGCGATGCGGCGAGCAACACCGATGTCGCCGCGCCTTGCTCCGGCGTCTTGCGCCTGTCGACCGGCGTGCGCATTCCGCCGACGTGCCGCTGGAGATTCGTCGGAATCGCGCCGGGGTTGAGCGCGTTCGCCGTGATGCCATCGATTGCCCAGCGCGCGGTCGCGGCCACTGCGAAGAGGGCGTTCGCTGTCTTCGATTGCCCATACGCCAGCCAGGGATCGTAGGCGCGGAACGCGAAATGGATGTCGTCGAACACGACGGGCGACATGAGGTGCGCGTTCGAGCTCACCGCGACGATGCGCGCATTCCCCGCCGCGGCGAGCGCGTCGTGCAGGCCGAGCGCGAGCGCGAAGTGGCCGAGGTGGTTGGTGGCGAACTGCATCTCGTAGCCCTCGGCCGTGCGCTGTTCCGGGAGGGCCATCACGCCGGCGTTGTTGATGAGGATGTCGAGCGGCTCGTCCCACGCTCCCGCGAAGGCGGCGATCGAATCGCGGTCGTCGAGATCGAGCGCGGCGACGCACACGGAGGCATTGCCGGTGGTGGCCGCGATCTCGGCGGCGACTGTGCGGCCCGCGTCGAGATTGCGCACAGCTATCGTGACGTCGGCGCCGGCGCCGGCGAGCGCGCGCGCCGTCTCGATGCCGATCCCCGATGCGGCACCGGTGACCACCACGCGCTTCCCCGAAAGATCGATGCCGGCGAGGACCTCCTGCGCGGTCGAGCGAAAGCCGAACGGCGTCGTGATACGAGCCATCGTGTACCGTTCGATCAGTCGGTTACCGGGACCGACGCATCCGAGGACTTGAACACCTTCCCGTCCTTCATCACGAACAGCACGTGCTCGAGCTTCGTCACGTCCTGCGTCGGATCGCCGGACACGGCGATCAGGTCGGCGAGTTTCCCCTTCCTGATCGAGCCCACCTTGTCCAGCACGCCGATGAGCTCAGCGCCGCCCATCGTCGCCGCCTGGATCGCCTGCATCGGCGTCATGCCGTATTTGACCATGTACGCGAACTCCTTTCCAGCATCCTTGTACGGGCACACTGGGACGTCGGTGGAGAAGGCGATCTTCACGCCGGCCTGCACTGCCTTCCTGAAGGCTGCGTAGTGTATGTCGGCGATTCCCTTGTTGTGCTCGAGAAAATCCGCGGGCTGATTCGGCTTGCTGGTGATGCAATCGTGCACGTCGAGCGTGGCCGAGTAGAACGTTCCGTGCTCCTTCATGAGACGAATCCCTTCATCGTCCATGTACGTGCCGTGCTCGATCGATGCGACGCCCGCGCGCACGGCGTTCTTGATCCCCTCGGCGCTGTGTGCGTGCGCCGCGACCTTGAGACCGAACGAGTGCGCCTCTTCAACCGCGGCCACGAGCTCCGCCGGCGTGAACTCCTGCGACTTCGTGTTGCTGCCGTGGGTGAGCACCGCGCCCGATGAAAGCACCTTGATCACGTTCACCCCCTGCGCGACGAGCAAGCGGACTTTCTGGCGAACTTCGTCGGGACTGTTCGCCTCGCCGAAGTGCATGTCCCACGGCAGCTGCACATCGGGCGACACGCCCGTCATCGCGCCGGCGCCGCCCGTGATCGTGATATACGCGCCGGCGACGTACATGCGGGGACCGGGGATGTCGCCGCGTGCGATGGCGTCGCGCAGCGCGACATCGTTGAGTGCGCGGTACGTGCCGAGATCGCGAACGGTGGTGAATCCGGCCATGAGCGTGGCCTTCACACTCGGAATGGCCGCGAGCGCGATCTCGGAGGAGGTGTGGAAAAGCACGGCGCGCGGATCGCCGTTGTCATCGGGAAGCACGCCGTCGGCCTCGTGCGTGTGACTGTCGATGAGGCCGGGCAGCACGGTCATCGCGGAGAGGTCGATGACCTTCGCGCCGGCCGGAATCGCGAGCGCGAGGCCGACCGCCTCGATCTTCCCGTCGCGGACGATTATGATCTGATTGGTCGCGACGGTGCCGTGCTCGGTGTCGACGAGCTTACCCGCCTTGATCGCGGTGACCTGCGCTGACGATGAGAATGCGGCGAACGTTTGCGCAACGAACACGAGCGCGGCGAGCAAGCGGATTGGGGAGGACATGCGGAACTCGGTGGGGGTGACCGCGATCGCGAGGCGGCTAGGTGCCGGATTGGCGGCGACAGGGGTTGCTGGGTACAATGTGCGGTGCGAACGGGGAAAAGTGAACGCTGCCCGTTCGGGCAGTGCCGCCGTTCTCAATTGGCGACCGAACGAGGCCTGATGTACAAGCGAAACGACGAGCGTGACCCAAAGCTGTACCAGGGAAGGCCCTATCGCGTCCAGCTCTGTGTCT
>DATCPC010000197.1:0-23268 GCA_036564355.1 Gemmatimonadaceae bacterium | reverse complement strand
GGGCGCAGAATCCCGGGCGGCGCAGCCGCGGTGGTCACAGCGATTGCCCTAAGTGTGTCGTTCGCGGCAGCTCGCGCCGAAACGCCGGGCGAGCCGAAGCCAGTTCGCGACGCGCTGCTGCCCTATCTCGATGCGCGTCGTGTCGCGCTACCGGCCAGTGAGGAGATCCGGGCCTTGCGCGCACGGCGCATCCCGGGATTCTCGCGCCAGACAAAACTCGCCTGCAGCGCCTGTCACTACGGATTTCCGCAACTGACGCCGTTCGGGCGCCTGTTCAAGCTCAATGGCTACACCCTCACGGGGCTGACGACGATCAACGCGGGGGATACCAGTCGGGAGACCTTGAAGCTCGCCCCATTTCCCCCAGTATCGGCGATGGCGGTAGCGTCGATCACGCACCTGTCGACCGCACTGCCGGGGACGCAGAACAACTCCACCGTCTTTCCGGACCAGCTGAGCGTCTTTCTCGCTGGCGAAATCACTCCAAGGCTCGGCACCTTCGTGCAGCTCACCTATGCTGCCCCCGACGGCTCCATCGGCCTCGATAACGCCGAGTTCCGATTCGCGAACCGAACACATCTCTTTTCGCAGGAACTGCTCTACGGTGTGACGCTGAACAACAATCCCACGATGCAGGACGTGTGGAACACCGTGCCCGCCTGGAGCTTCCCGTTCATGACCAGCAGCGTTGCTCCAACGCCAACCGCCTCCACGATGGTCGAGGGAGCGCTCGGACAGCAGGTGGTCGGGCTGGGTGGCTACGGCTTGTGGCACCAGCTCGTGTACGCGGAAGTCACTGCGTATCGATCGGCGCAGCAGGGTGTTTCCGCGCCGCTCGATGAGAGCGCGAGCAGCGTCGCGCATAATGTGATTCCGTACTGGCGCCTGGCCCTGCAGCATTCGTTCGGGCCGACGTACGTCATGCTCGGGACGTACGGTTTGAGCGCGCGGCTCTACCCGAGCGGCGTCTCCGGGACGACGGATCAGTTCACGGACGCCGCGGCAGACCTGCAAATCGAACGTCCCGTGAAGCTCGGAGTCATCGTCTTCCGCTCGACATTCATTCACGAGTCGCAAACGCTCGATGCGCTCGTCACCGCGGACGAGCCCGGCGCCGCGAACCTGCACAACACGCTGAAAGTATTCCGTGCGAACGCCTCATACATGCCGTCGACGCGCGCGAACTTCACGCTGGGCTATTTCAACACGACGGGAACCAGCGACCAATTGCTCTATCCAGGCGACCCCATTACCGGGAGCGCGACCGGCAGCCCACGGTCGTCGGGGGGAATCGGCGAATTCGACTTCAACGCGTGGCAAAACACACGCCTTGGTTTGCAGTACACCGTATACGACAAATTCAACGGCGGCTCGAGCTCCTACGACGGCGCGGGGCGGAGCGCTTCCGATAACAATGCGCTGTTCCTGTTCGTCTGGTTGGCGTTCTAAGCCCGATACACCAGACCGTTCGTCGCGTCACGCGCGAGGGCCGAGGGGGCGTTCGCACCTTCCCGGCCCCCGCGTTTTTCTGTGCAGCAAGATCGTCGCTATTGCCCGGGTCGAGCCGCGCGACCCATCATCTCCTTGACGTGAATGCGGAAGAGAATGGAGCGATGGGGGGCCGGGTCGCTCGCGGTGAGCGATTCCGAGATGAGCGAGCGCATGAGCTCGAGACCACGCGTGTATGCGTCCGGTGACCCGAGCTCGGGATCCAGCAGCTCCATCTCACCCTTGACCACTACGCTGTCCCAGTCGAACAGGTCGCGCACCTCATCGACCTCGAACGCGCACCACGAGTGACGCGTCAGCGTCGCGAATTTGGTACCGTGACTCGTTCGGCCGTATAGCCATTCGTCCTCGAACACGTAGTGTATCGGTTGAATATCGACGCGATCGTTCAGCGCGAATGCAATGCGCCCAACGACGTGCCGGCCGAGTAGCGCACGCGACTCATCCGCGGTGAGCTCGCGAATGATCGGGAAAACGCGGGGCATCGAGGCCTGCGAGTGATCCTCTTTCTTGCTCATGTAACTCCTCGAGCGTGTAAGTCGAACGAACCGCCGGGGAAGCCGCTCGATCGCCATCGTCAGCCTATCAAGATACGCATGACGGCACCAGTCGTCCCGCAAGAGGGTAGCGGCAGGCACCAGCGTAGCCAACGCGAGTTGCGGTGGTAGCTTAGTCATCATGAAAATCGATGCTCCAGGCGCCCCGGTCGGTGCGACGACGACTAGGCACGGGTCAATCTCCGAGGGGATTTACGAGCAGATCCTGCAAGTGGCCGCCGACGCGATCGTCACGGTCGATGCGGATCAGCGCATCGTGCAGTTCAATCGCGGCGCGGAAATAATGTTTGGGTACACCGAGGCCGATGTGATGGGCAGTTCCCTCGGCGTGCTGCTGCCGACCCGGTTCCGGGCGCGCCACTCGGAAGACGTCACGACTTTCGGACAATCCGCGACAGCCGCGCGCTTGATGGGCCAGCGCCGCGAAGTCCTCGGACTCAGAAAGGATGGCTCCGAGTTTCCGGCCGAGGCGTCGATTCTGAAGCTCGACGCGCCGGATGGCCGACGCCTCTACGCAGCCGTCGTGCGTGACGTGACCGATCGAAAGCGGACGCATCAGCAACAGCGCTTTCTTGCCGAGGTCAGCGCGACCCTGAGCCAGTCGCTCGAGTACGTGGACACGCTCGAGTCGGTGGCGCGGCTGCCCGTGCCAGTGCTTGCGGATGCGTGCCTGCTCGACGTGCCCGATGAAGCCGGGAGGCTCCGCCGCTTCACGCACTCCAGGGAGGATATCGAACCTCTGCGCACTCTTCGCGAGCGATTCGTGTCCGCGCCCGATTCACAGACAGCGCAGGTCGATGCGTTGCTGTCAGGGCGTACGCAGGTCGTTGTGGACGTGACGGGGGAGTGGCTCAATGCCCACTGCAGCGATCCCGCCGAGGCGGATCTGATTCGGCGAATGGGCGTCACGACCTTGATGACCGTGCCGCTGGTCGCTAGAGCGGAGTCGATTGGGGTGATGACGCTGTTGGGAATCGGGGCCTCACGTAGCTACGACGCCAGCGATGTGGTCGTCGCGGAGAACTTTGCCGGGCGCGCGGCGCTGGCCATCGTGAACGCCCGGCTCTACCGCGCCGCGCAGCATGCGACGCGTGCAAGAGACGAGGTGCTCGGCGTCGTATCGCACGACCTTCGCAATCCGTTGAGCGCGATCGCGATGTGCTCGCGCGTGCTGCTCGATTCTCCTCCCGCTGCGGCGGCCGACAGGCGCGAGCTCGCAACGAACATCTACGACTCCACCACGTGGATGTCGCGAATGATCCAGGACCTGCTCGACGTCTCCACGATCGAGGCCGGGGTGCTCTCCATCGTCTGCGCGAATGAGAAGCTCGAGCCGATTTTGAGGCGCGCATCCGACCTCTTCGTACGTGCCGCCGCCGAGCGCAACGTGGGGATCGTCGTGCAGGTCGATGATGCGGCGCTCAGCCTGCATGCGGACTCCGAGCGCCTCATGCAGGCGGTGGCGAATCTGATCGCCAATGCGTTGAAGTTTACGCCGTCAGGCGGCAGCATCGCCGTGACCGCCTGCGCTCGGGGTGACGAGGTCGAGGTGGCCGTAGCAGACACGGGACGGGGCATCGCCGAGCAGGATCTGTCGCACATCTTCGATCGCTATTGGCACACTCGCGGTTCCCAGGCCGGAGCCGGGTTGGGGCTCGCGATAGCCAAGGGAATCGTCGAAGCGCACGGCGGTCGAATCGTCGTTGCCAGCACACTCGGAGTCGGAAGCCGATTCTCTCTCCTGCTTCCGCCCGTCCTCCAGGAGCGAGCAGAGGCTACATCACCACCTTTGCACTCTTCACGCTCACCCCAGGCACGTCGAGCTCCTTCAGCAGACGGTTGAAGGCTCCGACATCGGCGTTCTGCAGCTCGCGAAGCTTCTGCAGCTGCGCATCGACCTTCCCAGAGAGCTCTTTCAGCGCCTCGAGTTGCGATTGTGTCGGCGCCACATCGCCCGAGAGCAGCTGTCCGTTCAGCGTCAGCATCATGTTGTATAGCTTGACGGGATAGTGCAGCGTGATCTCATCCGCGTGCGAGTGGACCTCGATCAGCGCCTCGCGAATCGCTTCCATCTTCGCGCTCAACGGTTTCCCCGCGCTTTGCACGCGCGAGGCGTACGGCTGGCTCTTCACCTGCTTCACCCGCGCCTGGACCTGCTCCTGCATCGTCTCGATCTCCTTCGCGGCGTCGACGGTCGAGTCGATGTGATCGCGCAGCTGCGACCACGCGGCGAGCTGCGACTGCAGCGCCACCGACGTCGCGGAGGTTCGTGGGTCGTTGACCACGGTGAACGCTTGCGTGAACGACTTGCCGCCGGCCGTGAGGCGAACGGTGTACGTGCCCGGAAGCACCTGCATGCCGGTGGTGGTTCCGTAGTCCACGATGATGTTGCTGATGTGCTTCACATCCGGATAGCGAAGATTCCACACGAAGCGGTTCACCCCAGCGCGCGTGGTCACGAGCGAGTCACTCGGCGCGTACGACGTGCTGTCCGCCCCCTCGATTTTCTTTTTTCTGCCCATCGCCGCGGTCGTGTCGCGCTGCGCCTTGGCAACGGAGTCCTTCGCAGCCGAATCACTCGCCGAGCTGTCGGGCGCGGGGGCACCGGTGGACGAGAAGGTGCGGATGACCTTCCCCGCGCGATCGAGGAAGGCGAGTGTGACCGGGCCTGTCGGCTTCTCGCGAAAGAAATAGTCCACCGACACACCGCCGCGCGGGTTCTGGCCGACGCCCACGTTGCGCCGCCCGGAACCCGCGTCCCAGCGTACGGCGGTATCGGGGACGAAGACGTGCACCGCCTCGCGTCGCTGAGCAGCGGTGACTTGGCGCAGCACCGACACGTGGTCCATCACCCAGAACGAGCGGCCGTGCGTGGCGACGATCAGATCGTTGTCGTGCACGATGAGGTCGCGGACCGAGCTGCGCGGGAGATTCAGCTGCAGCGATTGCCAGTGCGCGCCGTCGTCGAGCGAGACGTAGACGCCACTCTCGGTGCCGGCGAACAGCAGGCCGCGCGCAACGGGATCCTCGCGAATAGCGCGCGTATACGCGAGCTCGGGAATGCCGGTGTCGATGCGCGTCCACGTCTTGCCGTAGTCGGTGGTGCGATAGAGATACGGATGGAAGTCGTCCTGCTGATACCGGTTGGCCGCGAGATACGCCGTGCCGGCGTCGAAGTGGCCGGGGTCGATGATGCTCACCCGGGTGAACTTCCCGCCGAAGTGTGGCGTGACGTCCTGCCACGTCGCGCCATCGTCTCGCGAGACGTGCACGAGTCCATCATCGGAGCCGGCCCAGAGCACGCCCGCCTTCACCGGCGACTCCGCGAAGGCGAAGATCGTAGCGTAGACCTCGGTGCCGGTTTCGTCGTGCGTGATCGGACCGCCCACGTGGCCGAGGGTGGCGGGATCGTGGAGCGTGAGATCGGGTGAAATGGGAGTCCAGCTCTCGCCATCGTTGGTCGTGCGGAAGGCGCGCTGCGCCGTCGCATACAACGTCTTGGGCGAGTTCGGCGAAAAGAGGAGGGGAAACGTCCACTGGAAGCGAAGCGGAACATCCTTCGCGGCGTAGCCGTCGTAGTTCGGGAAGCCAACGCTGATGTCGCGCATCTCGTTCGTCTTTTCGTTCAGCCGCTGGATCTGTCCCCAGTACGATGAGCCATACGAGATCTCGGGGTTCTTTGGATCGACGGTGAGATAGCAGGACTCGCCGAAGGGCAGGGCGTCCCAATCCTGGCGAGAGATCGCGCCATCGTCGGACCGGCTCTTGATCATCACGCTCGAATTGTCCTGCTGCGCGCCGTAGAGCCGATAGGGAAATTGATTGTCGGCGAAAACGTGGTAGAACTGCGAGGTAGGCTGGTTGTCCTGCGACGACCAGCTCTCGCCGCCATCCACTGTGAGCGTCGCGCCCCCGTCATTTCCCTCGATCATTCGGTTCGAATCTTCAGGATCGATCCAGAGCTGGTGATCATCGCCGTGGGGCACGCGAACCCGCTGGAAGGTGTGCCCGCCGTCGATCGACTTGTACGTGCCGAGATTCATCACCCACACGACGTTCGGATCCTTCGGGTCCGCCGAGACGAGTCCGTAGTACCATGGGCGCACCATGAAGTCCTGGTCGCCGTTCACGCGCTTCCAGCTCGCTCCGGAATTCTCGGACCGATAGATGCCGCCGAGCGAGTCATCAGGCGACGTCTCGACGTACGCATACACGCGATTCGGCATCGATCCGGACACGGAGACGCCGATGCGCCCGATGGCCACCTCGGGCATTCCCGGATTGTCGGTGAGCTCGGTCCACGTGTCGCCGCCGTCGGTGCTCTTCCATAGTCCGCTCTTGCCGCCGCCCGCGCTGAAGCCCCAGGGGAAACGCTGGAAGCGCCACATGGCGGCGTAGAGGATGCGCGCATTCGTGGGGTCCATTGCAAGGTCGATCGCGCCGGTGCTGTCGTCGACGAAGAGGACGCGCTTCCACGTCGTGCCGCCGTCGCGCGAGCGATAGACGCCGCGATCGGGATTCGGCCCGAACGCGTGACCATACGCGGCGACGAAGACGTTGTCCGGATCCTTGGGATCCACGCGGATCGCCGCGATCTGCTCGGTTTTTTCGAGACCGATGTGCTTCCAGCTCAACCCTCCATCCGTCGAGCGATACATGCCGTCGCCGACCGTGAGATCCTCGCGGAAGTCCGTTTCGCCCGTGCCGACGTAGATCACGTTGCGGTCGGATGGGGCGACGGTGATCGCACCGACGGAGGCGATGGTCGACTTGTCATCCGTGATGTTCTGCCACGAGGCACCCGCGTTCGTCGTCTTCCACACGCCGCCATCCACCGCGCCGAAATAGAACGTGCGCTTCTCGACCGGATCGCCGGTGACCGCCACCGCGCGCCCTCCGCGGAACGGGCCGACGAGCCGCCATTGCAGCCCGCGCAACATGGGATCGGACGAGGTGCGCGTTGCCGAGTCGGGGCCAGAAACGGCAGCGACCTTCGCCTTCGCATCCGCGTCCGGAGCTTTCTTTTTCGCCTTGCCCTGCGCGAGTGTGGGACAGGTAATGACCATGACGAGCGCGCTGGCAAGAACGAATCGCATGACGGAGCTCCAAATGGTGGGGCGTGCGGATGACGCGGCGTACCGTGCAGCTGGCCGGGCGGAAGACATCAAACTACTGCGTGCGAGCAGAGGACGCAGGAGTGCGCGCGATGCGCGGTCAGTGGTGGGCACCGATATTTCGCTTCGCCACCCACAGCTGGTTCGCTCGATCCACGTCGGGAAACCAGCCATCCGGATCGATCTCCACGCGCGTCACTTCGGGCGTTCGCGGCACGCGTACCACGTACGTGCGGCGCGCCTCCAACCAAACGCTCACCGGCACGCGGATACGCTCGACCTGCCCATTCGCGCGCGTCACCGCAAGCTCCACCGGCATCGGCGCGAGTCCGCGATCCTGAATCGTGATGTCCACCGATCTGCCCCTCGGCTTCACGCTCGCAATCGCCTGGTCGAGCGACCACGCCTCGAAGAACCACGAGGTCCAGAACCAGCCGAGGTTCTTCTTCGACACACTTTCGATCGTGTTGAAAAAGTCGTCCGGATACGGGTGGCGCCCAATCCACCGGCGACCGTACTCTCGGTACGCGCGATGAAAGGTCTCTTCGCCGAGCATGCCGCGAAGGGCCGAGAGAATCTGCGCCGTCTTGTCGTAGTACATGACGTTGTACAGATCCGGCGGAAAGTTATCGCCGGGCGTCATCAGGACCTGATCCTCGCCGGCGAGCGCGCGTCGGATGTAGAGCGCGCGCTGTCCCGGCTCCTGATCCGCGATGCGTCCGCCCATGCGCGGCTCACCGTACAGTTGACGCATCCCCTGGGCGGCATCGAACTGCGTGAAGCCTTCGTCCATCCAGGGGAATCGCGTCTCGCTCGAGCCCACCTGCATCGGGAACCACATGTGCCCCGTCTCGTGCATCAGATCGCCGGCGAGCGACAACGTGTCCGCCCACGGCTGCATGAACGTGAGCCTCGGATACTCCATGCCGCCGCTCGTGAGCACGCCCTCCATCGACGTCATCGTCGGCCATGGATACTCCCAGAGGTACGACGACAGTTGCTGCACTGCATCGCGAGTGTAGCGCGCACCGCCCGCTGCCCACGCCGAAGCTCGGGTGTCGAGGCGAAAAAAGCTGTAGATGTCCACGGTGTCCGCTTTCCCACGGGCGCCCGGGACGAGCGCCCGCGTGGCATCCCACTCGTACCGATCACTGGTGCCCCACGCGAAGTCGCGCACATTGGGAGCCCTGAAGTGCCACGTGACGCTAGACGACCGCGACGCGAAGGCCGCGCCTCCGTCTGTCGGCGTGCTGATGGCGACGACGGCGCCCGTCCTGCGCGCCTGCATGAGCTTCGCTCGCGCGTCGCGGCTCAGAATGGGGTCGCCATTCTGCAGCGAGCCCGTCGCGCCGACTACCCAGCCACGCGGCGCCGTCACGCGCACATCGTAGTCCGCCGGATCCATGTAGAACTCGGCTTCGAGCAGATAGGGATCCGCCATCCAGCCGTTCACATCGTCAAAGACGGCGACCTGCGGATACCAGTAGCCCATGAGGTAGAGATGGTCATCGCGTCCCTCGCGACCGTCGGAAGGCGTGAGCGGCGGAACGAACGACCATCGGAAGTCGAGTGACGCGCTGTCGTGCGGGAGCAGCGGGTACGGCAGGGTTACCCACATGACCGTTCCGCGCACTTCGTAGCCGCCGGCATGACGAGCCGAAGGGGGTGGCCCCTGGTTCGTATACAGCTCGACGAGCGTCAATCCGTTCGCCGCCACGTGTGTCAGCTTCACGCCGTCGGTGACTGGCGCGCTGTCACGCCGTGGATTCTCGGGTCGGAAGACGTTCTGGCGCAGATAGACCGCGAGTCGCGCGAGCGTGTCGGCCGAGTTGTTGATGTACGTGACGCGCTCCGAGCCCGTGAGCGTGCTCGTCGACGGATCGATCGAGGCATCGATCGAGTACCTGGCATGCTGTACCCAATACCGCGGTCCAGGCTCGCCCGTGTTCGTGCGCGTGCCAGCCGCGATCGCGCGGGCAAAGGCCGGCCGCACCATCTGCTTTCCGGCAATCGGACGCCGTTCCGCGTGGGAGTCTGCGCTACGGCGTCCGGCGCCGTGCGCCTGCGCGTTGACCGGCAGCGGCGCGAGGAGCGCGAAGATCAGCGCAAGGAAAACCCAACGGCATCTCGAGGTCTCGATCACGAACACTCCGGATGATGCATGCCCTAATGTTGATCGAAGGCCGCAAGCGGACAATGCTCCCGCGCTGCGAGCAGGTCAGCTCTGGAGCCGCGGCGCCTCGCTCCGCTCAGCTGCCAGCCTTGCCGTGAACCGCTGCGCCTCCGCGATGCGCTCGACCTCGATCGCGATCGAGTCGACCGACTGCTGCAGCTGCTCGAGGCGGCTGTCGTCGAGTCTCGAAGCCCCGCTTGCGCGACTCTTCGCCGAGGCGAGTCCCCACCTCGCTGCGACGTAGACGCCGGTGAGCACGGTGACCGTCACGATGATCGTGAGCATCACGCCCGCGAAGCTGATTACATCCTCGCGCCTGCGCCTGCGCGGTAGCGAATGCCGAGCAGCAGTCGCGCGGAGGCCGTGTCGGCGCTCGGTGAGTAGCGTGTCGACGCCCGGGAGCGCGAGCAGCCCCGCGACGACGCCGCTGTCGCCGATCGCCGCGGCGGAGAGTGCGCCTTCACGCAGCTCGCTCTTCGTCAGCCAATCGGCCGACGATTCATCGCGCGTGCGCGAAAGCAGTTCGAGTACCGCGGTCTCGTGCACCTTGTAGTAGTTGACATCGGGATACGTCCCCTCGAGCTCGACCCGCCGCACGAGATGCGTCGCGGGGCAGTACCACAGCTTCAAGTGAATCGCGTTGGAGTCCGCACCCGAGCGCGGGATCAGCAGTTCGGCGCTGGCCGATCCTTCGGCGCGAAAGCAGTTCTCGCCGGCGAGGGTGTCGGCCGCGACGACGCGCATCTCGAACGAAAAGGGATCGGTGGAGTGCCAGCTGTCGCCCACTCGCACCGGGCCGGGCGGCAGGGCCGGGAGCTCGAACAGGTCCCACAGCATCTTGCTACGCATTTCGCGCCGCGCAGCCCAGGGCAGTCTCGCGTCGCCGCCCGCGGTGAGCAGGTTGGCCTGGGCGAAGCGCTCGCGGCTGCGCAGCCGCGACCGGAATCGTGAGCGATCCGGCGCCGAAATCGTGCTGCTGGTGTCGAGCGAGGTGACGATGCTGTCGTCGCGCGTACGGTCGCGCTGCACGCCCACGAGCACGCGATCGCCATCGGCGCGCACGACGAGCACGTGCGAGATCCACTCGTAACTGCCCTGGCGCACGAACGGAGAGCCGAACGGCTTGTCGCGCGGCGCCGGCGCGCCGTACACCGCGCGCCCATCGATCTCCTGGCGGAAGATCTCGCGATACACGAGATGGTCGCCCGTGCGAAGATCGTAGCGCCACGTCGACGCGCTTTCCGGCGCCCCCGCGCATGGGGCGCCACAGAGAAGCGTCAGCAGCATCAGGCCCCACATTCGCCCACCCCGTCACCTTGCATTGGTCCTCGCGATCGAGCGCTGCCGTTGCTCGCAGCATGGGACCCGCAACGGGCGGTTTCAATCCGCGGCGTGTGAGCGTTGTGTGCGAACGATCAGGTCGTCGCGTCCGCGTTCTGTAATGATTCGCGCGCGGCGATTCTGGCGGCGGCCGGCCGTCGATTGGCCAGCCATATGCCCGCGAGAATCACGGCGAAACCCAGTGCGTGGATCGTCGTGAATTGCTCGTGCAGCACGATTCCCCAGAGCACCGCGACGATGGGAATCGTGTACGTCACCGAGGTCGCGAAGATGATCGTGCCCGCCTGCAGCAGCTGATTGAACAGCAGCACGCTGAACGCCGTGCCGAAGGCGCCAAGGATCGCGATGTAGCCGAGCGCCGCCGGGGCGGCGGGGTTGGTGCGCAGTGTGGCGATGAAGCTGGTGCCGGCGAGGAGGAACACGAGCGACGGCACGCCGACGGTCGTCAGCGCGACGGATGTCACCAGCACGGAAGTCCGCTTCGCGAAGAATCCCTTCACGAGGTTCACGTTGGCGCCGTACGAGATCGTGGCGACGAGCACGAGCGCGGCGTAGGTGAGGTTCGTCGAGCGATCCACCTCCGGACTTCCAGCCATCGCCAGCAGCCCCGCGCCCACGATCCCAACGACGATCCCGACGACGTTGGCCACCGGAAATCGCTGTCGAAAGAACAACCACGCGAGCATGAGCGCGAAGATCGGCACCATGGAGGTAAGCACGCCGACGACGGCCGACGGCAGTACGGTCTCGGACTTGGCGTACAGAAACGCCGGAAGCGCATTGCCCGTGAGGCCGACGACGAAGAGCAGGGCGATCTCCTTCGCCCGGAGCTCGC
Organism: Gemmatimonadaceae bacterium; assembly: GCA_036564355.1. Classification (GTDB taxonomy): domain Bacteria; phylum Gemmatimonadota; class Gemmatimonadetes; order Gemmatimonadales; family Gemmatimonadaceae; genus FEN-1250. Next base: position 11,739 of record DATCPC010000197.1, on the reverse strand, counting down.
GGAGATGCTTCAGTGCGAACGGCAGGAAGCACAGCGCAGCGACGCTCATGCGGATGAGCGCGAGCTGAAGCGGATCGAATCCCTTCAGCCCTTCCTTCATGAGGATGAACGAGCTTCCCCAGATGAGCGAGAGGAGGATGAGCACGAGCCACGCGCGCGCGCCATTGCGTGATGTCACGCTGCACTCGCGGAAGGAGCGCCGATGAGCGCGTCGACGCTCAGCGCCGACGCATCGACCGTGGCCAGCGCCCAGGCGGCCACGGACATGAGGTACACTCCGTACTGCATTTCCGAGAGCCCCGACAGCACCATCGCCGTTGCGAACGTGAAGAGAAGAAGCGCGGAGCCCACGCTCGCAAGCCGCAGCCGCACGCCGAGCAGCATCGTGACCCCGAACGTACCCTCGGCGATCGTCGCCAGCACGGCGAGCGCCGGGACGATCGAGGCGGGCGCAAAAGCGTTCACCTGAGCGGTGTACTCGATGAAGTGCTGGAAGTCGCCCCACGACACGCCCGGCGCACCCGGTGGTCCGATGAGCCCCAGTCGATCGATGACGTTCTCGAAAAAGGCGACGCCGATGAGCAGCCGCGCGATCGTCGCCACCCAGCGCACGCGACCGGCGGTGATCGCCAGCGCGGCGGCGACCGGCGTGAAGATTACCGGATAATAGATGCTGGTGAACGCGGGATGCATGCGCGCACAATAGTATGTGGTCCAGATGACCTGCACGACCACCATCGCCCAGAGCGCGCCGAACGCCGCACGCCTCGAGCGCACAATGAGGCTCTCTGCCCGAGCCACGATCGCGCGCGCGGTCATACGCGCTCGGTGAGCGGCTTCGTCTTGTCGACGAACACCATCGCTAGGAAGCGACACGGCGCGGTCGTGCTCGCGTTCGCGGAGACGCGGTGCACTGCGCCGGGCTTCTCGTAGAACATCTGCCCTGCGTGGTACGTCGTGTCATCGCCGCCATCGACCTTGAACCGGAGCTCGCCTTCGAGGACGTAGCCGAAGACGAATCCAATGTGCCGGTGCGCCCGGTCGACCTCTCCGGGCCCGTAGGTGATCTCGAGCGCGGTCATCTTCCATCCATCGAGCGAAACGGGCGGCAGCTCCTGGGTGAAGATCGGGCCCGTGCTCGCAGGCGCGGCGACGGTTGCGGAAGCCATCATCGGCGTGAGGAGCACCGCGGCGCCCGCCTTCGCGAGGGTCTCGAGCATGTCGCGGCGGTTCAGCTGCATCATCGTGGGCATCGTGAGGAGGGTTCGGGTGGCGTCGTGGCTCCGGGAAGCAGACTACCCCTCGCATGGAGCCCTCACAAGCGCCAAATTCAGCGAATATGACTGGTCCAAAGAAACGGAGCCCGAAGCGCAAACGAGTCGCCGATGCGGCCCCGCTGCTCGTGCCGCTCGACTTCGCCGCGCGCGAACCGCTGCATCGCCAGATCTACGACGGCGTGCGCTCGGGCATTCTCGCCGGCCGCTTCGCCGCCGACATGCGGCTCCCGTCCACGCGGGTGCTCGCCGCCGAGCTCGGCGTCGCGCGCAACACGGTCGTGCTCGCGTTCGACCAGCTGTGCGCCGAGGGATATCTGAGTGCGCGCGGCGGTGGCGGGACGCGCGTGCGCGCAACGGTGCCGGACTCGCTCATCAGCGTGCACGCCTCGCGTCGCGTCGCGCGCACGACGCACGCGGCGCGCGCGAGCGGCGCTCGGGCTCCGCGCGTTGCGACGTCGCTGTCGCCGCGATGGGCGCGGGTGCTCGCGCGCGATCCCGAGCTCGGGACGCCGCGCAACGTCAGGAGCATCCCATTCACGCTCGGGATGCCCGCGGTGGATGTATTTCCATCGGCGCTGTGGGCGCGCATCACCGCCCGCCGGTGGCGCAGCGGCGCCGTCTTCCTCGGCCACGCGGCAACCGCCGGCGACGACGTGCTGCGCAACGCGATCGCCGCGTACGTGACGAGCGCGCGCGGCGCGCGGTGCACGCCCGAGCAGATCCTGATCGTGAGCGGCGCGCAGCAGGCGCTCGATCTCGCCGCGCGCGTGCTCGTCGAGCCGGGCGATGCCGTGTGGATGGAGGATCCCGGCTACCCGGGGGCGCGCGCGGCGCTCGCGGGCGCCGGTGCGCGCGTGATCCCGGTTCCCGTCGACGAAGAGGGAATGAACGTCGCCGCCGCGGAGCGACACGCGCCCGGCGCTCGACTCGCCTACGTCACCCCATCGCATCAATTTCCGCTCGGCACCATCATGAGCGCGTCGCGCCGGCTCGCTCTCCTCACGTGGGCGCGCCGCGTGAATGGATGGGTGCTCGAGGATGACTACGACAGCGAGTTCCGTTATTCCGGTCGACCGATCCCCTGTCTGCAGGGGCTCGATACGGAGCGCGGCGGACCGGGACGCGTGCTCTACATCGGCACCTTCAGCAAGACGCTCGCTCCCGCGCTGCGGCTCGGCTACGTCATCGTGCCCGACGAGCTCGTCGATCACTTTCGTGCCGCGCGCGCGATTTCCGGCGGGCACTCGCCGACGCTCGATCAGGGCGTGCTCGCCGACTTCATCGGCGAGGGACACTACGTGCGCCACGTGCGTCGCGTTCGCGCGCTGTGTGCGGAGCGACAGCAGGCGCTGCTCGCGGCGGCTGCGCACGAGATCGGTAATGCGATGCAGCTCGCGCCGGACGCTGCGGGGCTGCACATGGTCGGATGGTTGCCTCCGCGCGCGAGCGACCAGGGCGCAACGGCGTCAGCCGCGCGCGAAGGCGTCGACGTCATTCCGCTCTCGCGCTACTCGGCCGTTCCGCCGGCGCGGGGAGCGCTGCTGCTCGGATACGCGGCGTTCGATGATGGTGAGATCCGCATTGGAATTCAGAAGCTCGCGCGGGCGCTCGCGCGCGAGCAGTAGAGATCGGATCGACTCGCGCGTCGGTGCGTGTTCGGCACGCGGTCTGCAGAAATGTTCGAATTCCGCACGACACGATGCTGAACCGGACCCAACGGAATGACACCAAGATCGCGTTGTCGATCGTCGCCGAGATCTCGGCGGTCATGTTCGGCCGGCCGGGAGCTCATCTGTCCGGGAGCGTCGCGGGCATTCGAGAATCGGCGAGGTGGGCCGCGTTCCGATGCCCGGCGCGCAGATGGACATCGATGGCGCCGCGGATGTGGCGAAGCTGGAGACCCTCGGCTGAGCGCCGCGGCTAACGCCGGCTCAGTGTACCGGCGTGAGCCCCTTGAGCATTCCCTTCGCGGCGTCCGTGGCGGCGGCGTCCACGCGCTCGACGATCGCGCAGTGCCAGGTGAGCGAGCCCGCGAACGTCTTTTCCTTCGTGTGCGGGTGTCGCTTGATCTCGAGGTCTTCCATCGCGATCGGCGACGTCAGCTCGGAGAATTCCGCGCTGCCGCGCGAGCCGCTGTCCGAGATCGTGATCGTGAGATGCGACTCCGGCCGCGTGATCACGGGGAGCGGGACCGTCGAGTTCTCGCGCGAGAGGATCATGGAGAGCGGTCCGCTCACTCCGTGCTTCCCTTTGATCACGAACTTTCCCGTGTCGACGGCGGGAGTGTAGGAGCCGTCGTGATCGTAGCTCTTCACGGCGAGCGAGAGCAGTTGCAACGTGCCGTGTCCCGGCTTCGCGCTCATGCGGTAGCCGTTGAGCGGTCCATCGCCCGCGGCTCCGATGGAGCAGTGCTCGATCGCGAAGTCCGTGTCGATGGTCGCGTCGCCGGTGAGCTGCAGATGACCGCGGCTGAGCTTCGCCTGCGCCTCCGGTCCCTCGACGGAGGAGGCGCCCTTGTTCGATGAGGAGGACTCCCGGCCCGAGCAGGCGGCGATACCGAGCGACGCGGCGATCGCGAGCGCGCGCATCGTGGCCATTGTCGAGCTTCGATGCGCCTGGCGGTGTCGCGCGAGGAGTCCCGTCATCTCGATCTTCTCCGCGGTGCGTTCGGGCTGATCAGTCCGGTCGTTACAGAGCAGATAGCTTCCCAGCCGTACCACCGCAAGGCAAGGTGCAAATCGCTTACCGCGCGAGCTCCTTCAAATGCAGCGAGGACTGGAGGATTCGCACGATGACGTCCATCCCCCGTTCTCCATTCGTAAAGATGACGAGGCCGCGCCGCGAGGCCGGCAGGAGGATGATCATCGTCTTGATTCCATCGTCCGAACCGGTGTGCATGAGAATCGTGGGGTCGTCCGAGGGTCCCTTCATGACTTCCCAGCCGAGTCCCATGGCCTCGCCGGGTTTGCCTTCGAACTGTACCTGAGGCGAGGTCATTTCGGCGTAAGTCAAACCGGAAAGACCGGCGCGATTCAGCACGTACTCGGCGAATCTGGAGTAGTCGCCGATCGAGGTGACGAGCCAGTCCGCGGCGCTCGGGCGAGCGGTGGTGCGCATCCCCTTGTCCACCACGACGCCATTTGTGTCGTGTCCGATCGCGAAGCGCGACGTGTCCTGCCGGGGATTCCATCCGTACGTCGTTTCCGTCATCCCGAGGGGCTGGAAGAGAATCGAGTCGGAGAGCTGCTGAAGCGACCTGCCATACTTGTGCTCGAGGGTATGGCGCAGGTACTCGAATCCCTCGCCCGAGTAGCCGAGCTTGGTGCCGGGGTCGAAGAGGAAGCCGAGCTTCTTCGAGGGCATGCTCCGTCGCCAGTTGGGGAATCCGGTTTGGTGGCTGAGCACGAGGCGCGCGGTGAGCTTCGCGTGGCGCGGATCGCTTCGGATGTCGGGGTCGATCCAGTCGGGGTCGAGCGGCGCGTCGAGTGCCAGCCTGTGTGCGCTGGCGAGCTTGAGTGTGGTGATCGCGACGACCGGCTTGGTGAGCGACGCGACGTTGAAGAGCGCGCGGGGTGTCATCGGTACGCCTGCGCGCAACTCGCCGAACGCCTGGATCGACGTGACCTTGCCGTTCTCGAGGATGGCGACGACGGTGCCGGGGACGTGACTCGCGGCGAGCCATGCGGGGATGCTGTCGCGGAAGTCGAGGGAGACTTTCTTCTGGGCGAGGAGCGAGCTCGCGGAGAGAATCGCGGCGCAGAGCGCGCCGGTAGTGAGGGCGGCGCGACAAACGAGCCTGCGATGTTGCATTCGTCTCCCATGTGTGTCGGCTGCGGCGCGCACGATCGTGCGATGCTACGCAGTACGGGAAGGACTTCGGGTTGGTTTCCGTTGTCGATGCAGCGGATCACCCCGCGACGATCACCGCAATCAGCCTCGCCTCCGGGCCCTCACCCTCTTGCGCGCCATGCATCGCGCCGAACGACGCGAGCGCGCGCAGCCACGCCTCGTCCGGGAGCGGAGCACTCGCGAGCTCGTCGAGCACTCGCTCGGCGCCCAGCGCGTAGGGCGCGCTCACGACGCGCCTCGCCGCCATCGCGAGCGGAGCGAGTAGTGCACGCCTGTGGTGCGGCGCGCGCGATGCGAGCCCGGCGATGCGACGCAGGGCGATTCGCCGGGACGCGCCTCGCCACGCGAGCGCGTCGCCAGCCTGCGCGCCCGCCCGTCGCGCGTGCCAGCGCTCAGCGCGCGCGATGCCGCTCGCCCGTACCTGATCGTCGAGCGCGGCGTCGGCGCCCGAGACGAGCTCGATCGCGGCGAGTACGACGCTCGTATCCTCGGTGAGCTCGGCGCCGTCGATCGCCGCGGCGAGCACCGTGCGCGAACCGTCGAGCGCGAGCGCGAGAACCGCATCGCGCGGGGCGACGACGCACGCGACGGTCATTTCGTCGCGCTCATCCGCGCGACCTTCTCGTTCTGCGTGACGCCACACCCGCAGTGCGCGATGGATCCGCTCGCGAAGCTGCGCGCTGCTCGAGTCGACGCGCTCCGCTGGTGCCCCGGACTCCACCGACTCCGGGAGCACCGCGCCCATACTCCCGATGACCGCTTCCATCGTGCGCAGCTTCTTCCGCAGCCGTCGCTCGACCGCCAGCACCGTCTCCGCATCCGCTGGCGGCGCGAGCGCGTAGCTGTGCGTGCGCGCGTGCACCGCGCCGAGCCGCCGCGAGCGTGCGACGCGCTGCTCGAGCCGCGCCGGCGTCCACGGAAGGTCGAGATGCACGACCACCGACGCGTCGTGCAGATTTAACCCTTCGCTCGCCAAATCGGTCGTCAACAGGAGATCGATGCGTTCCGCGGCCACGGGGGAGGCCGAGCTGGTCGCGCGCGGAGCGAAGCGCGCGAGCGCCTCCTGTCGCGACAGACGCCCGCTCGCGATGCGCGCGCCGTGCGACGTGAGCGCCGCGACGGCGCCTGCGTCGCGGAGCAGGTCGTACATCGCGTGTACGGTGTTGGTGTACTGCGAGAACGCGAGCACCTTCTCGCCACGATGCCGGGCACAGATGTCGCGAATCGACCGCGCTCGCAGCGCGTCGACATCGGTGCCGGCGCGCACCCGCGCGAGCAGTGCACGCACGGCCTCGAGATGCTCGCGCACGATCGCAAGCAGCGCGTGCGGCTCCTGCGCCGGGCCGGCGACGAGCTGCGGGAAGGCGAGCTGGATCGCGTCGTCCGCGCAGCTCCACGCGCGCAGCTCGCGGCGATTGGGGTAGCGTCCCTGCTCGAGCGCGCTCTCCAGGGCGATGCCGCGCGCGATGCGGCGTCGCAGCGCGCCCTCGAGCGCGCCGCGGCTCGACGCCCACTGGCGGAGCAGGCTCCACGCGAGCAGCACGCCGCCCGCACCTCCGTCTGCGGGAGGCACCGGCGGGGGAAGGGCGATCAGCGCCTCGAGCAGCGGCGAGTCGTCGCCAACCGGAATCCAGGTGGGCGCGGGCGCATCGGGCAGCGGCACCGTCACCGCGACATCCTCGCGCTCGCGCCGCACGATCAGCGTGGCGAGCTCGGCGTCGGTCATCGAGTATGCCCGCGCTCCCAGGAAGAGCGCGAAGAGCGCCGCGAGCTCGGCGCGGCGGTTGTGCACCGGCGTCGCGGTGATGAGCAGCACCTGCGCGCGCGCCGCGAGCGAGGCAAGCACGGCGTAACGCAGCGTCGACGACGTGCGCGCGTGGTGCGCCTCGTCGAGCACGATCAGGTCGAAGTCGCCCTCGGGCAGGGTGCCGCGCGACAGCGCGCTGTACGAAATCATCGTCGCGCTCACTCCCGCCGCGCGCAGCGCGCTGCGCCACATCACCCGCAAAGCGGCGGGGAGCACGATGAGCGGCCGCACCGCGTCGCGCATCATGGCGGCTGCGACGTACGTCTTGCCCAGCCCGGCCTCGTCCGCGAGGAGCGCGCCACGCTGCTCGTGCAGGAGCACCCGAAGCCGATCGATCGCGCTCTGCTGATGCGCGTGCAGTGATATCGACCCGAGCTTCTCGGATGCCTCGATTGCCGGCAGCCAGTGCGTCGCGATGAGTGCACGCGCCTCCGCCGCTCGCAGGATCATCGGGCCGCCCAGCCGATGAGCGGCGCGACGTCCGCCGCGCGCAGGCGGTAGGCCCGCGTTGCCGCGTCGAGGAGATCGCACGGCGCGGGCACGCAGCCGTCCATCGCTCGAGATGCGAGCGGCGCGAGAATCCTGCGCGCAGACCCCCAATCACGCGGCAGCGGGAGGAGCGCCATCGTCCAGCCGAGGTAGCGATGGTATCCCCCACGCGCCGGCTCGGCCAGCACGTGCAGCCACGCAGCGGCGAGCGACGAGTTGAGAAGCGCGGTGAGCGCGAGCGCATCCGTCTCGTCGTCGCATCGCACCACGTAGCAGCTGTTGAGCGGCACGGTCGGATCGCCGGCGGCGAGCAGCAGCGCGCGCGGCGTTCGCCCCATGTCGGCCCAGACGACACGAGCGCGAGCCGGCGACGCGGCAGGCGTGCGGAAGAGCGTCCACCAGGCGCCACCCGAGCGTGCATCGCTGCGCGCGGCGAGACGCCGGCGCCAGCGCGCGAGCCACCATTGCGCGTGCGGTGGCAGCGCCGAGAGCACCGCACCGCTCGTGTGGTGCGTCCAGATAATCGACTCCGCGCTCGGCGTTGCGCGCCACGCTGCCGTAGTCTCGCCGCGCAGCAACGGCCGCAGCATCTCGCGCTCGACCAGCGCGCTCCGCTCTCCGGCGCGCACGAGGGCGTCATCGCTACGGCTCCCCTCGCGCGTAACATCGCGCTCTTCACGCGTAACAATAAACGCCTCGTTACACCCGCACTTCACGCCCAGCAGCGGAGCGCCGAGCGCGGTGTCGCCGATCGGAATGCCCGCGCGGGAGACGCGATCGAAGGCATCGCGAACCGGCGGCGGAATCGCGACCCACGGGCTCGCCGGATCGGCGTCGAGCGCGAGCCTGGCCGGCGCGACGCACCAGCGCAGCACGTCACGCTTTCTATGCAGCGAAGCGAGAATCGGCGACGCGTCACCGTCCGTGCCCTTCCGCGCGACGATCAGCGATGGATACACGGCGGCATCGAACGCGGCCGGCGACTCCGACCAATCGTCGAGCGCGATCACGCGTGCGCCGGTGCGTAGCAGTCGGCGCGCGCCGCCGCCCGCTAGCGCGCGCCACATCTTCGCTGGGAGAAGTAGCGCGAGCGATCCGTCGTCGCGGGTGAGCGCAAGTGCGCGCTCGAGGAAGAGCGCGCCGAGGTCGACTTGCGCGGCGAAACCGGCGCCGGCGTTCGCGGACCGCGCGCCGCGCTCCCAGGCAGCGCCGGCAAATACGGTGTAACGCGCGCGAAGTGCCGTGCGCGCCTCCGCAGGGATGCGATGGAGCCGCACCCAGGGTGGATTTCCAATGACGAGGTCGAACCCGCCGCGCAGAGCGACGTCGGGGAAGTGCGTCGCCCAGGCGAACGGGAGGGCCCCGCCGGAGCGCAACGCGCGCAGCCGCGCAGCCAGCTCGCGCGCACGCACGCGCTCTCGCGCCAGGCGCGCCACCTCCGCCGCGCTCGGCCGCACGCGCTCGCCGAACAGATCGCGACCGCGCATCGCGGCGAGCAGATCGCGTCGCCGGGCCGCGCAGCGCTGGATCTGCTCGCCCACGTGTGCGAGTGCGAAGGCGCGCTCGCTGCGCTGCAGCGCGCGCTCGAGCGTCCGCTTGCGCGCGCCCGTCGCGCGGGCGTAGCGGTGGCGCATGCGAGCGATGGCGCTACCGCCCGCGCCGCGCAGCTCCTCGAATGCGTCGCCGGACAGCGAGTCGCCAACGCGGATGTGCCGGTCGAGGTTGGGGAGCGGCGTTACCCGCATCCCGCTCGTCTCCTCGCTCTCGATCACCACGGAGAGCCAGAGGCGCAGCTCGCACAGCCACACGGCGGTCGGATTCACGTCGACGCCGAAGATGGAGCGCGTGAGCAGGTCGCGTCGCAGTACGGCGAGCGGCCGCGCGTCGCCCGCGCGCGCCTGCAGCGAGGCCAGCGTCTCCAGCGCGTGCACGAGGAACGCGCCAGATCCGCACGCGGGGTCGAGCACGCGCACGTCGGCGATGCGCTCACGCAGCATCGGCGCATGCTCGGCCGGAATGGCCTCGCCCGCGAGCGCGCGCTCCACGATCTCGCGCGACAGCGGCGCGCGCATCAGCGCGCTCGCTAGCGCGGACCGCGTCACCTCGCCAACGAGCGACTGCGGCGTGTAGAACGCGCCGCTCGATCTCCGCTCCCGCGACGACATGAGCGACTCGAACGACTTCCCCAGCATCTCGGGATCGATCGCGGCCTCGGACCACGCGTCGCTGTCCTCGCGCGCGGTGAAGCGGTAGCGGGTGAACAGCTCACCGAACGCGCGGCCGAGCGACGCGTCCGTGAGCTGCACCGCCGGCCATCGGCGCTCCAGAGGTGCTGGCGCGAACAGGCCGCCGTTGAGGAATGGGATCGCGCCAAACGCGCGCGCGGCCGGCGCGCGCGACGACACAGGCGTGTTCAGCGTCCCGAAGAACAGCGGTCGCAGCACCCGCTTGTGGTAGCTCCCACCGCGCTCCATGCAGTTCGTGAAGCCATTCGACAGGAAGCGCCGGTCGCCATCGAGCCACCCTTTTGTCTCGAGAAATGACAGAAAGAGCAGCCGCGACAGATGGAGCAGCGCGAGCTCGTGCCGATCCTTCATGGGCGCATCACCTCGCGCCTCCTCGGCCGCCTCCGCTACCACGCTCTCGAGCGTGCGATAGAAGCGGCGCGTCAGCGCCTCGCGCCCGAGCACCTCGAGCCACGACGCGTGGGTGAGCACGTCCGCGGCATCGCTCGTGGCGGCGAGTGAGGCGAGCGCCAGCGCATCGGTGGCGAGCACGTGCGCGCGATCGACGACGAGCGCCGACACCCGCGGCGTGGCGCGCTCCGCCGACCATGCGACGATCGCGAGCTCCGCGGAGTCGCGCCTCGCGGCCACAACGAGCCAGAGCAGATGCGGCGCCCGTGCGGCCAGGCGCGAGGCGATCGTCGTCACGCTGTCGCGCAGCGGAACCCGCGCGGGACACTCGATGAGCAACGCGCGCAGCGTTCCGGCGCCCGGAACGATTCGCAGCTCGCACGCGACGTCGCGCACGCCGAGTGCGGTGCACGCGTCAGCGTCGAGCGGGAGCGGGGACGCGGTGAAGCCCGCGGCGGCCGCCACGGCCGCGAGCGTGCCGACGCTCGAGGCGGCGGCGAGAAGTTGGGCGGCGGATCGGAGCGCGAGCACGCCGCACCGTAGCGCTCACCCGCTGCGCGGCCGTCATCGCGCGGACGCGCGCGGCGCTAAACCGACTCGCGCGTGTGGTTCGTCAGCCGGCCTGGTAGCGACGCCCCTTCCACTCCACAGCGCGGCCTCGCACCGTCGCTCGCGCGATGATGTAGAGCACCATGAGCGCGCCGAGCGGCAGCGCGAGCGCGTACAGCGGGGACAGCCGAAATACGCGCACGTAGATGAATGCCCACCACGCTGCGAGCAGCATCGTGCACACGCGCGCCCACATCACCACCGGCGCCGAAACCGGCACGAACGCGGAGGCGATCAACGTCATCACCGGCGCGAGGTGCATCACCGGAACGACGAGCAGCAGCATCGGCAAGAGCAACTGCGTCACGATGCCCGGCGGGAGCGTGTCGGCGCCCGCCGTCACGATGTTCTTTGTCCATCCATTCACCACGTCGGCCAGCGACGTGTACATCCGCGTCGACAGCTGGTTGGGCCCCATCGCGAGCTCGCCGCGCAATCCGCGCGCGTGTACCAGCTGGGCGAGCGCGAGATCCTCGGCGGCCTTGCCGCGCACGGATTCGTGTCCGCCGAGCGAGTCGTAGGCGACGCGCGTGAAGCAGAGATACTGGCCATTCGCGATCTTGTCGCGCGAGCGGCGCGCGCGATTCACCGCGCCCGCGCCGCCGAAGCGCGTGGTGAGCATGTACAGGACCTGCGGCATGATGACGCGCTCCCAGAAGGAGCCGAGCTCCTGAAAGCCGCCCACCGTAAAGAAGTCGAGCGAGCGCGCGGCCATCGCGTGCATGGACCGCGGGATGAGATCCGGCGCGTGCGCCGTGTCGGCATCGGCGAAGATGAGCGTCGAGCCGCGCGCCTCGCGGGCGCCCTGCGCGCACGCCCACTGCTTCCCGAACCATCCCTCGGGCACCGGCGCGCCGCTCACCACGCGCACGCGCGGATCGCGCTCGGCGATCGCGCGCACGATCGCACCGGTACCATCGTCGGAACGGTCATCGACGACGATCAGCTCGAGCGAGGGCCAGCTCGAGCCGAGGATGGAGGTCACGCAGCGCTCGATGTTGTGAGCCTCGTTGCGCGCGGGAACGATCACCGACACGAGGGCAGGGGATTGCGGAGCGTCGGCTGGCTCGTC
>DATCPC010000140.1:0-3849 GCA_036564355.1 Gemmatimonadaceae bacterium | reverse complement strand
GCGCCTCGATGATCTCGCCCTCGTCGAACGTCGACACACCGACGGCCGCGGGCGCGGTGAGCGGGACGACGGTCCACGAGTCGTTCACGCGGAGCAGCGAGTCCTCCCACGCGATGTGCCGAAGCGACGCGTCACCGCCCTGCGTCGCGAGGAACTGCCAGCTCGGATTCACCTGGAAGGGGCGCACGGCGAGGTAGAGCGTGGGCTTTGCGGTCGCCTTCCCCGCGTTCGTGATGCGATAGCGCGCGTAGAGCGACGACGAGTCCGGCACCCCAGACGCGAACGTCGTGACCTCGAGCCTCAACGCGCCCGCGGTCCACGTCACCGACGGGATCGGCAGATAGCGATGCGCGAGCGACTGAGTCTGCTTCGCATCGTGCCATGTCACGAGCTTCCCTCCCACTCGTAGAAACGGCTCGAGCGTGAAGCCGCCCGCATGCGGCTCGATCGCTCCCTGCTCGTTGATCAGCGCCTCGGCGTCGTCGCCATCGACGCCCACCACGGTCCAGAACGATTGCTTGCCACTGAGATATTTCGGATAACTCCCTGCCGGCGCGCCCGCAGCGACGTGTGCGAAGAAGTCGTTCCGAGTGGCGGACCACTCCACCGGAATCACCGCCAGCTTGCGAATGCCGTAGGCGCGGGGAGCACTGGCAGACGCGGGGATCCGAAGTCGCAGATACCGCGATTCCATCTCGGGGAGATAGATCCAGTCGCGCCCGCCGTTGCCACGGGCGACCGCGTACACGGTGTCCCACTTCGCGCCGTCGGCCGATGTCTCGACCACGTAGCTCGTGGCAGCAGCACCCGGCACCCAGTCGACGGTTGCGCCGCCGTACTCGCGCGAGGTTCCGAAGTCGAGCGAGTAGCTCTGCGCGCTCGCGCTGGAGTCGCTCGTCCACGATGTGGCCGCGTTGCCATCGGCGCCCAACGCGGCCGGATGCGTGGCAACGGCCGACGTCACGCTCGCCACGGGCGTGCCCGTATACGGCCGCACGGGTGCGAGCGGCGTGAACGTCAGCGCATCGAGCCACACTGTGCCCTTGCCGCCGCTCCCCGCCGTGATCGAGAACTCGATCGTCGCGAGATGCGCCAGCTCCCCGCCGCCCCGCGGCCCCCACGCAAAGGTGATGTGCCGCTTCTTCAGCGTCATCGTGCGCCACTCCTCGGGGAAGCGCACGTTGACGGCGTTGTTCCACCACACGTTGTCCCCCGTCGAGTCGACGAGCTTCACCTCGAAGTTCTCGGCCGGCGCCTGAGCGCGAATGCGATAGGAGAACGCGTAGTTCTCCGGCAGTGCGACGTCGAACTTCTTGCGCGCGATCGCGTACCCGCCATGGCCGTGGAAGTCGAAGTCCAGCCGCATCGCGCGGCCGTGGGTGCCGCTGCTGTCGGCCGAGATCACGAGCGACACGCCGTCCGATGGATGCGCGCTCCAGCCCGCGGTCGTCTCGAAGCCGTCGAGCAGCCGCGCCGAGCTCGGGAGCGCGGGCGCCTGCGCGTGCGCGGCCGAGGCCAGCGTCATGGCGCCCAATGGCACCACACATCGCAATAGCCGGCGACTCACCCCTTCACACTCCCGGCCATCACGCCCTGGATGTAATAGCGCTGCAAAATCAGAAAGACGATTACCACGGGGAGCACGGTGAGCACCGACCCCGCCATCATGAGCTCCGTGTCCTGCACGTGCTCGCCGACGAGACTCGCGAGCGCGACCGGCAACGTGTAACGCCGCTCGTCGGAGAGCACGATGAGTGGCCACATGAAGTCGTTCCACGTCGTGAGGAAGGTCCAGATCGCGAGCGTCGCCAGAATCGGCGTGATCGTCGGCAGCACGATCGAGCGGTAGATGCGCGCCTCGCTCGCGCCATCGATGCGCGCCGCGTCGAGCAGATCGTCGGGGATCGAGATGGCGTACTGCCGGATGAGAAAGATCCCGAAGATGCTCGCCATGCTCGGGATGATCACGCCCCAGTACGTGTTGATGAGATGGAGCGACTTCATCAACAGAAACAACGGAAGCATCGCGACCTGCACCGGGATCACGAGTCCGGCACTCATCGCACGGAACACGGGCTCGCGGCCGCGAAATCTCAGCTTGGCGAACGCATACCCCGCCATCGAGTTCACGATCAGCGACAATACGGTGACGACGATCGAGATGATGCCGCTGTTGACGAGATAGCGGCCCATGTTCAATCGAATGAAGACATCACGATAGTGCTGGAGCGTCGGATGATCCGGCCACAGCCGCGGCGGGAACGTGTTCGCCATGCCCGTGGGCATGAAGGAGGCCGAGATCATCCAGAGAATCGGGAACAACGAGAGCAGTGCGCCGATGATCAGCGCGGCGTACAGCAGCACGGTCCCGATGCGCACGCGCCTCATGACGCCAACCGGCGCTCGAGGCGCAGCTGGATCGCGGTCCACACGAGGATGATGAGGAAGAGCAGGAACGCGATCGACGCTGCGACGCCCAGCCGCCACCAGCGGAAGCCTTCCTCGTACATGAACAGCACGAGGCTCGTCGTCGCCCCCAGCGGGCCTCCCGTCGTCATCACATACGGCTCGGCGAACAGCTGGAAGTAGCCGATCATCGTGACGACGCCGACGAAGAAGAATGTCGGCGCGAGATTGGGGAGCGTCACGTGCCAGAACTGTCGCACGGCGCCGGCGCCATCGAGCGCCGCGGCCTCGTACAGATCTTCGGGAACCGACTGCAGCCCGGCGATGAAGATCAGCATGTTGTAGCCGAAGTTCTTCCACACCGCGAGCAGGATGATCGCCGGCATCGCCCACCGGGGATCACCGAGCCAGTCGATGGGATGGATGCCGATCGCGCCGAGCGCGTAATTCAGGAAGCCGTACTGCGGGTGATACAGGTAGCGCCAGACGATTGCGACGGCGACGAGTGTGGTGACGAAGGGCAGGAAGTAGATCGTGCGAAAGAGGGTCTTGAAGCGCACGACCTTCGCGTTGAGCAGGAGGGCGGCGCCGAGCGAGGTGGCGACGGTGAGCGGGCCACCGATGAGCGCGAAGTAGAAGGTGTTCTTGAGCGCGAGCCAGAAGGTCGGATTCTGGAGAAGCTCCGTGTAGTTGCGAGTGCCGACGAAGCGAACGTTGGACGGGTTCGCGACTGCGTACAGGTCGAAGTCCGTGATGCTGAGCAGGAGCGACGCGCCCACAGGCAGAAAAAAGAACACGGCGATGAGCGTGATCGCGGGCGCGATGAAGAGCCATCCCGCGCGACCGGCGCGCCACTCGGGAGTCTTGGCAGCGATCAGCGCGCGCGCGCCGGTCACCTGAGCTTCACCGTAGTATCACCGCGGCGGCGGAGTCGTGCGGCGCGTGCGCGGCGCGCGCGAGGATCCAGCGGCGCTTCTCGAGGATGCGGTCGACCTGCGCATCGAGCTGCGCGAGCGCGCGATCGGTGGAGAGCCCGCCGCGGATGGAGCGCTCGGAGATGTCGATGATCTTCGAGGTGAGAAACTCCCACTCGGGGACCTTCGGCGTCGGGCGCACGCGCTGCAGCTGCGTGTAGAACGCGCGCGTGTACTTGTTGCCGGCGAGCGATGTGTCCTGCCACGCGTCCATCTGTGCCGGGAGATCGCCGGTGAGATGATAGAATCGCTGCTGGATGTCCGCCTTCGAGAGAAACTCGATGAGCTCCCACGATTCCTTGGGATGCGCGGATCCCTTGAACATGACGAGACTGGAGCCGCCCGCGTTCGACACGCCCGATGGCGCACCCGAGGGGCCGGGGAGAGGGGCCGTCGCCCACAGGTGCTGCATCTCGGGCGGCAGGCGGTGCTGGAACTCGCCGATGTTCCAGGGGCCCGTGATCCACAT
>DATCPC010000124.1:0-4887 GCA_036564355.1 Gemmatimonadaceae bacterium | reverse complement strand
GACGAGGCCGAGGCGAAGAGCGTCGTCGATGCCGCCATGGCGCGATTCGGCCGGATCGACGTCCTCGTGAACAACGCCGGCTACAGCCTGCTCGGCAACTTCGAGGAGATGACCATCGACCAGATCGAGCGGCAGTTCGCGCCGAACTTCTGGGGGGTGGTGCACATGATGCGCGCCGCGCTTCCGGTCATGCGGCGTCAGCGTGCGGGTCGCATCATCAACATCTCATCCGTCGCTGGCGTCGTTGGCCAGGCGGCCTGCGCCGCGTATGCCGCGACGAAGTTTGCGGTCGAGGGATTGTCCCTCTCCGTGGCGAAGGAGGTCGAGCAGTTCGGCATCACGATCACCCTCGTCGAGCCAGGCTTTTTTCGCACCGAGCTCCTCGACCCAAAGTCGGTGGAGTGGAGCAGCGAGCACGTCGCCGACTACGGACCCGCGGGCGGTATCGCGGCCGCTTGGGCGCCCTACAACGGAACGCAGCCGAATAATCCAGCGAAGCTGGGCGATGCGCTCGTGCAGATCGCCGAAATGCAAACTCCGCCCAAGGTGTTTGCCGCAGGGGGTGATGCCCTCGAAACGATCGTGCCGGCGGTGGAAGCCCGATTGCACGACCTGCGGGCGCACGAGGCGTTATCCCGAGCGGCAGGCGGGTTCTAAAGCGGTTCCGTGTTCCTGTCGCCTACGTCTCGTAGCGATCGTGGTAGCGCACCCACTGCATCGGCCGAGTCTCGCCGCGGCCGAGCGCGGTGAGGTCGAGCAGGTTGTAAGTGTTGAGGAACGGGTCGACGCCGCGCATGTAAGTGGAGTACGTGTGAAACAGGTCGTCGCCGTCCCGCACGAACGCGCTGAAGCCGGGGAGGTCGCCCGGCGCCTGCGGAATCTCGTTGCGTTTGCGCAGCTCGGTCACGCTCTCGTAGTTGTACTCCACACTGCCGCGCGCGTCATCGAGCGTGACGTGGAAGTCGTAGTTGAAGTCCGACTCGCCCGAGGAGACCCAGGGGAATCGCCAGCCCATTCGCGCCTTGAATGCCTCGAGCTTTGCGAGCGGCGCGCGCGAGACCGCGGCGAACGCGGTGTCCGCCGCCGCGAGGTGGACCAGGCCGCCGGCGACGTTGTGCATCACGTACGAGCGGCTCTTGCACGCCTCGTCCCACGTCGGGGCGAACATGAAGTGGTAGACGACGAGTTGCCGATGCTTACCGAAGAGGTCGCGCAACGTTGCCTTCCCGCGCGGCCCCTCGAACGTGTACGACTTCTCGACCCGCACTTTCGGTAGCGCGCGGCGTTGGGCGCTGAGCGCGTCGCGCACGCGAGTTGCCTCCTTCTCCTTTGCTAGCAGCGCCCGGCGCGCGGTGAGCCATTCCGCGCGGGACACGATGGTCGATTGTTCCATGCTGGACTCCGGTGTTGGGTTCGGGTCAGGCAGCCGATGCGAGGTAACCGGGCAGGCGCTCGTGGAGCTGCGTCGTCCACCCCTTGGTGTTGCCCAGGAGCGCTGCGGTGCGACGCGCGGCGGCGAGCCCCTCGAAGCCGGACTCCACGACGCGGAGAAGCGTCCCGCCATCGGGAGTGCCCTCGAGCGTGAACGTGACGAGCGTGCGCGGCTCCGCAGAGAAGTCGGCGCTGGGGTCCGCGGCGCCCGGGTGCCAGCGCCATGTGAAGCGGCGCTCCGCGTCCATCTCCTCGATCGTCACGTCGAACGTGAACTGCTCATGGCCGGGAATCGTGAAACGGCCGGTCACGTGGGCGCCGGGCGCGATGGTCGCGCCGGTGAGGCCGGCGCCAAACCATGCGCTGAGCTCCGCGGGTTCGGTGAGCGCGCGCCACACGCGCGCGGGAGGCTGCGGCAGGCGGACCAGATCCTCGATGCGGTCGGCACTTCGGCCGGGGGTGTTGGTGGGCGGTGATATCACAGTGGTCTCCGGTGGAGGTCAGTCGTCGCGCGCCAGGTGACGTTGCAGCGACTCGAGCCTGCCGCGCCAGAATCGGCGGTACGGCTTGAGCCACGCATCGAGCTCGGCGAGCGGCTCGGGGGAGAGGTTGTAGATGCGGCGCTGCGCGTCCACGCGCGCCTCGACGAGCCCGGCGTCGCGCAGCACGCGCAAATGCTTCGACACCGCCGGCTGACTCATGTCGAGCGCGTCGACGAGCTCCGAAACGGAGTAGTCGTCGTCGCGCAGGAGATCGAGCACGCGGCGGCGGCTGGGGTCGCCGATGACGTCAAAGAGGGTGGACATCGATTTAATATGCAATATGGGTTATATGCCTGTCAAGGGATATATAAAAGAGCGCCTTCCCCGCGTCCGGCGTGACATGCCACGGCGCGGAGTGCATATTCGCGTGACGCGTCCCCCACCCGGCACCGCATGATCGCGCAGTGACGTCATCTCCCGACCTTCCCGCCGGCGCTCCCGGAAGCCGGATCTCCTCGCTCGCCGCCGCCCTCACCGATCGCTATCGTCTCGAGCGCGAGCTCGGCGCCGGCGGCATGGCCACGGTGTATCTCGCCGAGGATGTGCGGCATCACCGGAAAGTCGCGATCAAGGTGCTGCATCCGGAGCTCTCCGCGGTGCTCGGGCCCGAGCGGTTCCTGAAGGAGATCGAGCTCACGGCGAGCCTGCAGCATCCGCACATTCTGCCACTCTTCGATTCCGGCAGCGAGGACGGGAAGCTCTGGTACGCGATGCCGTTCATCGACGGCGAGACGCTCCGCGCACGGCTCGCGCGCGAGCAGCAGCTCCCGATCGGCGACGCCGTTCGCATCGCCACCGAGGCCGCCGACGCGCTGGACTACGCGCATCGGCGCGGCGTGGTACACCGCGACATCAAGCCCGAGAACATCCTGCTGCACGACGGCCACGCGCTCGTGGCGGACTTCGGCATCGCGCTGGCGGTGGAGCAGGCGGGCGGCGCGCGCATGACGCAGACGGGGCTCTCGCTCGGCACGCCGGCGTACATGGCCCCCGAGCAGGCCATGGGCGAACGATCGGTCGACGCGCGCGCCGACATCTATGCGCTGGGCGCCGTCACCTACGAAATGCTCGCGGGTGAGCCGCCCTTCACCGGTCCCAACGCGCAGGCGATTCTGGCGCAGGTGATTACGGCTGAGCCGCGATCGCTCTCGCTGCAGCGAAAGAGCGTTCCCGCATCGATCGATGCTGCCGTGCGCACCGCGCTCGAGAAGCTTCCCGCCGATCGCTTCGCGAGCGCAAAAGAGTTCGCCGATGCGCTGGCGCGCCCCGCCGAACCGATGCATGTGCCCGGCGCGGATCCGGCCGGGCGCCGTCGCCGGCCATCGTGGTGGGCGCCAGCGGCGACGTGCGTGGTGCTCGTCGCCGCATCCGCCGCCGCTTTTCTCCTCGGAACGCATCGCCGCGCCGTACCGGCGCAGGTGGCGTTTCGACAGGTGACCTTCGCGAGCCAGGCGATCGCCACCGCCCGCTTCGCCGCGGACGGCCTGACGATCGTGTTCGATGCCATGCGGCAGAGCAATGCGCCGACGGTCTACATCATCCGCCCCGACTACCCGGATGCCCGGCCGCTCGGCCTGGACGACACGCACCTCCTCGCGGTGTCGTCGAAGAACGAGCTCGCCGTGCTCACCAGGGCGCGGTTCGTCGCGCACAGGATGTTCATCGGCACGCTGGCGCGGGTGCCGCTGGAGGGCGGTACGCCGCGCGAGATGCTCGACAGCGTACGCGAGGGCGACTGGTCACCCGACGGTTCGTCGCTCGCGATCATCCGTGTGGTCGGCGGACGCGATCGCCTGGAGTATCCCGTGGGCAAAGTGCTGTTCGACACGCCCGGATATCTCAGCGACCTGCGCGTCTCGCCCGATGGCGAGCGCGTCGCGTTCTTCGAGCACTCGACGCGCTACCCCTACGACGACCGCGGCTCGGTGGACGTGGTGGATCGCGCGCGCCATCGAACCGTGCTCGCAAAGGAGTTCAGCGGTGAAGAGGGGCTCGCGTGGTCGGCCGATGGGAGATCCGTGTTCTTCTCCGCGAGCGAGGGGCCGCGGCTGCAGATCCACGAGGTCGGTCTGGACGGGCGCGTCCGCCTCGCACTCCCCACGCCGGGCACGATGATGATGCAGGACGTCTCACGCGCGGGACGATGGCTCGCGATCCGCGAGGACCGCGGATTTCAGGTTCGTGCGCATTCGCCGGGCCGCACGGAGGAGCTCGACCTCTCCTGGCTCGATCAGTCGGTCACCGCGGTCATCTCGCGCGACGGGCGCATGCTCGGCCTCACCGACGCGAGCGAGTTTGCCAGCGCCGACTACGCGACCATCGTGCGGAAGACCGATGGGTCGCCGGCGGTGCGGCTGGGCGACGGCTGGATCAGCGACTTCACTCCCGATGGACAGTGGGTGGTTACCGTGGTTCCGTCCACGCCCCCGCAGATGCGTCTCTATCCCGTGGGTGCCGGTGACACGCGCCGGCTGGACTTCGGCGCCTTCGGGGCGCTGAGCGACGCGCACGTGTGGGGGCCCGCAGCAGACTCCACGTTGGCGTGCGGCGCGATCTCCGAGCACGCGCCCCGATGCTATTTGCGCACGACGTCCACACCGACGTGGCGCCCCGTGACCGATGATGGAGCCGACCACGGGTACGTGTCCCCGAACGGCCATCTCGTATTCACTACGTCGGCCGATGGCTCGAATCGCCTGTACGATTTGCGCACCGGATCCGGACGACCGGTGCGTGGGCTGCGCGCGGCGGATCGCGTGCTTCGGTGGAGCCCGGACGGGAAGTCGCTCTGGGTGTGGGAGAGCGACACCATGCCAATCATGATCGACCGCGTGGAGATCGCCACCGACCAGCGGGCGCGCCTCACCACGCTCGTTCCGCAGAGCGGCCAGGGCGTGACACGCGTAGTCGGTGT
>DATCPC010000168.1:0-11054 GCA_036564355.1 Gemmatimonadaceae bacterium | reverse complement strand
ACTCCTCGCCGCTCACGGCCGCATCGCGCGCACTGACGCCCTCGTGCAGCGGAAGCTGGTCGAGGTCGAGCTGGATGCGCACGCCACTGGCCACCGCCATGTGCTCGGCGTCGGCGACGCGCTCGATTGCGCGAAGACGATCGTGCGCGGCGGCGACATCACCGGCGCGAGCGATCTGACGATGGGCTTCACCGTCCTCGGCAGCACGGCCGCACCGTTGCGGCGCAACGGCGCGCGCCTGGGGGACACGGTGTACGTCACCGGAAGGCTCGGCGGTCCCGGCGCGGCGCTCGCGGCGTGGCAGCGCGGCGACACACCCTCGGCGGCAGCGCGCGAGCGCTTCGCGCATCCCGTCGCGCGCATCACGGAGGCGATCTGGCTCGTGCGCAGTGGCGCGCGAGCGGCGATTGACATCTCGGATGGGCTCCTCGCCGACGCCGAGCACATGGCGGTGGCCAGTGGCGTGCGCATCCAGCTCGACCTCGACCAGCTTCCGCTGCACGAGGGCGTCAGTGCGCGCGATGCGGCCGTGAGCGGCGAGGAGTACGAGCTGATCGTCTGCGCCGCCGCGCTCAACGTGTCGGCGTTCGAGCGCGCGAATCAGCTCTCGCTCACGGCGGTAGGTCGCGTGCTCGAGCCGATCCCCGATGGCATCGGCCTCTCGGTGCGGCTGAACGGCGAGCGGCTGGCGCGCGCCGAGGGGTTCCGCCACTTTTCCTGAACATGCGCGCGCTTCTGGCTTATCCAATGATGGTGCTGCAGACGCTGATCTTCATCGTCCCCATCACCCTCATGACGCTTTTTCGCATCGCGATTCCGCCGAACAGCTTCGTGGGACGAGGTGGACACTGGTGGTCGTACTGGGTGCTCAAGGCCGCGGGCGTGAAGGTGGTCGTGCGCAATCCGGAGCGAGTGAGCCGTACGGAGTCGCGCGTGTACGTGTCGAACCACGTCAGCTGGTTCGAGATCTTCGCGCTGGCGACGGTGATCGACCGCTACCGCTTCGTCGCCAAGAAGGAAATCCGGCGCGTGCCACTGTTCGGCCGCGCGGCGGGCGCGGTAGCCGCCATCTACATCGAGCGCCAGAACAGGAAGGCGGCCTTCAACTCGTACGAGGAGGCCGCGATGCAAATCAAGGGCGGGCTCAACGTGGCCGTGTATCCCGAGGGAACGCGCGGTCGGTCGTACGAGCTGCGTCCCTTCAAGAAAGGTCCGTTCGTGCTCGCGATCGCCGCGCAGGTGCCCATCGTGCCGCTCATCAGCTGGGGCTCCAGGGAAGTGCAGGCGAAAGGCGAGATCGCGATACATTCAGGAACGATCGAGCTGACCTTTCTCGAGCCCGTCGAGACGAAGGGGATGACCTACGAGGACCGCGATGCGCTGGTCGACATCGTGTGGAATCGCATCGCCGCAGCGCTCGAAGAAAAGGGTGTGCCGATCCACAGGCCAACCGCATCGGAAACGGCCGTACTTCAAGCAGAGTGACTGTACTTCAACCGAGTGATCCATGTCAGAGATCGTAGATATCACCGCGCGCGAGATTCTGGACAGCCGCGGCAATCCGACCATCGAGGCGGACGTGCTGCTGGAGAGTGGCGCGATGGGCCGCGCGGCGGTGCCGAGCGGCGCGTCGACGGGCGAGCACGAGGCGCTCGAGCTGCGCGACGCGGATCCCAAGCGCTACCTCGGCAAGGGCGTTCTGCGCGCGGTGCAGCACGTCGAGGAGACGATCGCGCCCGCGCTGCGCGGAATGCAGGCGGTCGATCAGATCGGCATCGACCGCGCGCTCCTCGATCTCGACGGCACGCCGAACAAGGAGCGGCTCGGCGCAAACTCCATTCTCGGTGTGTCGCTCGCGACGGCGCGCGCGGCGGCGGAGGAGCTTGGCCTGCCGCTGTTCCGATATCTGGGCGGGCCGATGTCGCGCACGATGCCCGTGCCGATGATGAACATTCTGAACGGCGGCGCGCACTCCACGAACACCGTGGACTTTCAGGAATACATGATCGTGCCCGTGGGTGCGGATACGTTCGGCGAGGCGCTGCGGATGGGCGCCGAGGTGTTTCATTCGCTGAAGAAGGTGCTGGTGAAGCGCGGACTGGCGACGAGCGTCGGTGACGAGGGGGGATTCGCGCCCGATCTCAAGAGCGACGAGGACGCGCTCAAGATCATCATCGAGGCGATCGAGGCCGCGAAATACGCGCCGGGAAAACAAATCGCGATCGCGCTCGATCCCGCGGCGAGTGAGCTCTACGACAAGCAGGGAAAGTACACGTTCAAGAAGAGCGGCGGAGGAACGTTCGACGCTGCCGGCATGATCGAGATGTATGCGCGGTGGATGGAGGAGTATCCGATCGTGTCGATCGAGGATGGGCTCGCGGAGAATGACTGGGATGGCTGGGCCGCGCTCACGACGGCGCTCGGCGATCGCGTGCAGCTCGTGGGCGACGACATCTTCGTGACGAGCACCGAGCGTCTGGCGCGCGGCATCGAAGGCCACATCGCCAATGCGATTCTGATCAAGGTGAATCAGATCGGCACGTTGACGGAGACGCTCGAGGCGATCGAGATGGCGCGATCGGCGGGATATCTGTCGATCATCTCGCATCGGTCGGGGGAAACGGAGGACACGTTCATCGCCGACCTCGCGGTGGGCACCGGCGCGGGGCAGATCAAGACGGGATCGGCGTCGCGCACCGACAGAGTCGCGAAGTACAACCAGTTGCTGCGCATCGAGGAGATGCTCGGCGACGCGGCGGAGTATCCCGGCGGCGCGATCTACGGATTGTAAACGGCGAACGGGAGCGCGCGCGTGCGCGAGCAGTGGCGTCGAGTCATCTGGATCGCGATCGGCGCGGCCGTGCTCGTGTACGCGCTGCAGGGCGGGGAATACAGCACGACGGCGTTGTTGGGTCAGCGGGCGCGCGCGAAGCGCATGCGCGCGGGCATGGACTCGCTGCGCCACGAGATCGACTCGCTCGCGAGGGTGAAGAAGGCCGTGCAGGCGGATCCCGCGGTGCAGGAGCGGATCGCGCGCGAGGAGTTCGGAATGGTGCGCGGCAGCAAGGAAATTCTGTATCGTTTCGCGGAGCCGGATAGCGCGCGTAAACCTTGACACGGGTCTCGATACCCCGGATATTTGACGTCCTGGCGCGGGGTGGAGCAGCCTGGTAGCTCGTCGGGCTCATAACCCGAAGGTCGCGGGTTCAAATCCCGCCCCCGCTATTCCGACAAAGGCCGGTCCCTATGTGGACCGGCCTTTGTCGTTGGCGGGCCCTTCTATTCCTGTCACAAATGGTCCGCGCGGCGCGCTCCCCGAATGACGCCTTCCGGGAGACTCACGTGTACTTGTCAGTCGCGAGCATTTTGATGGCGGTGACCATGTCGCCGGCGATTGTCGCGCCCGCGGCAGTCGCTGGCGCGCGAAGCGATACCTCGTATGTGGTCGGCGACGATTCGACACCAGTACGCAGCACGAACACCGATACGTCCTCCGCACTCGCGGTCTCGAGCGATTCGCTTCTCGCGACGAGCGCGGCTGCCGACACGACGAGCAGGTCCGGCCGTCCGCGGGCGATCGAGTACAGCGACGCCTACCACACCCGACTCAAGATCCACCAGATCGGCGCGTACGCGATGCTGCCGCTGTTCATCAGCGAGTACTTCATCGGGCAGAAGCTGCTGACAAGCACGAATCGCTCGGGGGGCCTCAAGTCTGCCCACAGCGTCATCGCCGGCACCCTGGGCGTCGTCTTCGCGTCGAACACCGTGACGGGCGTGTGGAACTTCTGGGATGCGCGCGCCGATCCGGCCGGACGCGCGCGCCGCGAGATCCACTCGGTGCTGATGCTCGCGTCGGACGTCGGCTTCGTGGCGACGGCGATTTCCGCGGGCAACGCGAAAAAATCGCTCGTCGCCGCGCGAAGACATCGCACGATCGCGATCAGCTCGATCGCGCTCAGCGCCGTCGGCACCGGCATGATGTGGCTCTGGAGGAATTGACCCGATGATGTCGTTGCTCAAGACGCTCGAGCATTTCCTCGCACCATGGCAGTCGGTCTATAGCGACTCGAAGGTCATCTCGACATCCGTCGTGGGCGCGCACGTGCTCGCGATGTTCATCGGCGGAGGCTTTGCGATCGCGGCCGATCGCCAGACGTTGCAAGCCCTGCGCGCGGACGCGGGTGAGCGGACGCGTCAGCTGTTCGAGCTGCACGAGATTCACAGGCCCGTGCTCATCTCGATGGCCGTGATGTTGGTCACAGGCATCATGCTGGCGGCATCGGATGTAAAGACATTCGCCACCGCTCCGATGTTCTGGATCAAGATTGCGCTCGTGGTGTCTTTGATAGTGAATGGTGCCGTGCTCACGAAAACGGAGGAGTCGCTTCGCAACGGCGGCATCGTCGCGGATCTCGTGAACCGCCGCTGGGAACATCTTCGAACGGTTTCGTGGATGAGTCTCGTCCTGTGGTCCGCGACGCTGATTGCGGGCGTGATTCTGCAGAACGCTACCTGATGACTTGTGATGAGATGATGGCATATGTCGGATAGAGAGCTGCAAGACGACGACTGTGCCGGCTGCGCGCTGCCTGCGAGCCGCCGTGCCTTTCTACGCGATTCGATGCTTGCCGTGGCGGCGGCGCTCGTTGCCGTCGGAATGAATCAGACCTCGGCGATCGCAGCCCCTGTCGCGATGGTCACGGGCCGTCGTCGAGCGAAACATGGGGTGAAATATCCGGTCCCTGCCGAGGACGGCGTGCAGATCGACAAGGACAACCAGGTCATTCTCGTGCGTTGGCAGAACATGGCGTACGCGTTCAACCTGTCGTGCCCGCACCAGAACACGGCGCTGCGATGGGACGACCCGGACCACCGCTTCCAATGCCCGAAGCATCACTCGAAGTACCGCCCCGATGGCGTGTTCATCGAGGGGCGCGCAACACGCGGCATGGACCGTCTCGCGATCGTGAAAGAGGGCACCGACCTGGTCGTCGATGTCGACAAGATGTTCAAGGAGGACGAGGACGGTGCGGCATGGACCGCCGCCGTCGTGCCTCTGTCAAACTGATGCAGGAGATCCTTATGTCGCAGAACGAACGGTCGGATGTTCCACTCGTCGCGCCGGCGCTGCCATGCGTGTCGCGTCGTCAATTCGTGATTCAGGGATCGCTCGCCGGCGTCGCCATCATGCTTGCCGGCTGCATGGGGAGCGGCGGTCCGACGGCACCGGCAAGCGTGAGCCTGACGTTGACCGTTTCCGATTATCCCTCGCTCGCGAACGTTGGCGGGGTCGCGTACGTGTCCGCGAGCGGCAATCCGCTAGCGGTCGTACGCACCGGAGCCGGCACGTTCGACGTGGTCTCGCGCATCTGCCCGCATCAGGGCGGCACCGTGAGCTCGAACGGGAATGGCTTCACGTGCCCGAACCACGGCGCGCGATTCTCGGATTCCGGCACGTGGGAGGGCGGACAGCAAACCTCCAATCTCACGTCGTACGCGTCGCAGTACGACTCGGGCTCGGGGATTCTAACAATCGGTTGAGGCGCGCGCAGAGCGCGTCCGAACTCCCGTCGCACAACGAATTCTGAGCGCGGCCGCGGCTGTCGTGTAGTCTCGCGCAGCCCTAAATTGGTGGGTGAGCCTCGCCCTGGTCTTCGCCATCCTCCACGCCTCGGGCGTCGCGTCGCTGGAGGGAGCCGTGCGCTCCTCGGACGCGTCGGCTCCAGTGGTTGCGGCGCTGATCGAGATCACGAGCGCCGCGGCCCCGGACTCAGCGATACGCGTGCTCACGGATTCGGCGGGGCGGTACGCACTGCCCGGATTGCCCTCCGGCACGTATCACCTTCGCGTGAGCCGCATCGGATTCGATCCGCGCGAGCTCGACGTGCTCCTCAACACCGCGCCGCACGTCGTCGTCGACATCGTGCTCGTGCCGCGTCCACAGCGACTCAGCGAGCTGCGAGTCAACGCAGAGTTTGATCGCGACAGCGCGACGCCGCGATCGACGATTCCCCTCGCACGCAGCGGATTCGATTCGACGGTCGTGTCGGGCGATCAGCTCCACGCCGATCCGGCGCTCGCGAGCGCCGATGCGCTGCAGAGCCTCGCGTCGCGGGGGCTCGCCGGCGCGCGCGACGAGGCGCCGACATCGCTGCACGTACGCGGCGGCGGGGCGTCGGAGAATGGCATCTCAATCGATGGCGTGCCCGTGTTCAATCCCTATCACGCGACCGGCGCGCTCACCGCGCTCAACCCCGACGTGATCGCGAGCGTCTCGCTCGATCGCGGCGCGCCGAGTGCGGCGCTCGGCGATGCGACGGCGAGCGTGATCGGGCTGGCCACCATGCCCGCGGATTCGACCCGCATCGAGACGCACGGCGCGTTCGGCGCGCGCTCGTTGCGCGAGGAGGTGAGCGGGCCGCTCACCATTCGCAATGGCACCTTTCTCGTCGCGCTCCGTCGCAGTCTCGATGCCTCGCTCTCCGACTCGCCCTCGGGCTCCATCGGCGGCGCGGACTTCGGCGACCTGTTCGCGAGATTCACCATGCCGACGCGCGGCGGTGAGCTCGAGGCGTTCGCGTTTCACAGCAGGGACCGGCTGTCCTTCGCCGCAACGCCGGAGATGGATGCTCCGATCAGCGGCGATCGCGTCGAGTCGCGCAGGGAGAACGATCTCGTCGAGGCGCAGGCGCCGCAGCGGATGGTGAACGCGCTCGGCTGGAGCACCGGAACGGATGCGCTGCGCTGGCACTCCGATGGAGCAACGCGCTGGGAGCTGCGCGCGTGGCGCACGCAATTCGATGCCGACTTCGCGTGGGCCGGCGCCTCGCGGCTCAGGAACAGTCTCGGCGATCTCGGTGCGGCTGCGAGCGCGTCGTGGATGTGGGCCGGCGCGCACGTGCAGAGCGGCGTGAGTGCGGATCGCTACGATGTGCGCTACGATGTCACGAACGCGGCTGCTGGCGACGGTTCGCCGCTCGCGCTCGCGAACACGCCGCTGCTGGTGTCCGCGTTTGGCGAGGCGCAGTGGAGCGTGGGCGAGCGCTGGGCGTTCGCGGCCGGAGTGCGCGACGCGCTCGTGGCGCCCGCGCGCAGTGGTCTCGAGCCGCGGCTCTCCGCGCGCTACTCACCCGGCTCCGCGCTGTCATTCGCCTTGAGCTATGCACGACTGCATCAGTACGTGCAGTCGTTGCGCAACGAAGAATCGTTGTTCGACGCCATCGCCGGCATCTCGCTTCCGGCCATCGCCGGCTCGACCTTCAACGGCGCGGTCGTGCCGGCGGCGCAGGCCGATCAGCTGACGGCGACGGCCGATGCGCGCCTCTCACGATCGCTCACGCTGCGCGCCACCGCGTACGCGCGCGATGTGACGGGGCTCGTGCTGGTGGCTCCCGTCACGGTGCAGCCATTCGCGACGACCGCGTTCGATGTCGGGAGCGCTCGCGCGAACGGACTGTCCGTCTCGCTGGCGAGCGAGGGGGAGCGGGTGACGGGC
Organism: Gemmatimonadaceae bacterium; assembly: GCA_036564355.1. Lineage (GTDB taxonomy): Bacteria > Gemmatimonadota > Gemmatimonadetes > Gemmatimonadales > Gemmatimonadaceae > FEN-1250. The sequence goes on along the minus strand of DATCPC010000168.1, from coordinate 3,556 downwards.
GAGCTCGGATATTCGCTGTCGTCGGTGACGGAGCGCGCGGGCGGAGTCTCCTACACGCCGTCGTACGGCACGGCGCAGTCGGCGACGGCGGCCGTGGGCGTGCGCGTGGAGCCATCCACCGTGCTGCGCGTAGCCTTTGCCGTGCATGGCGGCGCGCCGACCAGCCTATTTGCGGACCCGATCGAGTGGACGCCGTATACGTCGTCCGCCGGGCAGGGCGATCTCGCCGGCTCACCGCAGCGCATCGTCGGCGCGCTCGATGGCGCGCGGCTGCCGGCGTACGTCCGATTCGACGTCGGTGTCAGGCACGACTGGCGACTGCGGTTGTTTGGACGAGAGAGCGGCGTCACGACGAGTGTCGGGCTCACGAATCTCTTCAATCGCAACAACGCGCTCGGGATGCTTGCGGCGCAGGCTGGCCCGTCCGCGCTCCTGCTCCTGCCGCGGCGGAGCGCCACCTTCGGCCTCGAGTGGAAGTACTGAGCGAAGCATGACTTGGGCGCTCGTTGTCACAAACGAGCCGACCCGCGCGCTCCCCATACGACGAGCGGCGACTGTCCGCGCGTCGCATGGCCGATTACCGATCGCGCTGGAGACGAACTCGTCGCATTGCAACGCTCGCTCGCACAGGACGCGGGAACACCCCTGAAAGTCGCGCCCGCGCACTCGACCACCGCGCATGCCTTCGATGCGGAATTTCGCGCGGCGTTCGCGTCGCGATTCGCCGAGCTATTCCGGATAGTCGACCGGTACCTCGGCGATGCGGGGCTGGCGTCCGATATAGCGCAGGAGACGTTCGTTCGCCTGTATCGGAGAGGTGCGATGCCGGATGACCTGCGAGCGTGGCTCGTTTCGGTGGCGCTCAACCAAGCGCGGGACGAACAGCGAGGCAGGGCACGCAAGCAGCGGCTGCTGCAGCGGTTCGCGCCGGGGGAGCTCATGGCCGACGCGGCTCCCTCGCCGGAGGAAGACGTGCTGTCGGCCGAGCGAAGGATGCTCGTGCGACGGGCGCTCGAGCTGCTGCCGCCGCGCGATCGTGCACTCCTGCTGCTTCGCGAAGAGGGCTACAGCTATCGCGAGCTGTCGGTCGCGCTCGACCTTGCGGAAGGAAGTGTGGGGTCGTTGCTGTCGCGAGCGAAGATCGCGTTTCGCCGCGCGTACGAATCGATGCAGAAAATCTCCCCGAACCGGAGCACGGATGCCGGATTCTAACGAGCAGTTCGCCGACGCGGAGCTGAGCCGGCTGCTGGCATCCATCGATCACCGGGTGCCGCTGGTGAACGTGAACGATGTGATCAGGCGCGCGCGTACGCGGTCCGGACGACCCAGTCTGCTCATCGCGGCCACCGCGTTGCTCGCGGTGGCGGGCGTGGCGGCCGCGAGCGTGCCCGACACGATCCTGCATCGATACGCACAGCGGCTCTTGGCTCGCGTGACGCAGGCTCCGGCGACAGTCGCGTCGGCGCCAGCTGCGAGCGACGCCGCCTCGCGCGGCATTTCCTTCGCACCGGGAGCGCAGGTGAATGTCGACTTTCGCGCTGTGCAGGCATCGGGTGCACTGCAGGTGCGCTGGGCCGATGTGAGCACGGTGCTGCTGGCGCAGACCGGATCGAACGGTGAGGCGCACTACGCGCTGACGCCCAATGGTGTCACCGTCGACAACGAGGGATCGACGGCGAGCTACTCGCTGGTGTTGCCGCGAACGCTGCCGAGGGTCCAGGTTCGAATTGCGGGACGAGTGGTGCTGTCCAAGGATGGAGACACGGTGTCGTGCGCCGGCGCGCGCGACGACTCGGGCACCTGCGTGATCGTGATTGACACCGCGCAGCCCTCGCGACCGCCTGTCGCTCGAGGCACGCCGAAGAAGTAGATTATCCCGATGGCGGATGACGCTCGATCATCGGAACGCGTTCGGATCCTCCAGGTAATTCAGCCCGGGTTGCTCGGGCTGATGGACGGATCCGTGTCCACGCTGGCTCCACTGTTTGCGACGGCGGCGCTCACCGGTCACGCGCACTCGGCGTTTCTCGTCGGCGCGGCCGCATCCGCAGGCGCCGGGATCAGCATGGGGTTGGCCGAAGCGCTGTCCGACGATGGCGAGATCTCTGGCCGCGGAAATCCGCTGACGCGCGGTGCCGTGACGGGACTCGGCACGCTGCTCGGGGGCATGGGTCACACGCTGCCCTTTCTCATCACGCGACTGAGCACGGCGCTGTCCGTGGCGTACGTGGTCGTCGTGATCGAGCTGGTGAGCATCGCGTACATCCGATACCGCTATATGAAGAGCCCCCTGATCAAAACGATCGTCCAGGTGATAGGTGGGGGCGGGATCGTGTTTGCGCTGGGACTGCTGCTGGGAAGGCTGGGCGCTGGGGGATGATCGTAGCGCCGAGCGTTCGCGCGGGCGTGTAGGCGAAGGGGCGATGATTCGTTAAATTGTGTCTCGTTCGGAAAATCGAGCGGGGCAGGGTAGCTCAGCTGGTTAGAGCACGGCACTCATAATGCCGGGGTCGCGGGTTCGAGTCCCGCCCCTGCTATTGGTGAGCCAATCACTTACCAGTGGTTGGCTCATGTTGTTTTAAGGGTTGGTACAGGAATTGGCACAGGCCGCCGCCGATTCCTGATCCTGAATATCGCAAATGCGCTCCCATTTATCGCGATCCTGCTGACTCGGCATAAAGCGTCCGTAGATCTTGAGCACGAGCACAGCGTTCGCGTGACCGACCTGCCGTGAAATGAGTTCAGCTGGAGTTCCACCACGCCCGGCACGCACGGCATAGCTGTGCCGCTGGTCGCGAAGCTGATAGTCCTCCATCTCAGCACGCTTGCACGCCGCGCGATGGGCATCCGATGCCTCCCTCGGTCCATGCCGGGGAAGAGCAGATCGTTCGCACGGAGGGCCGCGCACCGCTCCTCCAGGTACAGCCACGCCCACTCTGCGACGCGCACCGTGCGATCGCGGCTGTGGGTCTTGGTGCCCGCTGCCCGAATTTCCTCGCGCGGCACCTCGACGTCGCGGCGTCGAAGTCTAACCGCCATCAATACTTCAATGCCGGGCCGCCGAGCAATGCGGAGAGCGCGCGGAAGGCTCGGGTTGGTAGTTCGCGAGCCGCCTCATGTCGGGTGCGATATGCGCCCCATCCACCGGCCTTGTCGTGTCGACGGGCGATACGGTGAAGGTGTTGTTCCATGTCGCGCGAAAACGCTGATCGACGCTCTCTTCGCCCTCGTCGACTCCGGCTCTGTCGAGATGATGACCAGGGGTTCGCGAAGAAATCGGGCTCCGCAAAATGCCGGAGCCCGTTTCTTTCATGCGTACAGCAACAATGGAGCAGAGAACAGGACTCCTTGCTCCGCGCGCGTGGCTACTTCAGGTCGAAGTTCGTCGTGGCGAGCGTGATCCCCTTGTACGAGACCGTGGTCTTCCAGGTTCCGACAGACCACGCGGTGATCGTCTTCAGGTTGAAGATGTACTGGCCGGCATCGGCATCGTAGCGCCAGCTGGTCGAGCCTGCGGAGTAGTCGTTCACCTCGATGTCGGAGCCTTCCGTGGTGC
>DATCPC010000111.1:0-23940 GCA_036564355.1 Gemmatimonadaceae bacterium | reverse complement strand
GACGAGGGCGCGTCTGTTGCAACGGAGCTCCGTACGCGCCTTCGCCGCGCGGTGGAGCAGGAGCACTTCGAGGAGGCGGCGAAGCTGCGGGACCAGCTCAAGGTGATGGAGTGACGCTCGATCTGTCGTTGTTACCGGATGGGGGTGTGAATTGGCTGGATGCCTCGGGGGATCACGCGGGCATTGTGCTGTCCACGCGTGTCCGCCTGGCCCGCAACCTGGAGGGGTTCGCCTTCCCGGGGCGCGCGCGCGACGGCGAGCGGTTGCGCATCCTCGCGCGTGTGCGCGAGGCTGTAGAGGGCTCGCCACACCTGAGGCGGAATCTCCTGGTTCGGGTGGATGAGCTCGGTTCGGAAGATCGGCTGCTGCTCCACGAACGGCACCTCATCAGCAAGGAATTGGCGGGGCTGGACCTGCAGCATCCCGTGCGGAGCGGCGCCGCCGTGTTTCTTGGCGACGGAATAGGCGTCATGGTGAATGAAGAGGATCACCTGCGACTCCAGACGATGCGGTCCGGTTTCAATCTCGCCGATGCGTTCGCGGACATGCAGCGCATCGACGAGGAGTTGGGAGAGCGGGTGCCATTTGCGTTTCACGACGAATTCGGATTTCTGACATCGTGCCCAACCAACACGGGCACCGGATTGCGGGCGAGCGCGTTGATCCATCTGCCGGGGCTCGTGTTGACGAAGGAGATCAACAAGACGCTGGCGGGCTTGCAGCAGATCGGCTTCACGTACCGAGGCTTGTACGGCGAAGGAAGTGAAGTCGTCGGCAATTTCTTCCAGATCTCGAATCAGACGACGCTCGGTCGAACGGAGGAAGAGATCATCGACAAGCTGCTGCAGGTGTTGACGACGGTGATCGCGCGCGAGGAAGAGGCGAGGCGAGTATTGCTTCGTGACGCTGGTTATATTATTGAAGACAAGCTCTGGCGAGCATACGGGACACTCCGTTACGCGCGCAGCCTGACGTTCGACGAAGCGATGAACTTTCTGAGCGGCGTGCGGCTGGCTGTCGGTCTGAAACTGATCACCGGCCTGAGTGTATATACCCTCAACAAGCTCCTGATCTTTTCGCAAGCTGCACACCTGTCCCACGCGGAAGGACGGCCGCTCTCGGAGAGCGAAGCCAATCTTGCGCGCGCACGCTACGTGCGGCAGGCACTTGCAGCGGAAGTTGGTATGTAGGAGTACGCCTCCGGGGCGAGACTCCGCGGCACAGAGGGACCTATGAACGGCTACAACTTCACTGAGCGCGTGCGGAAGGTTCTCGCGATGGCCCGCGAGGAAGCCGCCCGTCTTCACCACGAGTACGTGGGGACAGAGCATATTCTGCTCGGGCTCATCCGCGAGGGTGAGGGAGTTGCTGCGGCCGTTCTCCAGAATTTGAGCGTGGACCTCGACGAGATTCAGCAGAAGATCGAGGAGACGGTCAAGAAGGGGAAAGCGGCGCAGACAACGGGCCCAGACCTTCCCTATACCTCGCGCGCGAAGAAGGTGCTCGAGCTTGCAATGAGCGAAGCGCGCGAGCTGAATCACAGCTATGTCGGCACGGAGCATCTCCTCCTCGGATTGCTTCGCGAGGAAAAGGGGATCGCCGCGCAGGTTCTCACCGACACCGGCGTGAATCTCGACGCCGCGCGCGCGGAGACGCTGCGGTTGCTCGGCACCGAGATGCCGCAGGGCGGCGCCGCGGCGCAGCAGGGCAGTGCGGCCCCGCCGCAGCCGACGAAGGGGGACAAGAAGTCCAAGACCCCCGCGCTCGATCACTTCTGCCGCGACCTCACGCAGCTTGCTGCGGAGGGACAGCTCGACCCGACCATCGGCCGCGCGAAGGAGATTCAGCGCGTGATGGAAGTGTTGACGCGCCGCAAGAAAAACAATCCGGTGCTCATCGGTGAGCCGGGGGTTGGCAAGACGGCCATCGTCGAGGGGCTCGCGCAGCTCATCGCGAACAGCGAATGCCCCGACTCGCTGCGCGACAATCGCGTGCTCGCGCTCGACATGGCCGCCGTCATCGCCGGCACCAAGTATCGCGGTCAGTTCGAAGAGCGCCTCAAGGCGGTGATGAACGAGATCGCGCAGAACAAGAACGTCATCCTCTTCATCGATGAGCTGCACACGCTCGTCGGCGCGGGTGCCGCCGAGGGTGCGATCGACGCGAGCAACATGCTCAAGCCGGCGCTCGCGCGCGGCGAGCTGCAGTGCGTCGGTGCGTCCACGCTCAACGAGTATCGCAAATACATCGAGAAGGACGGCGCGCTCGAGCGCCGCTTCCAGACCGTCGTCGTCGATCCGCCGTCCGTCGACGAGACCGTCGAGATCCTGAAGGGGCTGCGCAAGAAGTACGAGGATCATCACCACGTGACGATCCCCGATTCGACGCTCGTGGCCGCGTCGAAGCTGTCGGAGCGCTACATCACCGACCGCTTCCTCCCGGACAAGGCGATCGATGTGATCGATGAAGCGGGCGCGCGCGCGCGTCTCGCGGCACAGGCGCCTCCGCCGGAAGTGGCGGAGCTCAAGACCAAGCTCGAGGGAGTGAACGGCGAGAAGGAAGCGGCCGTCCGCGACCAGAACTTCGAGCGCGCGGCGTCGCTGCGCGATCGCGAGCGCGAGCTGCAGGGCGACATACGCAAGAAGCAGGATGAGTGGGAGAAGCACCGGCAGTCGTTCCGCCCCGTGCTCGGCGAGGAGGAGATCTCCTTCATCGTCAGCCGCTGGACGGGCATTCCGGTCATGCGGCTCCAGGAGGCGGAGAGCTCCCGCCTGCTGCGCATGGAGGAGGAGCTGCACGAGTCCGTGGTCGGCCAGGACGAGGCGATCAAGGCGCTCGCGCGCTCGATTCGCCGCAGTCGCGCAGGGCTCAAGGACCCTTCGCGTCCGATCGGCTCGTTCATCTTCTCCGGCCCCACGGGCGTCGGAAAGACGGAGCTGGCCCGGTCGCTCGCGAAGTTCCTCTTTGCCGATCCGTCGGCGCTCATTCGCGTCGACATGAGCGAGTATATGGAAAAATTCTCGGTGTCGCGGCTCATCGGCGCCCCACCGGGGTACGTCGGATACGAAGATTCGGGGACGCTGACGAAGGCCGTGCGGCGGAAGCCGTATAGCGTCGTGCTGCTCGACGAGATCGAGAAGGCGCATCCCGATGTGTTCAACATTCTGCTGCAGGTGCTCGACGAAGGACACCTGACGGACAACTACGGCCGCGTCATCGACTTCAAGAACACCGTCGTCATCATGACGTCGAACGTCGGCGCGCGGGACATCACCAAGGGCAAGGGACTCGGTTTCACCACTCCGGGCGAGAAGGAAAACTTCGTACGGATTCAGGACAAGGTGAAGGAAGAGATTCAGCGTGTGTTCAATCCGGAGTTCCTGAACAGATTGGACGAGGTGATCGTGTTCCATCCGCTGGGCAAGGAGCACATCTCGCTGATCGTGTCGATTCTCATGAAGGAAGTGCAGAAGCGGCTGGGCGACGAGGAGATCACCCTCAGACTCACCGATGCGGCCACCGAATTCCTGAGCACGCAGGGCTACGATGAGAGCTTCGGCGCGAGGCCGCTCAAGAGGGCGATTCAGAAGTACATCGAAGATCCGCTGTCGGAGAAGATTCTGATCGGCGACTTCGCAAAGGGCGACGAGATCGAAGTCGACGTCGCCAGCGATGGAGCGAAGCTCGAGTTCCGGGTGCTGTCGAAGACCACCTGATTGGGCGATCGCACGTAGCACTACCGGCCGAATGGCTTGTCGTTTGGGCCATTCGGCCGTTTCATGTGTACATTACCCGGAATGTCTCGACTTTTTTTCCTTCCACTTGCGATTAGCCTCGCGAGTATGACGGCGCACGCACAGGGCGCTGGCGCCGGCTGCGTGCTCCCCGATTCGGTAGCGGTACGCGGCAACAAACGCGTCACGACCGAAAAAATTCGCGCTGACGCCGGCCTCGCCACTGGCGACTCGCTGAACTATCGCGTCCTTCAGCGGACTCTGCGCAACCTGTTCGCCACCGGTGCGTTCGACGACGTCCAGGCGGGGTGCGAAGTCGCCGGCGGTCATTCGATCCTGACGCTCACCGTCATCGAGCGCCCGCTGCTCAAGGGCTTCACGATCAAGGGAGCGAAGGTGATCTCGGAAGGGACGCTCCGCGGCAAGGTCGAGTTGGTCGTCAATCGCGCGCTCGATCCCTCCGCCGTACGCAACACCGTTGCGAAGTTCGACTCGATGTATCAGGCGCACGGCTACTATCTCGCGAAGATCACGCCGGTCACCGACACGACGGGCGGCGATGCGCGCATCGTCTTCAACATCGATGAGGGACGCCACCTTGCGATCTCCGGCGTCGACATTCAGGGCAACAAGGAGCTGAAGGACGCGCAGGTCGTCGGTGCGATGAAGATCAAGCCGGAGGCGTTCTGGTTCTGGCGCAAGGGCGAGTTCGACGACGAGAAATTTCAGGGCGACTTGAGCGAGCGCATCCCCAAGCTCTACGAGCAGCACGGGCTCATCGACGCGCAGATCGTGAAGGACACGCTGGTCGTCGACCGAAGCAATGGCAAAGGGATGCTGCAGGTGACGGTGGACGAGGGCAAGCGCTATCGGGTCGGCACGATGGAGATCGTCGGGAATCACCACTTCACGACCGATGAGCTGATGCGCTACTACCCGTTCCAGGCGCGCGATCCCACGATCACGCAGCGCCTCCGCGGCGTCCTCGGCCACAAGGATCGCGATGTTGGCGCGTTCGATCAGAGCGCATGGGACGACGCGACGACCGCCATCCGCAACGCCTACAGCAACGAGGGGTACATCTACGCGCAGGTTCGGCCGGTGGTGGAACGCTCCCTCCGCGACTCGACGCCCGTGGTGAATCTGCGTTGGGAGATCGACGAAAAATCGCCGGCGACCGTGAATCGCATCGAGATTCTCGGCAACGACTACACGAACGAAGCCTGCATTCGCGAGCAACTGGTGATCTTGCCTGGCGACGTGTTCAACCAGGACCGCCTCATCCGCAGCTATCAGAACATCCAGAATCTGAACTTCTTCGAGTCGCCGCTGCCGCCTCCCGATACGAAACCGGCCAACGACCAGGGCGATGTCGACATCGTTTTCCGAATGAAGGAGAAGCGCACGGGGAGCATCAACTTCGGCGCGTCGGTTGGTCAGGGCACGGGCGTTGGCGGATTCATCGGCCTCACCCAGCCCAATCTCTTCGGCGCCTGCAAGAGCGCCTCGGTCCAGTGGCAGTTCGGACAGTTCATCAACGACTTCCAGCTGAGCTACACGGATCCGTCGGTGAAGCAAACGCGGATCTCGGCGACGGTCACCGCCTACCACACTCAGTCGCGCTACACGATCGCGGACCTCGGGCAGAGTACGAGCTCGGGAGCGTCGCTGCAGTTCGGATTTCCGGTGCGCGGATCGCCGTACACGAGGTTCTTCGTGTCCTACGGCGGTGAAGCCGTGAAATTCAGCGGTGGGCTGGCCTCCCGCGACACGACGATCAACCAGCAGTATAACTTTCGTTCGACACTCGGCTTCACGCTGACGCACGACAATCGAATCGACCTTCCGTTCGCATCGGCGGGCTCGGAACGCTCGATCACCGCGCAGTTCAACGGCGGACCGCTGGGGGGCACCGCGAGCTTCCAGCGCTACACCACGGAGCTGCGGAACTACACCACCCTGGGCACGCTCGGCGGCGACGCCCCGGGCTCACAGCCGATGAAGCTGATTCTCGGCCTCACGGCGCGCGCGGGCGCGGTGTTCGGCAACGACGGTCCGTTCTTCTACTCCCAGAGCTTTGCGCTCGGTGGAACGCAGTACGGCGAGCAGCTTCGCGGCTACGAAGAGTTTTCGGTCACGCCGCAGGGCTTCGTCGATGCGACGAACAGCAACGCGACTCGCTCGTCGTTCGGCAACGCGTTCTTCACCTCGACGGTGGAGCTCGGACTGCGATTCAACCAGATGTTGTACACGGATGTGTTCTACGACGCGGGCAATGTATGGAACAAGCCCAGCGAATTCGATCCGACGCGCCTGTTCCGCGGCGTCGGTGTTGGTGTGGCGATCGTAACGCCACTGGGTCCGTTGGGGCTCGATTACGCCTACGGTCTCGATCGGGTCGACCAATTCGGCAACAAGAAGCCCAAGTGGCAGTTACACTTCAAGCTCGGGCAACTCTTCTAATTCGGAGCTTCCATGCGTTCCTACGTTCGCGTCGCCACCGCTGTCGTGGCGCTCACAATTTCGACGGCCGGTCTCCTCGCCGCGCAGGGTACAGCGCCGAAGATCGTGTATGTGAATTCGCAGAAGATCATCGCGCAGGCGCCGGGCCGCGCTGACGCCGAAACGCAGTTTCAGAAGGAAATGGACCAGTACAAGGCGCAGGTGCAGCACATGGGTGACACGCTGCAGTCGCAGATCGCCGACTACCAGAAGAACCAGGCGACGATGACGGCAACGGCGAAGGCCGCCCGTGAGAAGGATCTGAACGCCAAGCGGCAAGCGTATCAGCAGCGGGTGCAGGAGCTCGAACAGACCGCCCAGCAGCGCGAAGCGGAGCTCGTGCGGCCGATCATGGAGCAGATCAACAAGATCATCGAGCAGCTGCGCACCGAGAACGGCTATTCGTTCATTCTCGATGCCGGAAGCCAGGCGGGCGTCGTCGTTGCGGCGGATTCCTCGCTCGACGTCACCGACCAGGTGATCAAGCGGCTGGTCGCCGCGGGCCCGGTCGCCATGAAGGCCGCTCCAATGGCCGCGCCGTCGCCCACGACGACACCCCGCTCCACGACGGGTGCTGCGTCGCCCAAGCCGACGGGTGTCGCGCGACCCAAGTCGCCGCCTAACGACCATTGAACCAAACGGATCGACCGTCGACCAGCCTCGGTGGCGTGAGCGAGCTCGCTCTCACCGCCGGGGCTGTCGCGCATCTCGTGCGGGGGTCGCTGCGGGGCGACGCATCGGTTCGCGTCGTGCGCGTCGCGGCGCTCGACCATGCGGCTCCGAACGAACTGAGCTTCTTCGCGAATCCGCGATACGCGGCGGAGTTCGCGTCGTCGCGCGCGGGAGTATCGCTCGTCTCGCCGGAGCTGGCGGATCACGACGGGCCCGAGTGCCGAATCATCGTCGCCAACCCACAGGAGGCGATGCTCCTCGTGCTCCCCGCGCTGTATTCACCGGCGCCGCGCGCCATGGGGATTCACCCATCCGCGGTCATCGGCAGGGGAGCGAAGCTGGGGAAGGACGTTGCGATCGGCGCGCACAGCATCATCGGTGAAAACGCGGTGCTCGCCGATCGCGTGGTGATCGGCCCGTTGTGCGATGTCGGACGCAATGTCACGATCGGCGAGGATTCACATCTCGTCGGCTCCGTGACGCTCTATCCCGGCACGATCCTGGGGGCGCGCGTGCGCCTGCACGCGGGCGTGCGCGCGGGGAGCGACGGCTTCGGCTACGTGCCGACGAAAACCGGCGTGCAGAAAATCCCGCACGTCGGCCGCTGCATTCTCGAGGACGATGTGGAAGTGGGCGCGAATTCGACGATCGATCGCGGGAGCATCGCCGACACCGTCATCGGATCCGGCTCGAAGCTCGACAATCTCGTGATGATCGCGCACAACGTGCGACTGGGGCGGATGTGCCTCATCGCCGCGCAGTCCGGCATCGCCGGCTCGACGAGACTCGGCGACGGCTGCATGATCGGTGGTCAGGTTGGCGTCACCGGGCATCTCGAGCTCGGCAATCGCGTAAAGCTGGGGGCGGGCTCTGGCGTCATGAATGACATTCCCGATGGCGAGATGTGGAGCGGCGCCCCGGCGCGCCCGCAACGCGAGTGGCTGAAGGCCACATCGGCGTTCTACAAGCTCGCGGACCGGATGCGCGAGATCGAGCGGCAGCTGCGCGAGCGTAATTCGTGATCGCGCGCCGTCATTCCATCGGCGGCGCGGTATCGCTGCAGGGGACCGGGTTGCATCTCGGGCGCGAGTGCACGCTCACCTTTCGCCCCGCTACGCCCGGCTCGGGTATCGTCTTTCGCCGAACGGACCTCCCCCGTGAGCCGGCCATCGTCGCTCGCGCGGAGAACGCCGTGCTCACCGAGCGGCACACGCAGCTCGGCTCGGGCGAGGAGGCGGTGCACACGGTGGAGCACGTGCTGGCAGCGGTCGCCGCGCTCGAGATCGACGACATACGCATCGACCTCGATGCCGCGGAGCCGCCGATTCTCGATGGGAGTGCGCGCCCGTTCTATGAAGCGCTCCTGAGCGCGGGGATCGTCGATGTCGCGGGAGAGGTCGAGTACCTGATGCTGCGCGAGCCGCTCACCGTGCGCGATGGCAGCTCGACGTACACGGTGACGCCGGCGCCGACACTGTCGCTCGACGTGACGATCGATTTTCCGCACAAGCTCATCGGTCGCCAGTCCTGCCAACTGCCGGTCACGCCTGCATCTTTTGCCTCGGATCTGGCGGCCGCGCGCACCTTCGGCTTCCTTCGTGAGGCGGATGCGCTGCGGGCGAAGGGTCTCATTCGGGGCGTGACGACGTCGAACACCGTCGTGCTCGACGACGACGGGCCGGTCGACACGGAGCTGCGGTGGAACGACGAGTTCGTGCGCCACAAGGCAATGGACTTCATCGGCGACCTGGCGCTCGCGGGCAAACGCGTGCGCGGCCGGATCGCCGCCGACAGGCCGAGCCACCGGGGAACGGTGACGCTCGTTCGCGAAATGCTGAAACGTGCCGCAGAGGAGACGCGGATGAACGGAGCTGAGGAGATCATCAAGGCGCTGCCCCATCGATACCCGTTTCTGCTCGTGGATCGCATCCTCGAGCACGAGCCCGGGAAGCGCATCGTGGGGCTCAAGAACGTGACGATCAACGAGCCGTTCTTTCAGGGGCACTTTCCGGGGCATCCGATCATGCCGGGAGTGCTCATCGTCGAGTGCATGGCGCAGGTGGGCGGGCTGCTGATGCTCACCGATGTCGGGGATGCCGCGCAGCTCGTCATGTATTTCACTTCGCTCGACAACGTGAAGTTTCGGCGGCCGGTCAAGCCGGGCGATCAGCTGCGGCTCGAGATCGAGATGGTCCAGCGTCGAGGGCGGATGTGCAAGATTCACGGAGTCGCCCGCGTCGACGGGGAGATCGTCTGCGAGGCGGACATGGGCGCCATGGTCCGCGACCGATGACCGTCCGCATCCATCCGACTGCGCTCGTCTCGGCGGATGCGCAGATCGGGGAAGACGTCGAGATCGGCGCCTTCGCGATCGTCGGACCGGAGTGCGTGATCGGAGACGGATGCGTAATCGCGCCGCGCGCAACGCTCGAGAAGCAGGCGACGCTGGCGGCAAACGTGAAGGTGGGAAGCGGCTCCATCGTCGGCGGCGATCCGCAGGACCTGAAGTTTCAGGGTGAGCGCACCTTCGTCGAGATCGGCGAAAACACCATCCTGCGCGAGTTCGTGACCGTCAACCGCGGCACGGCGGAGTCCGAGCGGACGGTGGTGGGTCGCAACTGCCTGCTCATGTCGTATACGCATCTCGCACACGATTGTCACGTCGGCGATCACGTCATCATCTCCAACGCATCGCAGGTCGCCGGACACGTGCTCATCGAGGATCGCGTGATCATCTCGGGACTCGTGGCCGTGCATCAGTTCGTGAAGCTCGGCGCGTATGCGTTCGTCGGCGGCGCATCGAAGGTGACGCAGGACGTGCCCCCATATCTCAAGGCAGTGGGCAACCCGGTCAAGCTGTACGGCCTGAATTCCGTCGGACTGACGCGGGCGAACTTCGATCCGGCCGTCGTCCGCGAGCTGAAGCGCGCGTATCGTCTGTTCTTTCGATCCGATCTCATTCTCTCGCGCGCGATGGATCGGGCACGCGACGAGCTGCAGCCGTTCCCCGAGGTCGAGCACTTCCTGGCATTCGTGTCGAAGAGTGAGCGCGGCCTCGCGGTATGAGCGAGCATCCCGCCGGACTTCGTCGTGCGTGAGGTGCTGGTCGTCGCCGGTGAGGCTTCCGGCGACCTGCACGCCGCAGCGGTCGTAGAGGCCCTTCGCCGGCTGGCCCCGGCAATCCCGGTGGCAGCTGTCGGCGGAGCGCGCGTGCGCGCCGCAGGGGCGGCGCTCATCGAGGACATGGGAGCGCACGCGGTGATGGGATACGCGGGCGTGGTGGGGCAGATCCCGTTTCATCTGCGGCTCCTTCGCCAGCTCGAGAAGCGGATGCTCGGCGGCAACGTCGCACTCGTCGTCCTCGTCGACTATCCCGGCTTCAACCTGCGCGTTGCGGCAGCCGCACACGCGGCCGGTGTGCCCGTGCTCTACTTCATCACGCCGAAAGTGTGGGCGTGGCGCGCGGGGCGGCTGAAGGCGATGCGCCGCTCGATCACCCGCGCGGCGGTCATCCTTCCGTTTGAAGAGCCGTATCTCACGAAGCACGGCATCGCCGCCTCCTATGTCGGCAATCCGCTGCTCGACGGCGCGCGCGATCTGCCGTCGCGCAGCGAGGCGCGCGCGCGGCTCGGAATTCCGAATGACGTACCGGTGCTCGCGCTCTTTCCCGGGAGCCGTCGCGGCGAGCTCACGCATCATCTCGACAGCTTCACCGCCACCGCGCGGGAGCTCGAGCGCCGCGTGGCCGGGTTGCGAGTCATCGTCAGCGTCGCGCCGAACATGCAGATCGATGCGGCGCGCGTGCCCTATCAGCTCGTGCACGGCGATTCGTACGCGGTGTGGCGCGCGGCCGATGCGGCACTCGTCAAGAGCGGGACGTCGACGCTCGAAGCTGCGATCGCGGGCACGCCGCTGATCGTCGCGTACCGCGTCGGCAGGCTGAACTACGAGATCGCGCGCCGGCTCATACGCGGCATCTCGTACATCGGGCTCGTGAATCTCGTCGTCGATCGCCCCGTCGCCCCCGAGTTCATCCAGCACGAAATGCAACCCATCGCCATGGCGAACGCGCTCGAGCCGCTGCTCGCGCACGGCTCGCGCGAGCGCGCCCGGATGCTCGCCGACCTCGCCGATGTCCGCACCGCGCTCGGCGAGCCCGGCGCCGCAGAGCGCGTGGCGCGCATCGCCCTCGAGATGCTCGCGTGAGCGATCACGCCTCGCGCGCACGCAAGCGGGAGCGTCGCGCGCAGTGGGCGTCGGCCATCGTCGGTATCGGCGTGCGAGTACTCGCGCGCACCTGGCGCGTGCGCGAAGTGCGGCACGGAGGCGTCGACATCGTTCGCCAGCACGAGCGCCCCGTGATCTTCTGCCTCTGGCACTGTGAGCTGCTCTGCCACATGTGGAATTTCCGCAAGCTCGGCATCGTGGTTCTCATCAGCGAGCACGGAGACGGCGAGATCGCCGCGCGCGCGGCGGAGTCGATGGGCTATCGCACCATCCGCGGCTCGTCGCGTCGCGGCGCCGAGCGGGCGTTGTTGGCGCTCGCGCGCGAGGTGGAAGGCGGAGCGCACGTCGCCGTCACGCCCGACGGGCCGCGCGGACCCGCGGAGAGCTTCGCGCCCGGTGCGCTGATCGCGGCGCAGCGGTCGGGTGCGCCAATCGTGCTCCTGCGCGCAGTCGCGGATCGCGCGTGGCGGCTCCGGAGCTGGGATCGATTCATCATCCCCAAGCCGTTCGCCCGCATCACGATCTACGTGGGAGAGCCCGTGCCGGTGATCGCAGCCTCGCTGCGCGAGGCGGCGAGCCAGGCGCCTCGATTCCAGGAATTGATGCGCGAGCTGCCGCGAGCGGCCGGTGGCTGAGCGAACGCTGGCCGAGTGGCTCTGGTATAGCGCGTCCGTGGGCGCGCGCATCGCGCGCGCACTGCTCTCGCCGCTCTCCGCGTTGTTCGCGCTCATCGTGCGGCTCCGCAACGCGATCTACGATCGCCGGATAATTCCCGCGCGCGTCCCGCGCCTGCCTGCGCTCGCCGTCGGCAATCTCACCGTGGGAGGAACGGGGAAGACCCCCGTGTCATCGTGGCTCGCGACGCAGCTCCAGGCGCGCGGCGCTCGCCCGGCGATCGTCCTGCGCGGTTACGGGGACGATGAGCCGCTCGTGCACGAGCGGCTCACGCCATCGATTCCTATCATCGTCAACGCGAACCGGCTCGAAGCGATCGAGCGCGCCGCGGCGGCCGGAGCCGATGTCGCGGTGCTCGACGATGCATTCCAGCATCGGCGCGTCGCGCGCGTGGCCGACGTCGTACTCGTGAGCGCGGACGCGCCCGACGTTCCGGAGCGCATGCTTCCAACCGGACCGTATCGGGAGCCAGCCACCGCGCTCCGCCGAGCGTCGCTGGTGATCGTGACGCGCAAGGCTGCGCCGCTCGCGCGCGCGCGAGAGGTCATCGCGCGCGTGAACATCGTCGCTCCTGGCGTGCGCACGGCGATCGTCCATCTCGCCCTCGATGCCGTGTGCGTCGAGAACAGTCCACCCGCTCCGCTCGTTTCGCTTGCGGGGCGCCGCGTGCTCGCCATTGCCGGCGTGGGCAACGGCGCCGCGTTCGGCGAGCAGCTCACGCAGGCCGGCGCGACCGTGCGGATGCGCGCGTTCCCGGATCATCATCCGTTCACGGCCGCCGATGCCGAGTCGCTCGCGCGCTCAGTCGGGCCCGATGAAATCGCCCTCTGCACGCTCAAGGACGCCGTCAAGCTTCTCCCTCTCTGGCCTCGCGAAGCGGTGGCCATTGGCTATGTTTCCCAAGCCGTAATCGTCGAGGAGCGAGGGGAGGCAATCGACGCCATCTTCGACCTCGCGATCAACGCACGTCTCCGTCAACTCTGACCCTCCCGGGTCTACGGTAACCCAATCGTATATGACCGCTGACTTTCGTCTCACCACCCAGAAGATGATCGGTCCCGACAAGGATACGTTCCTCAATGAGGACAATCCCTTCGAGGACATGATGTCGCGATTCGACCGGGCTGCCGAGCTGCTGGACCTCGAGCCCGGTTTGTACAAGATCCTGCGAAGCCCCGAGAAGCAGCTGATCGTCTCGATTCCGGTGCTGCTCGACAACGGCGAGATCGAGGTGTTCACCGGCTACCGTGTGCTCCACAACACGTCGCGCGGTCCGGCGAAGGGCGGCATTCGGTTCGATCTCAACGTCACCATCGACGAAGTGAAGGCGCTCGCGGCGTGGATGACGTGGAAGTGCGCGGTGGTGGACATTCCCTTTGGCGGCTCGAAGGGCGGCGTGATCTGCGATCCGACGAAGCTGAGCGTGGGCGAGCTCGAGCGGCTGACCCGACGCTACACAGCTGGGATCATCGGCATCCTCGGTCCCGACTCCGACGTGCCGGCCCCCGATGTCAACACGAACGAGCGCGTGATGGCATGGGTGATGGATACCTACTCGATGCACGCGCGGCACACCGTCACCGCCGTCGTCACCGGCAAGCCTGTGGAGATGGGCGGCTCCCTTGGCCGGCGCGAAGCGACGGGACGCGGCTGCATGATGGTCACGCGCGCCGCGCTCGCGCACCTGGGCATGCCGATCGCCGGTGCGACCGTGGCGGTGCAGGGCTTCGGCAACGTCGGTTCCGTCACCGCGGATCTCCTTCGCAAGGAGGGATGCCGAATCGTCGCCATCGGCGATCGCGCCGGCGCCGTGTACGACGTGCGCGGCATCGATGTCGAAAAGGCGATCCAGCACGTGAAGAAACACAAGTCGCTCGACGGCTTCGATGGCGGCGACCGTCTGACGAACGACGAGCTCCTCACCCTCGATGTGGATGTGCTCGTACCGGCGGCACTCGAGAACGTGATCACGCGCAAGAACGCGGGGAGCATTCGCGCGCGCATCATCTGCGAGGGCGCGAACGGTCCGACCACGGCGCCAGCGGATGCGATTCTCGAGGAGAAGGGGATCTTCGTCATTCCGGACATCCTCGCGAACGCAGGTGGCGTGACCGTCTCGTACTTCGAGTGGGTGCAGGACCGCGGCGGCTACTTCTGGACCGAAGAGGTCGTGAATCAGCGGCTCGGCCAGATCATGGAGCGCAGCTTCGAAGCCGTGCTCGAGCTCTCGAAGCGCCACAAGGTGAACATGCGCACGGCGGCCTACATGCTGTCCATCTCGCGCGTGGCGACGGTGCACCGGCTGCGCGGGATCTATGCGTGAGACTCCGCGCGCGCGTTGCGACGGCGCGTGATGCGTGACGTCGCCGGGTGAAGTTCCGGATCGTCGCGGTGGGGAAGCCGCGCGCGCAGACGCTTGCCGCGGCGATTCAGGACTACGAAACGCGCGCCGCCCGCTACTGGCCGCTGGAGATTCGCGAGGTGCGGGAAGAGTCCGCGCGCTGCGCGAGTCTGGAGCTCGTGCGCGAGCGGGAAGGGGAGCGGCTGCTGGAGGCCTCGGGTGCGGGCGCGCTCATCGTCGCGTGCGATGGAGACGGCGAGTCGCGCACATCGGCCGAGCTCGCGGCATGGATGACGGCGGAGCGCGAGCGCGCGTCGCGCGATGTGGCCTTCGTGATAGGCGGCGCACTCGGCCTCTCGCGAGCGGTGCGCGCGGCCTCGTCGCAGCGACTCTCCTTCTCGCGCTTCACCTTGCCGCACGAGCTCGCGCGGCTGCTGCTGGCCGAGCAGTTGTATCGCGCGGGGACGATCGTGCGCGGCGAGCCGTATCACAAGTGAGCGCCGCTCTCGCGACGATGCCGTGCACGCGGGTACGCGCGTGAGCGAGCCCCGCGTTGTCACGATCCCGTTCGGCGGCTCGGCGCTCACTCGAGCCGCGCTCGCGGGCGCCACGCCGCCTCAGTGGTGCGAGCATGCGCCGGCCGGAGCGGACGAGTGGGCCGCGCGCGCTCGGGCCGTGATGTCGGATGGGAGCGTGCGAGCGTGGGCGACCGCACTCGAGTCCGCGCTCGGCGCAAGTGGCGCGGCGGCCGAGCGACTGGCACGCAGCGCCGACGGGCGCGGGGTGC
This sequence comes from Gemmatimonadaceae bacterium, assembly GCA_036564355.1. Classification (GTDB taxonomy): domain Bacteria; phylum Gemmatimonadota; class Gemmatimonadetes; order Gemmatimonadales; family Gemmatimonadaceae; genus FEN-1250. The sequence continues at coordinate 9,002 of DATCPC010000111.1, read as the reverse complement.
TGGTGACGACGGGGCAACAGCCGGGACTCTTCGGCGGTCCCGTGTATACGTGGAGCAAGGCAATTAGTGCGCTGACGCTCGCCGACGCGCTCGAGGCGGCGACGGGGATTCCGACGGCGCCGGTGTTCTGGGCGGCGACATACGATGCGGATTTCGCGGAGTCCAGCGCCAGTTATGTCATACTGAACGGCAATCTCGTGCGTCTACAACAGCCGCTTCCCGAGGTCACCGATCGATCGATGCGCGATACGCTGCTCGGCGATGTCGCTCCGCTCATCCGGTTGCTTGAGCTCGCGAGCGGGTCCGCCGTCGCCCGCGCCGCGTTGGACGTCGTACGCGCGGCGTACGTGCCCGGGCAAACCATCGGGCTCGCCTACGTTCAACTGCTGCGCACGATTCTCGAGCCACTTGGCATCGCCGTGCTCGACGCGGGACATCCGTCGGTGCGGCGCGCCTCGCACGACGTTCTGCGCCGCGCCCTCCGCCGCGCACCCGAGATCGACGCCGCGCTCACCGCACGCGAGCAGGAGCTTCGCGACCGGGGCTTCGAGCCGCCGGTCGCGCACGTGCGCGGACTCTCCACCGTCTTCCGCTACACCAACGGCGCGCGCACGCGCATCCCGATCGCGAACGCGGCGGCCGTGGACGACGACGCGGAGCTCGAGGCGAACGTGCTCCTGCGCCCCATCGCCGAGCGCGCCATTCTGCCCACCATCGCGTACGTCGGTGGCCCAGGAGAGGTCGCGTACTTCGCGCAGGCCACCGCGGTGGCGCAGCAGCTCGGAGTTTCTGTGCCGGTGGTCGTGCCGAGGTGGTCGGGGATGGTAATCGAGCCCCACGTGCAGCGATTGCTGGCGCGCTACTCGCTCACGCCGAACGACCTGCGCGACCCGCACGCCGCCGAGTCGCGGCTGGCGCGCGCCCGGCTCTCGGCCGAGGTGCGCGACGCGCTTGCGCACTACGCGGCCGGCGCCGACGCCCTCAACGACGCGCTCCGCGCCGCGCTCTCCACCGACGGAAAAGTCCCGCTCGTCCCCGAGGCGGTGCTCGATGGCGCGCGCCACAACGTGCAGCACCGCATCGAGCGACTCGAGCGGCGCATCCTGGCGGCCGCGAAGCGACGCGAGGCCGCCACGATGCGCGACATCGCAATCGCGCGGACATCACTCTTTCCACTCGGCAAGCCGCAGGAGCGCGTGCTCAACTTCATCCCGATGCTCGCGCGCCACGGCGCTCCGCTGCTCGCGCAGATGCACGCACGCGCCAGCGAGCACGCGGCATCGATCCTGGCGGGGCGGGCGAGCGACGCATCGGATGAGCGGGTCGCCGCCCCCCGTTAGCGCGGGTGCGCCTCCGCCTCGCGAGCGGTCGGGGCGCGCGGCCACGCTCGTCGCCACCGGCATCCTCCTCAGCCGCCTCGCGGGACTCGTGCGTCAGCACTTTCTCGCGCGCTACCTCGGACTGAGCGACGCCGCCGACGCGTTCAACGCCGCGTTTCGCATTCCGAACTTTCTCCAGAATCTGTTCGGCGAAGGCGTTCTATCCGCCTCCTTCATCCCCGTCTACGCGCGGCTGCGCGCGAACGGGGAAGAGGACGAGGCGGCGCGCGTCGCGAGTGCGGTGCTTTCGCTCCTCGCCGTCGCGACGTCCATCCTCGTGCTCGTAGGCATTGCGGCCACACCGCTCCTCATCGCTCTCATCGCCCCCGGGTTCTCAGGAGCCAAGCGCGAGCTGACGATCACCCTCGTCCGAATTCTATTCCCCGGGGCGGGGCTGCTCGTGCTCTCGGCATGGTGTCTCGGCGTCTTGAACAGCCACCGGCGCTTTCTGATTTCGTATTCGGCGCCGATCGTCTGGAACATTGCCATCATCGCAGCGCTCGTGTGGCGCGGGGGGCGCGTACCGGAGTTCGATCTCGCGATGGTCGCCGCGTGGGCCTCGGTGGTCGGAAGCGCCGCACAGCTGCTCGTGCAGGTGCCGACGGTGCTGTCGTTGCTGCACCACTTCAACGTGACCTGGGATACCGCGTCCGCGAACGCGCGCACAGTCGTCTCGAATTTTCTGCCCGTGTTCGTCGGTCGCGGCGTCGTGCAGATCAGCGGCTACATCGACGCCCTCATCGCGAGCCTGCTGGGCACGGGCGCGCTGGCCGCGCTCACGAACGCGCAGGCGCTGTACATGCTGCCGGTGAGCCTGTTCGGCATGAGCGTGTCGGCGGCGGAGCTCCCCGCGATGTCGAGCGCCGTTGGCGAGACGGCGGAGGTCGCTGGCTATCTGCGGTCACGTCTGGAGGGCGGTCTGCGCCGCATCGCGTTTCTGGTCATTCCGTCGGCGATGGCCTTCCTCGCCCTCGGTGACATTCTGGCGGGCGCGCTCTTCAAGTCGGGACGCTTCACGCAGGCCGACTCCGTGTACGTATGGAGCATCCTCGCCGGCTCGGCGGTGGGGCTGCTCGCGTCGACGCTCGGCCGGCTGTACGCGTCGACGTACTATGCGCTGCGCGACACGCGCACTCCCCTTCGCTACGCCATCGTGCGTGTGTTGCTCACCAGCGGGCTCGGATACCTGTTCGCGATTCCGCTTCCGAGGCTGCTCGGCATCGACACGCACTGGGGCGTGGCGGGGCTCACCGCATCTGCGGGAATTGCGGGGTGGGTGGAGTTCGTGCTGCTCCGGCGCACTCTCAACGCGCGCATCGGGCGCACTGGTCTGCCGGCATCGCTGGTCGCGCGACTCTGGCTTTCGGCGGCGGCCGCAGCGGCGGTGGCGTGGGGAGTGAAGGAGCTCGTGGGCCCGCGTCCCGCGATTCTCCTCGCGGTGCTGACGATCGTGCCGTACGGCTTGGTGTATTTTGGCGTGACCGCGGCGCTGGGCATCCCCGAGGTGCGGACGGTACTGGGGCGACTCACGCGACGAATGCCCGGGTCGCCGAAGCAGTAGGCGCGTTGTCCTCGCCGGCAGCATGAGCGGCCGCTCGAGAGGGTGAGAGCCTACAAGAGATCGGGACGCGCAACCACTGTAACCCGTTATATTTACATCGTGCCAAACGAGCTCGCAGAGCAGATCGCGCTCAAGCTTCCGCATCTCCCCGAATCGCCTGGCGTGTACATGTTCAAGGACGCATCGGGCGTGGTCTTGTATGTGGGAAAAGCCAAACGGCTTCGCTCGCGCGTGCGGAGCTACTTCGGCGCCGATCCGCTCGCGACCGCGAAGACCCGCGTTCTCGTCCGCCAGATTGCCGATGTGGAAACCATCGTGCTCCCCACGGAAGCGCATGCGTTAGTGCTCGAGGCCAACCTCATCAAGGAGTACAAGCCGCGCTTCAACATCGCGCTGCGGGACGACAAGTCGTATCCGTACATCAAGGTCACGATCAACGAGCCCTTTCCGCGCGTCTACGTCACCCGGCGGCTGATCGACGACGGGGGCAGGTACTTCGGGCCGTACACCGATGTCGGCGCGATGCGGCGGGCGCTCAATGTCGTCAAGCGAATCTTCACGGTTCGCTCGTGCCGGTACGACATGCCGAACGAGATGCCGGAGCGCGCGTGTCTCGACTACCACATAGGTCGCTGCAAGGCGCCCTGCATTCTGTTGCAAACGCAGGCCGAGTACCGGGTGATGATCGACGAGGTGCTGCTGTATCTCGACGGTCGCGCGGCGGAGGTGACGAAGCGTGTGCGCGCGCGAATGGATGAGGCGGCGCAGAACATGGACTTCGAGCGCGCGGGCGAGCTACGCGACGCGCTGCGCCATCTGCAGAAGCTCGAGGAGCCCACGGTCGTCGTCGAGGTCGAGGGCGGCGATCGCGACGTCCTGGGCTACGCGCGCGACGGCGAGGACGCGGTGGTCACGATGCTGCGCATTCGGGCGGGAAAGCTCCTCGCGCGCGAGCACCAGTTCGTCGAGAACATTCAGGATGAGGGTGACGACGCGGTTCTCGCGGCGTATCTCGCCCGCACGTACATCCCGCTCACCGAGCACGCGCGCGAGCTGTTGATTCCCTTCGAGGTCGCCGACCGCGAGCTCATCGAGGAGACGCTGCCGCGCACCGCGATCTGGATGCCGCAGCGGGGCCCGCGCCGGCAGCTGATCGAGCTCGCCGACCAGAACGCGCGGCATCTGCTCGAGGAGCAGAAAACATCGACGTTCGAGGCCGACGAGCGCGCGGTGGATCCCGTGTACGAGCTGCAGCGCGAGCTCGGCCTGCAGAGCGTTCCGCGCGCGATGATCTGTTTCGACATTTCGACATCGCAGGGTACTGATACGGTCGCCTCGTGCGTGTGGTTCGAGAACGGGCGGCCGAAGCGCGCCGAGTATCGAAAGTTCAGGATCGAGACCGTGGAGGGCACGGACGACTTCGCGTCCATGCGCGAAGTCGTCACCCGGTACTTCACGCGTCGCCTCGACGAGCAGAAGCCGCTCCCCGATCTCGTGGTCGTCGATGGAGGGAAGGGGCAGCTGAGCTCCGCGCGTGAAGCGCTGGAGGCGGTGAATCTGTCGCGCCTTCCCACGATCTCGCTCGCGAAGCGCGACGAGGAGATCTTCATACCGGGCCGCAGCGAGTCGCTGCGCTTGTCGAAGCGGGCGCCGGCGCTGCGCATGCTGCAGCGGATGCGAGACGAGGCGCATCGGTTCGCGATCACGTACAACCGAAAGCGGCGGTCCATGCGCACCGTCACGTCGGAGCTCCTGAAGATCAAGGGTGTGGGTCCGGAGAAGCGGCGCGCGCTGCTCAACGCGTTCGGAAGCGTGCAGGGCGTGCGCGATGCCGGCGTGGAGGCGATCGCGCAGCTTCCCGGCTTCAGCATGGCAAGCGCGCAGCGGCTGCTCACAGCGCTGCTTCCACCGGAGCCGGGAAGCGCGGCCGCGGGGGCGGCGGAACAAGGCTAGCCGGCGCCGACCGACGGCGAGTAGCTTTCTTTGTATGTCACCAATAGCGATCATCGATCCGTTCTCGGGCATTGCCGGCGACATGATGCTCGGCGCGCTGCTCGAGGTCGGGCTCGACCCCGAATGGCTGCGTGCGCTTCCCGCGCGGCTCGCGCTCGACGGCGTCGAGGTGCGCATTCAGCGGGTGCTGCGCGCCGGGATCGCGTGTACGAAGGTCGACTTCGCCATCCCGCCGCAGCCGCATGGGCGCCACATCAAGAAGATCCGCGAGATGGTCGCCGCCGCGGGGGTCCCTGACGCCGTACGCGAGCGCGCGGATGCCGCGTTCACCTCGATCGCGGAAGCCGAGGGCGAGATTCACGGCGTTGGCCCGGAGAAAGTGCACCTGCACGAGGTAGGCGCCGTCGACGCGATTCTCGACGTCGTCGGCTCCGTGTGGGGGCTCGAACTGCTCGGCGTCGATCGCGTGTACTGCGGGCCGATCGTCGTCGGCGACGGGACGGTGACGGCCGCGCACGGAATCCTGCCGGTGCCCGCACCCGCGACGATGAAGCTGCTCGAGGGACACGTCATTCGGCCGGGTCCGGAGGGTGCGGGCGAGCTGGTGACGCCCACAGGTGCCGCGCTCGTGCGCGCGCTCTCGAGCGGGCCGGCACCCGCGTCGTACACACCGCTTCGCACCGGCTACGGCGCGGGGACGAAGGAGTTCGCGAATCGTGCAAACGCACTTCGCATCACGCTCGCGGAGCCTGCCTTGCTCGATGGCGTCGTGGTCGAGACGCTCGTACAGCTCGCAACGGACATCGACGACATGGATGGCGAGGCGATGAGCGCGCTGGCGGATGTGTTGCGCGACGAGGGCGCGCTCGATGTCGTGCTGCTTGCGACGCTGATGAAGAAGGGGCGCCCGGGCACGCGCGTGGAGGTCCTGTGCGAACAGTCCGGCGCGGATCGCGTCGAGCGGGCGCTGTTCGCGCACAGCAGCTCGATCGGCATCCGCCGCTCGACCGTCGAGCGTCACGCGCTGCCCCGAGAGGAGTGGACGGTGCTCGTGCAGGGCGAAGCCGTACGCATGAAGCGCGTCACGCTTCCCGGTGGCGGGAGCCGCGCGAAGCCCGAGTTCGACGATGTGCGCCGTCTTGCGACGCGCCTGGGGCGCCCGCTGCGCGATGTGACCGCGGAGGCACTCGCGGCGGCGGAACGGCTCGGGACACCGAGTGTACTTTCGCCGGCGGAGAAGCGCACGCCGACCAGCAACCACTGAGGAGACGAGTAGATGACCCGCTGGAATACATGCATGGTGCACGCCCTCGCCGCTTCGGCGATCGCCGCGTCCCCGTTGCTCGCACAGAAGCAGGACAAGGCCGCGGACAAGGGGGCCACGTGCTCCGTCGTCCTGAACAAGCCCGACGAGGTGAAGTCGGCGATGAACGCCATGACCGTCGCACAACTCGGCGGACGGCCGGAGGATCAGCAGAAGAAGCTGAAGATCGCCGTCACGTCGCTGACGAGTAACCCGGGCAAGTTCAAGGACAATCAGGCGGGACACGACTACGTGCTCGGCCAGGCGCTTCTCCGATGGGCGATGCAGTTTCCCGAATCGACGACCGTCAACAAGGGGAACATCGGCTATGTCGATGGCAAGGATCAGCGGGTCGATCTCTTCGCCGCCGCCGACACCATGCTCACGGCCGTGGAAAAGTCGAATCCGGATTGCGCGAGCGAGATAACGTCGTATCGCATGGAGGCGATGCGGCCGCTGGCCATTCACCTGTCGGCGCTCATCAACACCGATAGCGTGGCGATGCAGGAGACGGTTCTCAAGCGCCTGACGGCGATCGACTCGAAGTCGGCGCTCAGCCTGTACTTCCAGGGAATGGTGGCCCAGCGCAAGAAGGATCCGGCAACCGCCGCGGATTTCTTCACGCGTGGAGCGGCGCTCATGCCCGCCGAGGTTGGCGCGGATAGCAATCTGAAGGCGGCGCTGGAGCTCGGCGCGGCGCAGATGACACGGCTGACCGCGCAGTCGATGACCGGCGACCAGAAGAAGGCGGGCATGCTCAAGGCCGCCGATCTCTACAAGAAGTTCCTCGCGGACTTTCCGAAGAGCGCCAGCGCTCCCGATGCGCAGGCGGGGTTGTCGGCCGCGCTGAGCGCGTCCGGCGATGTGCAGAGCGTGAGCGCGCTGTGGGATCAGATGCTGGCCAACCCCGCGGGGTACACCGATGCCCAGCTGTACGATGCGGGAACGCAGGCCTTCACGATGAATCAGCCGGCCGCCGCAACGAAGCTCATGGACGCCGCCCAGAAGTCGAATCCCTGGCTTCGTCCAGGGCTCTACAACGCGGCCAACGTCTACTGGAAGGCGGGCGACTTCGACCGGATGCTCGCCGCGTCGAAGAAGTTGACGACGATCGATCCGAACAATCCGGACGAGTACCAGCTGCTCGCCCTGGCGTATCAGGGGAAGTCGAAGGCGACGAAGGATCCGAAGATCGTCAAGGCGTACAACGACTCCCTCAACGTGGCTTTCGCGGCCGGTGAGAAGGTGAAGGCCAAGGTCACCTTCGAGTCCTTCGCCCCGGGCTCGCCCAAGCCGGCGCTCAAGGGGAGCATCGAGAACATCAGCAACACGCCGCAGAAGGGGACGCTCAAACTGCAGTTCGTGAACGTAAGTGGCGCTCCCGTCACTACGCAGAACGTGGATTTCTCCCTTGCTCCGAAGGAGAAAATGCCGTTCTCGCTCACCGGTGATGGAGCGGGAATCGTCGCCTACAGGTACGACCCGATCCCCTGATCTGCTCGCGCATCATCGAGAACGGAAGGCCCGCCGCGCAGCTCGCGGCGGGCTTTTTTCGTTGCTCGTCGATAGCCTCGTCTAAGTGTCCGAAGTTCATGTTCTGCCTTGATTTCGGGCTTCTCATCTCCTAGGTTACATCATGTTCAAGAGCTGCCGCGTCCGGCGTTCCGAGCTTCGCTCCGCGCGCCGCGATTTCCGGTGGCCCTTTTGGCATCGAACGCTGCGTACACGATGATCAAAGTCGCGCGCGTACTTCCCGACACCGTCGCGTCCGAGCTCGGCATCGTCGCCGGCACCACGCTGCGCGCGGTGAACGGACGCAAGCTCGAGGACTTTCTCGACTGGGAGTTCCTCACCGCGGATGACGAGCTCGTGCTCGATCTCTCGACCCCCGATGGTGAGGAGCTGGTATTCGAGATCGAGCGGCCTGAAGGAATGGCTATGGGCATCGTGCTCGAGCCGCCGCGCGTGCGCCGCTGTGCCAACAAGTGCGAGTTCTGCTTCATCGAGGGGCTGCCGAAGGGGCTTCGTGCGCCGCTGTACGTGCGCGACGACGACTACCGGCTCTCCTTCGCCTACGGCAACTTCGCGACGCTTTCGAACGTGAGGGACAAGGACATCACCCGCATCCTCGAATACCGGCTGTCGCCCCTCTACATCTCGGTGCACGCGACGCCGTTCGAGGCGAGAAAGATTCTGCTCAACAACCCGAAGGTGCCGGACATCATGCGGCAGCTGTCGCGGCTGGCGGAGGGCGGAATCCAGTTTCACTGCCAGATGGTGATCGTGCCCGGGCTCAACGATGGAGAGGTCCTCGAGCAGTCGATCGCCGACCTCTGGTCGCTCGGCGATGCCGTGCTCTCCACGGCCATCGTGCCGGTTGGCCTCACGCAGTTCTCGCATCTCTACACGGGCGAGTCGATGAACGCCGCACGCGCGAACGAGCTCATCGAGCACGTCGAGCGATGGGAGGAGCGCGCGCTGCGCGAGCGCGGTGACCGCTGGGTGTTCGGCTCGGACGAGCTGTACATGCTGGCCGGCCGCGAGCTTCCCGGCGCCGAGCATTACGGCGACTTCGTGCAGATCGAGAACGGTATTGGCGCCGTCGCCTTTCTGCGAAAGCGAGTGGCGGATGGTGCGAGCGCGCTCCCGCGCCACGATGGACGGCGCATCGGCGTCGTCACCGGTACCGCGATGGGCGGTGCGCTCATGTCTGAGCTGCTCGAGCGGCTACACGGGGCGACCGGCGCGCACTTCGAGCAGATCGTCGCCGAGAACTCGCTGTTCGGTCCGACGACGACGGCTGCGG
>DATCPC010000101.1:0-2148 GCA_036564355.1 Gemmatimonadaceae bacterium | reverse complement strand
GATGCAGCTCGTCCACCAAGCCGTCGGCAAGCATTGCCCGGACCAGCGTGGCGCTGCCGCTGACGTAGATGCCGCCATCGATCTGGCCTTTGAGCCTGCGAATCGCGTCGGCCTCATACGGACCCAAGATCGTCGAGTTGTTCCACTCGGCGCTCTGGAGCGTCGATGACACCACGTACTTCGGCGATTCGTTCATGAACGGGGCGCCTGGGTCTTGCTCGGCGGTCCGGGCCGACCAAGCGGGGGCGAACATCTCGAATGTGCGGCGGCCCAAAAGGAGTGCCTGGCTCGATCCCATGACTGCCGCGATCGCCTCACCCATCTTCGGGTCGAACGGGTAGCCCATCGTCCAGGACGGCTCCTCGATGACGCCATCGAGCGTGATGAATTCGTGTACCAGGATCTTGCCCATGATGCTCTCCTTGAGGACAGTTTGTTGTTGCGCTCTGGACCGTGTCCGCCGCACAAAATCATCGGGCTCTGCGCGGATGTCAACAGGAAGATGCACCACACCGTCAACGACCAGCGCCGTGGTGGGGAAGCCGGCTGCTGCGATGAGGCGCCGAGCGAGCAGTCAGGCCGCGCGCCTGGGAGCACGCCGGTGTTGCCGTTCTCGCTTGGCGCTCAGCAGCTTCTCATCCGCCGTCTGCAGCGAAGCGGCCGTAACGCCGTCACCCGGAAAGACAGCGATCCCGGCGCTGCCCCGGATGGTCTCCACACCGGCGGTCACGTCGCGCACCGCGCGCGCGATCCGTACCGCGAGCCGGTGGGTTCCCATTTCGTCAGTCTCCGGAGCAAGCACACAGAATTCGTCGCCGCCGATTCTCGCGACCGTGTCCTGGGCGCGCATCGAGCGCATCAGTGCGAGTGCGACGTCACGAAGCAGATCGTCCCCGGCAGCATGGCCAAAACGATCATTCAGAAGCTTGAACCCGTCGAGATCCAGCATCACGAGCGCAAAACTGCGTTGCGCTCGCTGATGGCGCGCGATCTCATAGTCAGCGCGCGCGAGCAGCAATCTGCGATTCGCGATACCGGTCAGCGGATCGCTGAGGGCAAAGTCGCGTAGGGCCTCGCGATCGTTCAGCAATCGCTCGCGAACAGCGGTCAGCACCACCGCGCTCGCGGCCGGAACAAGCAGCGAGAGGAATGGCGAGTGCAGCGGACGCGCGCCGGTCCAGACGACCGTCGGGGCAGCAGCCGACACGATGACTACGGCGGTGCCGAGCGCGGCGCCAACGCGCGTTCGCGATGACGCGCATGCCATCAGGACCCCCGGGACACATACCCAAAATGCATCTCCTCCGCCCGCGAGACCCACCACTCCCGCAGTGACTAGAGCGATCACCGCGACGCCTAACCTCGAAGCACCGTTATCGTCGTGATGGTGACCGCGGTGCGGTCGCGGGGGTGTGACTGGCGGGGTGAGAGTAGTTCTTGGGACCGGAGATGCCTGTCCGGCTATTGACGCCTGTGCGCTGGCCCCCTTGGCGGTCGTTTTCGGGCAGGCGAGAACGGTCGGTGTTGCGTGTCGTCGTCGTGGCGGGGCGTCGGTGCGTGCTCAGCAGCGCGCCGGGATTGTCCGGAGGCGCTCGAACCCGGCCGCGAGCGCTTCTGACCACGGCCAGTCGCGATCGAGCTTGAGCCGGGTGCGGCGGCCGTGGCGAACGAGCTTGCCGGCGACGTGCAGCAGCCGGTAGCCATGCCGACGTCGGCATGGCTACCGTAATGCCGACCTTGCGGTCATGCCGACCTCGGGTCGAAATCTCCCGCAGATTGGGGTGATCGCCGCGATCGAGGTCGGCATGATCGCGTGAGGTCAGAGGTCTTGGAGGAACGCGAGCAGGCGGTCGGGTGGCCGGTAGCGCCCGGGTCGGCCGTTGGGGGGTGTGACGCGGTCAAGCGCGCGCTGTTTGATCGCCAGGTCGGCGTGCAGGTAGATGTGCGCCGTGCGCTCCTGCTCGTGCCCAAGCCAGAGAGCGATGGTGGACGTGTCGACGCCGGCGGTGAGCAGCATCATCGCGGCGGTGTGGCGCAGCGTGTGCATCGACACTCGCTTCGAGCAGAGCGTCGGACATTTGGCCTCGGCGGAGTTGACGTGCTTGGCGAGACGACGTTCGATCGCGTCGCGGGTCAGCGGCCTGCCGG
>DATCPC010000088.1:0-31361 GCA_036564355.1 Gemmatimonadaceae bacterium | reverse complement strand
CGCTTCGCACGCCGAACGACGAGCGCGAGCCGAAGCCGCGCACCGCGATGCGCACGTCCTGCGACGGATTCGTGCGCGTGGCAACGACGACACCGGGGAGACCAAAGAGAGTCTGGTCCGCCGCGAGATGCTGCTGCCCCGGACGCTGGCTGTCGGGACGGACAGCGGTGATCGCGTACGGCAGGTCGAGCACGGACCGGCCGACATCCCTGCTCACCGTCACGACCGGCACGAGGCGCTGGATGCTGCGCGCCATCGAGTCCTGGCGCGCGAGCGTGTCGGGTGCGCGCACGGTGGTATCGCGCGCATGGGTGGTGTCCTGGGCGCGCAGGGTGCCGGGCAGCAGGATCGCGAGTGCAAAGAGCGCAGTCCACGCGCGCAGTCGCGAGGCAAGAGGCGTCATTAAGGTCCGTCCGATGTACGGGAAGTCGCGGCGTCGATCCACGTGCCCCGGAAATGTCGCAAATATGGTCAGTCGGATGCAAATGAAGGCGTGTGCGTGGCCGCCGGGCCGCGGTCAGCCAGATGAGCGCACGACAGCGAGTGAGTAGGGCGGCAGTACGACCATCTCATCCCGCGTCGTGCGATGACGGGGCGGCCGGTCGGGAGTCGGATACCCCTCCGCGCCATTGGGGCGCCACCGGTACTGCGCGCGCGAGAAAATCCACTCGTCGTGCAGCCCGGTGATCGGAGCCTCGGTGGGCCCGCCCGCGAAACGGATCCGCACGGACCGCGCGTGAACCGCATCGCGATTCACCAGCAGCACACTCCATTTTCCGTCGGGATGCTTCACGACGAATGCCGAGAGAAGTGTGTCCGGCGCTCCGTCCGCGCGCGTTGGCGTCGTGGCGTACATCGTGTGGGCACCCGGGCCGAACTCGAGCCACTCGTGCGTGAGCAGGCGTATGGCGTGATACGCGGCCACCGGATGCCGAATGTCGCGACGGCTCGTGGCGAGGAAGAGCGCGTTGTTTCCCCACGCATTGCAGCGGGGATCATGGTCGAGATACGTCGGCTCGTATCCGTAAAGAAACGCAGTTGCGCCACCGAGCGCGAGAAAGTGGCCGACGAAATCCGCATCGAAGAGTGCGCCTTCGACGTCGACCTCCGCCCGGCTCGCGAACGCGGAGTAGCCGAACTCCGCGACGACCTTCGGGAGCGAACGAGGGACGCCCTGCGCTTCGAGGCCGCGCATCACATCGGAGAGCCGGCGCGGTGCGGACGCAAGCTGCGGCGCGGTGGGAGCGCACACGTCGTCGAACGGATACCACTCGAACGAGAGAAACCCGAAGTCGGCGAGCCGATTGCGCCGTTTGAGAACCGACAGGAATCGACTCATCCACGGTGCGCCGGCCGAGTCGTCGGGCCACGCCATCATGTTCTGGCTCTCGGGACTCTGGAAGCTCGGACCGCCGAGCGTCGCACGCGGCGCGGCGGCGTGCAGCACGCGCGCCCAGCGCAGGTAGAGCGACGCGTAGTCTTCCGGCGTGACGTACTGGCCGTCGGGCTCCTCGCCGAGCTCGACGCGATCGAACGCGTAGCCGCGCGACGCAAGAAAGCGAAGCTCGTTCGCGCCATCCTCGGGCGTCGAAAAGAGCACGGGTACCGGAATCATCATCGGCTCGCCGTTCGTCAGCCCACTTTTCACCACGCGATCGAAGCCCGCCTGCTCGAGATCGAGATCGATGTCGGACGCGCGGTGCCATGGGTCGGTGGACGACGCGTACGTCAAACTCTGCGTCGTGCGCGAGGTGCCGTGCCGAAGCAGATCGGCGATCGTTCCGTTCGCGGCGGCGCGCCCGATCCAGAGCTCGCGGATCGCGTAGCCAGCGGAGTCGCGGGGGTCTCGGGCGCCGGGTTGCGCGGTGTGCGAGCTCGCGGAGAGCACGAGGCGCACGAAACGCGTCGCGATCGGCGCGTCCGCGAGCGCGATGCGCTCGACGCCGCCGGCACTCGCGCGCACGTCGCCGCGCCGGAAGGTGATCCAGCGGCCGGCAGGACTCTCGTCGATATCGTCGACGACATCGCCCCTCCAGTACTGCACGCGAAAGCGGGTGGCGAACGGATCGGCCCACGCAATTCGGATTGCGGAGACGCCGGCGACGGAGCCCAGATCGACGAGCACCCACTGCGGATGCGGCGAGGGATCCTCGCGGTCGAGCGACGGGTCGAGGTACGGGTTGCTCTTCCAGAAGGTGGCGGTGTCGCCGTCGTCGAGACGGGAGTACCCAGAATTGTCGGCTTGGTCGATCGTGTTGCCGCGACGCGGAAGCCGGTAGCCGTGGGTGAGCGTGATCGGGCTCCGGGATGCGGAATCGGAGATCCAGTATCCGCGCGCGTGCGCGGGATCGCTCCACGCGCCGCGCGGATTCCAGTGCCAGGCTTCGACGCCCAACTCGGTACGCAGGCGATAGGTCAGACGGTTGAGTCCGGCTGAGCGCATCGCTGTTACGTTTTGCTGAGTATAGATGTCGACCAACGTGCCTTTTCCGTGTCCATCCACCCCCGCACCGAGCGCCGCGGAAGGGGAAACGCTGGCGAGGAAGTGTGCGCTATCGATACTGACTGTGGCGAGGGCGCCGCGGGTGGTAGACACGCGTTGCGCCTGCGCATCGAGGGTTAGGTCGCCTACAGCCACTAGGACCAGGCCGGCGCCGGCGATGATTCGATACACGTTTTGCGCGGGCAGAACTCTTGCTCGGTAACAGGCACGGCGGTGGCGCGTGTGCGACAGTCGAGCCGCATGGAAACGTTTGTTACTCACCAGGCGGTCGCAACTGCGAACGCCGCTCGCACTCTTTCGGAGGATTTTTCATGAAGGTCCGTCTTGTTTTGCCCTTGGTCGCGATCGCGCTCGCCGCGTGCGGCGGCAGTAGCACCGGTATCACGCCTCCGGTCGACACCCAGACGATTCTCGTAACCAATTCCGGCTTTACTCCGGAGACGCTGTCCGTGATCAGCAATACCAAGGTGATCTGGAAGTCGACCGAGGGGAATCACGTGGTCAAGTTCACGGATTCGATCCCATCGGGAAGCGATCCGAACAGCTCGACGTTCGGCGTGGGGCAGAGCGTAAATACGGTGTTCCTCAAGCTCGGCACGTACGGCTACGAGGATACGCTGAACCTGGGCAACACCGGCGCGATCATCGTTCACAACTAGTCGGACGGCGACGGGCGCGCCACACGCGCGTCGCTTCGCCGCCTCATCGCGCAAGAAAGTCCTGGTACGTGAGACGCTGATATGCCTCCCCGGCGCGGACCGCCCCTTCGTCCGCGCCCGGGGTGCGCTCCATGACCTGCCGCGCGTTGTAACCGTACACCAGTCGCCCACGCGCGTCCACCCATCCAAAACCATCGAGATACGAGAAGAACGCGAAGGGCTGTACGTCTGCCGCGAGCAGATTCTTCCCCCACTTGTACTGCGCGTGCGCGAGGCCGAACTGCGCGAGCAGTGTTGGCGCAACATCCACCTGCGAGCCTGTCACCGTGATCTCCGTGTCGCGCACGGCGAGCGCGCCGCCGAGCCAGAGCATGGGGATGTGATAGAGCTGTGACGCGGACTCACCCTCGAGCCGTGGGACCTTGGGCAGCGGATGCCCGTGATCCGCGATGATGATGACGAGCGTGCTGTCCCACCACGCTTCGCGCGCCGCGCTTGCGATGAAGTTGCCGAGGCTGCGATCGGTGTAGATGTGCGCGTTGAGGAAGTGCGCCTGCTCGCTGTCGCCCTCGATGACGGGCTTCATCGGAACGTCGTACGGTTCGTGGCTGCTGAGCGTGAACAGCGTCGTGAAAAAGGGGCGTGCGAAGGTGCGCGCATCCGCGAGCAGTCGCGCGAGCACGATGTGGTCGTGCGCACCCCACTTGGAGCTCCAGTCCCTGCGGTCGAAGTCGTTTTCGCCCACGATGCGATCGAAGCCGTGCGCGACGAGATACGACTTGAAGTCCGCGAACTCGAGCTCGCCGCCATAATAGAACGCGGTGTGGTAGCCCATGTGCGCGAAGTCTTCGGCGAGACCCGGGAGCCGCGCCGCGCGGGCGGGCGAGCTGAGGATGGGCGCGTTCGACTGAGCCGGCCATCCGCTCAGAATCGCGGCGAGGCCCTTTGCGCTACGATTGCCGGACGCGTAGATCGCGTCGAACAGGACGCCGGTGTGCGAGAGCGAATCGAGGTGCGGCGTAATGCCGGGAAGTCCCCCGAGTCGATGCACCACTTTCGCCGTGCCGCTCTCCCAAATGATGAGAATGACATTCGGCCGCGACATGCGCAGGAGATGGCGCGTGGTGCCGTCCGTGGTATGAAGCAGCGAGTCGACGAGCTGCCTCGCCTCGGGCTCGGCGATCGTGGACGCGTACGGATTGGCGATGCGGTAGTCGCGGATCGTGAGCGAGTGGAGAAAATTCCACGCGACGTTGAGTCCTGCCTGGTTCGCGAAGTCGCTGTGCGAGAAGTAGGTGCTGCTGGGGTTGAGTGGCGTCCACTGTACGCCGCCGCGTATCGGAACGAGGAGGAGAACGCCCGAGAGCAGCAGCGGCGGCGCGGTACGAACGAGTCGACCGCCCACCGCCTCCGCGGCGTGGTTGTCGACGATTTTCCTGTACGCGTAGATGCCGGCCGTGATGAGTGCGATGAGGATGAGCGCAAGCAGCGCAATCGGCGATGACCCCGCGCTCGCCGCCGCCTCACTAGGCGTGCGGAGATAGGGAAGAAGCGAGGAGTCCACGCGCGCGCCCCACTTGGAAAAGAGCTCGAGGTCGGTAGCGGCGAGCAGCGCGGCGAAGGCGATCGCGACGTACGTGTACGCGCGCAAGACGACGTTCATCGCGCGCGCAGGGACGAGCGGCGCGAAGGCGAGGAGGAGCGTGGGGATGATCGCGAGATAGCACGCCGCCGAGATGTCCATGCGCGCTCCCCGTGCGAGGAGGCCGGCGAGGACGCCAGCGCCGAGGTGTGCGGTGTCGCCGACATGGTAAGCGAGGAAGGTTGCGCGGAGCAGCGTGAAGTAGAGGAACCAGAACGCGATGTAGCGGGCGAGGAACCTCAGCTTCGCGAGCGGCTCGCCGTCGGAGCCATACGCCTCGCGCGAGGCGGTGACTGCGGGAGCGGTCATCGCGGCGGATGTGGCTGAGGGGAGTAAGGTGCGGTCACGCCACAATTTACGGGAAGAGAGCGGAAGCGGCACGAGCGCGGGCGGGGAGCGTCAGGGGCCGAAAGGGTTGCGCCATAGTACTTTGTTTCATAAAGTACTTGTAACTACTCCGGAGCATGTATGACACACGCCGCCGAACCCGAAGCCCTCGACCACCCCCGCGCTGAAGGCTCGGCCCTCGCACCCTGGGGGTTCGCGATCGCTCTCGCGACGCTCGCCACCTCCGTTCTCTGGAAAGCCAGCATTGGCATCAACTGGGGAATCTGGATTCTCTGCACCGTCGTCGCGCTCTTCGCGATGATCCGCGAGCGATTCGGCACCGTCGGCGCACCAAGCCTCGTGGCATGCGCGTGGGCGGTCGTTCTCGCGTTCGGAACCGCAGTCACCACCGACCGCTTTCGAATTGGACTCCTCGTGCTCGCGACGAGCGTGCTCCTGGCAATTGCGCTCGCCACGGCCGGGCGCGCATCACTCGATGCGCTGCAGGTAGGCGTCGCCTTCCAGGCGCCGTTCGTGGCGCTCGCGCTCGTGCTCTCAGGCATGGCCGCCGAAACCATGGGAACGGTTCGCAGCGCTCGCGCACCGGGCGTCGTGTCGATCGCGCGCAGCGCGTTGTTCACGATTCCGCTGATCACGGCGCTCGTGTTCCTCCTCGCCGAAGCCGATCCGCTCTTCGCCGCGGCGCGCGACGCGCTCGAGCACATCATCCCCGACGACTTCATCGCCCAGACGCTCTTCTTCGCACTCGTGCTCGGCGCCACGCTCGGAGCCTTCGGTTATGTGCTGCGCCATGAATTGCGCGAGCGCGTGTCGCCGAGCGAAGGTGGCTTCGCCGTCGGCACGCTGGAGAGCCGAGTCTTGCTGGCAGCGCTCGCGCTGGTCGAGTGGCTGTTCGTCGCCAGCGCCAGCGTCTCGCTCTTAAAAAATCCCGCGGCGATCGCGGGGAGCGGCATCACCTACGCCGAATACGTACACCGCGGCGTCGCCGAGCTCTCGATCTCGGCGACATTGATCATCGGAGCCGTGCTCGCGACGCGCCGCTCGTGGGTGGCGTCGGATGCGTTGGCGCGCCGCATCTCCTTCGGGGCGATCGCGGGCGAAGGCGCAATGATCGGGATCGCCTTCATGCGCGTCGTGCGCTACGAGCAGGCGTACGGCTTCACCGAGTCACGCCTCTACGCCCAGGCGTACATGGTCGTGCTTGCATGCATGAGCGCACTGGTGTTGATCGAGATCTCGCGTCGCGCGCAGTCGAGCCGATTCGCCTACCATGGTGCAACTGCCGCACTGCTCGTGTTCGCGCTCTGCGTCTATGGCAACACCGATGCGTGGATCGTTCGACATAACGTCGATCGCTACGCGCGAACGGGAAAGATCGACAGCTATTACCTGACGGAGCTGCTGTCGTCGGATGCGACGCCGGAGCTCATCGCGAGTCTTCCGCGACTCAAACCCGCTGAGCATGCGAACATGACCAAGTGGCTTTGCGGGGGCAACCACGGGGCGCGGCGCCACGACGGGCGCTGGTTCGCATGGAACCTGCGCGCGGCGCAAGCCGAGAGGGCCAGGCTCGGCTGGTTTCGCGGATCACAGCCGAACTGCGCGCCGCCCTCGTGAACCGAACGCCCGTGCGGTTCAGGGGCCAGCGGCTGAGCCTCGAAGCATGAGCCACCCCATGAACGCCGCGACGCACGACGCGAGCAGCACGCCGAGCTTCGCGGAGTCGAGGAGCGCCGCGTCGGTAAAGGCCAGCGCGCCCACGAACAGCGACATCGTGAAACCGATGCCGCCGAGCCAGCTGACGCCTTGAAGCAGGCGCCAGCTCACGCCCTCGGGGAGCGCGGCGACGCGCGAGCGCACGGCGAGCCATGTGGCCAGCGTGATGCCGAGCGGCTTCCCGACCACGAGGCCGACCGCAACACCGCTCAGTACCGCCACCGACACGTGGCTCGATGACGCGCCGCCGAAACGCACGCCGGCATTGGCGAGGGCGAACAGCGGCACGATCACAAACGCGGTGGATGCGTGCAGCGCGTGCTCGAGCCTTTCGAGCAGCGAGTCCTCTGTCTCGTCCCTGGCTCTCGCCGGAATCGTCATCGCGAGCAGCACGCCGGCGATCGTCGCGTGGATACCGGACATCAGCACCGCGACCCACAGCGCGACTCCGAGTGTCAGGTACGGAGCGGCATGCCGTACGCCGGCCCGATTGATGAGCACCAGCGCCACCAGCACCGTAGCCGCGACTGCGAGACTTGCCCACGAGATCGAGGCCGTATAGAAGATGGCGATCACGAGCACCGCGCCGATGTCATCGACGATGGCGACGGCGGCCAGGAAGACCTTGAGTGCCAGCGGCACGCGCGGCCCGAGCAGTGCGACGACGCCGAGCGCGAACGCGATGTCCGTCGCCATTGGAATGCCCCACCCTCTCGCGCCCGGACCGGCCCCGTTGAGCAGCACGTAGAGCACGGCGGGAACGACCATTCCGCCAATCGCACCCGCCATCGGGAGCGCGGCCCTCCGAACGGACGCGAGCTCGCCGACGAGCATCTCGCGCTTGATCTCGAGCCCGACGAGAAAGAAGAACAGGGCCATGAGACCGTCGTTGATCCAATCGTGCACGCTGAGATCGAGCCGCAGACGCGAGCCGCCAACCGGTAGCGCGTGATGAAGCAGCGAGACGTAGCCGTCCCGCCACGGCGAGTTGGCCCACGCAAGCGCGATCGCGGTGCAGACCAGCAACACGATGCCACCCGCCGCCTCGCTGCTGGCGAAGCGCTGAAACGGCGCGAGGAGACGGACCTTCACGCCGGAGTGTTCTTACCGGAGGAACCAGACTGTGAGTCGTGGACGACGGTCAGCAGGAAGGCGCCGCCGGCGGCCGAGCGCGCAGAGTGCTCGACGCCGCCGGCGACGACGAGGAGGTCACGGGACCCGAGAGGATACTCCCTCCCCGCCGCAGTAAACGTGATGTCCCCCTCGAGCAGCTGGATCGAAATCGGACCAGAGGTGGAGTGCGCCGGAAGATTTCCATTTGCCGCGAGAGCGATAACCGTTACACGAAGAGGTCCCTCTTTGATGAGCGTGCGCGCACTGCGCCCGTGAAGCGCAACAAGCGACCGGTCGACCAGCATCTCGTCGTCCGTCAGGTGCTGAACGAGCACATCGCCGGCAAGCGTTCGCTGCATCGATGACATGGTTGTGCCTCCGAATGGACCGTGCGTGATAACCTAGCTCTGTTTGCGGAGTGCGAGTGAGCTCGAACAGCGTGCCGACCTGCAAGACGCGACACGCCCATCGAACCAGGTAATTGTATCGCTATGTGACATATCGCACTCGACGCTCGCCGCGCTTCACCACGCCTTAGATGTGCGTCGCGACGCGCTTCATGCCGTTAAAAACGAAATCCTAGTCGTGCCGGCTCGAACGGACGAGAGTGCGCGAGTTCGCTTCACCAAGCTCGCTCGCACCAACTCTCATCCGGATAGTTTACCATGCGCACTCTAAGTACGATCGCTCGAGTAATCCTTCCCGCGTTCGCGTCTGCCTCGCTCGCGCTCGTCGCGGGCTGCAGCGACGCGAGCGGCCCGTCGAACGGCAACGCCAGCAACCTGTCGCTCGCCGTCGCGACCCTCACTGCGGGCAGCGTCCGCCAGATGGCCGGCGTCGGAGCCATTGCGCCCTCGTTCGACCGGCACGTGACGAGCACCAATGGTGCGCATATCCTCGTCATCACTCGCGCGGCGGTATCACTCTCGCGGCTCGAGCTCGCCACGGTGGATTCGGCCGGCTGTGCCGACGATGATCATCCCGAGCACGATGACGATCGCTGCCACGAGCTCAAGAGCGGCCCCCTCCTCGTCGAGCTTCCTGTCGACAACTCCGTGGTCTCGGTGCTCACGCTCCAACTTCCCGCCGGCATGTACCGCGCGCTCGAGGCGAAGATTCGCAAGGTGCAGACCGCAAACTCCGGCGGCGCCGCGTTCCTCGCCGCGAACCCGCAGTTTGTAAACGCGAGCGTTCGCGTGGAAGGTACGTTCGACGGCACGCCATTCGTCTATAGCGGGGCCGCCAACGCGTCGCTGGAGCTCCGCTTTGATCCGCCGCTCGCTGTTGGCAGCACGGCGACGACCGTGACCGTCCACGTCAACATCAATCGCTGGTTCACGGATGGCAGCGGCAATCTCGTCGACCCGGCGACGGCGAACAGCGGTGGCGCAAACGAGAATCTCGTCAGCGATAACATCCGCCGCTCATTCCACGCCTTCGAAGACAACGATCGTCACGGCGATGATGGTCATGGCGACGACGGCTTCGACGACGGTGCCGGTCACGAGGGCGGCGACGGCAGCCGCACCCACTAGCCTCGATCGGCACCATGCTGCCGGCTGCCCATCACGCGATGGGCAGCCGCAGCAGTGCCTCACACCCTTCCCTGTCCGCGCGATTTTCCAGCGTCAGCGAACCCCCGTGCGCCTCCGCGATCTGCCTACTCAGCGCGAGCCCGATCCCCGAGCCATCCGGCTTGGTCGTGAAGAACGGGACGAACAGGTTCGAGCTGTCCGCGATTCCATATCCCTCGTCGCGAACCCAGAGATGCAACCACGCTCCGTTCGCGTGCCAACCCACGGCGACGCCGCCGCCCGTCTCCAGCGATGCGTCCGCCGCATTGCGCACCAGGTTGATCAGCAGCTGATCGAGCTGGTCACCATCGCCGACGACGTCGATCGTTTCCGCGTCCTGCACGTTCACGTGCACTCGCGTCTCGAGCTGTGCGGTACGTCGCACCCACGAGGGCACGTCCACCGTGTTGTGCCGGGGGCCCGGAAGCCGCGTGAGGATGGCGTACGACGTCATGAACCGGCTCAACGATCCCGCCCGATTCGAGATGACCGAGAGCCCCTGCCTCAC
Organism: Gemmatimonadaceae bacterium; assembly: GCA_036564355.1. Classification (GTDB taxonomy): domain Bacteria; phylum Gemmatimonadota; class Gemmatimonadetes; order Gemmatimonadales; family Gemmatimonadaceae; genus FEN-1250. Next base: position 21,298 of record DATCPC010000088.1, on the reverse strand, counting down.
ATCCTCCTCGGCTTCCGCGTCACGCCTCGGCGCGTCGACCAGCGCCTGCAGGCTCTCCGCGATCGATTTGATCGGGGCGAGCGAGTTGTTGATCTCGTGGCCGAGCACACGGATGATCCGCTGCCACGCCAGGCGCTCTTCGTCGCGGAGCGCCTTGCTCAGATCCGACAGCACCACGAGCTGGTGCGGCTGGCCATTCTGCCGAAAGGTGGTTCGGCGAAGGTGCCACCGTCCCGCGCCGCCGGGAAACATCGTGTCGACCGTGCGAATCGCATCGCCGCCGAGGCACTCCTCGAGGCCGAGCTCCGCGCCCGTGCGGCCGAGAAGGCGCTCGCCGCGCTGCGCGAGCAGCCGCTCGCCCGCGCGATTGAGCAGCTTCAACCGATGCGTTCCGTCGAAGGTGAAAATCGCGACGTCGATCTCCTCCATTACCGTGAGCAGAAGCGACGTCGCCTCGACGGTGCTCAGCCGCTGCGACCGCAGCGTCGAGGCGAGCATGTTCACCTCGAGGAGCGCGAGCCCCAGCGCATCGCTGTCGCGCGCGCCGCGCGCGCGGGTCGAGAAATCCCCTTCGCGCAGTGCGGCGAGCATGTTCGAGATCGTCTGGAGCGGGCGGACCACGCGCTCACGCGTCGCGAGCGCAAATGACAGCCAGCAGAGCACCACAAAGATCGTGAGCGTCCAGCGGACCTTGCTGTCGTAGTCACCGAACCAGAGCAGCAGCATCGCGGTGACGCTGCCTGCCCCGCCGGCGAGGAGCGCCAGCGCGAACACCCTCGACTCGTGAGTCAGCCCCCTGCGACGTCGCCGAGGGTCAGAGGCCATGCACGGCCAGCCGGCGATAGAGCGCGCTGCGGCTGATTCCGAGCGCCTTAGCGGCGTGGCTCACGTTCCCATCGTGTCGCGAGAGCGCCTTCTGAATCAGCGCGCGCTCGGCCTCTTCGAGCGTGATCTCCTCCGCGCGCGTGTCGGTGCTGGTGGTCGCGCGCAGGGCGAGATCGATCGCGCGAACCTGCTCGCCCTGCGCGAGCAGCACCGCGCGCTCGACGACATGATCGAGCTCGCGGATGTTGCCGGGCCATGGATGCTCGAGCAGCGCCTGCATCGCGTTGTTGTCGAACGACGAGAGCGGCTTCCCGTAGCGCGTGGCGTGCTTGCGCAGAAAGAAGTTGGCGAGCGGGGCGACATCTTCCCGGCGGTCGCGCAGCGGCGGCAGCTGGATCTCGATGGTATTGAGGCGAAAGAGCAGATCCTCGCGAAAGCGTCCCGCGGCGACTTCGGCGTGCAGGTCCACGTTCGTCGCGGCGAGCACGCGCACATTCACCTGTCGCGGGCGCGAATCGCCGACGCGTTCCACCTCGCCCGACTGCAGCACGCGCAGCAGCTTCGACTGCTGGTGCAGCGGCAGATTTCCGATCTCGTCGAGGAACAGGGTGCCACGATCGGCGAGCTCGAAGCGGCCCATGCGATCGCTCTTCGCGTCCGTGAACGAGCCCTTCACGTGGCCAAACAGCTCGCTCTCGAACACGCCCTCCGAGAGCCCGCCCATGTTCACGGCTACGAAGGCGTGGTTGCGGCGCGGCGAGATGGCGTGCATCCAGCGTGCGGCGAGCTCCTTTCCGGTGCCGTGCTCGCCCCCGATCAGGACGTTCGCATCGGACGGGCCCACGCGAGACATGAGCTCGAGCACCGGGCGCATGCGCGGGGAGTCGGCGATGATCTCCGGCGCACCCTCGCCGCGCAGGATCTCGTTCTCGCCCTCGAGTCGTTGCGAGCGCCGCAGCGCGCGCGAGAGCTCTAGCTGCGAGTTCACGGTGGTGAGCAGACGCGCGTTGTCCCACGGCTTCTCGATGTAGTCCCACGCGCCACGCCGCATCGCCTCGACCGCGCTGTCGACGCTGCCCCACGCGGTCATCACGATCACGGCCATGGTGTGATCGGACGCCTGCAGGCGCGGGAGGATGTCGAGCCCCTCCATTCCCGACGTCGTGTCGCGCGAATAGTTGAGATCCATCAACACGGCATCGAGCGCGCGCGTCTCGACCGCGGTGAGAATCTCGGCGACGGAGCGCGCGACCTCGATCTCGAAGCCCCGCCCCTTCAGCATCAGGCGCAGCGCCTCGAGCACGTCGGACTGGTCGTCGGCGATCAGAATCCTGGACCGACGTTCCTTCGTCGCATCGCCGTTGGAAGTAATCACGAAGATTCACCCCCAGAATGCCGCACCACGCGGCTAGTCCTCCCGAAGCGTGATGATCGGGTCGAGCCGCGTCGCGCGCCGAGCAGGAATGTAGCACGCGAGAAGCGCGACCGCCGCGAGCAGCAGCGAGACGCCTATGAGGTTGCCCGGGTCGCTGGCGCGCACGTCGTAGAGCAGCCCCGCCACGACGCGGGAGAGCGCGAACGCCCCGAAGAGCCCGATGACGATGCCGATGCCGGCGAGCCACGCGCCGTGCGAGAGCACCAGCTGCAGCACCTTCCGCGGATGCGCGCCGAGCGCGAGCCGCACGGCGAGCTCGCGGGTACGTTGCGTGACCATCGCGGTCATCACGCCGAAGATCCCCACCGCCGACAGCGCGAGCGCGATCATCGCGAAGATGCCGAGCAGCGACGCGCTGAAGCGCTGGCGCGCGAGCGACGTCGAGAGGACCGTCTCCATCGGCCGCATCTTGCCGAGCGTCAGATCCGGATCGAGCGCGGCGATCTCGCGGCGCAGCGCGGCGGGAACGTTGCTCGCGTTGTCGCGCGTTTTGATCAGGAGCGTGAGGTCGCTGTACGACGCCTGGCGGTAAATCAGATACATCGCGGGAGCAGGGCTCTGATCCAGCGCGTCGCGGCGCACGTCGCCAACCACGCCGATGACCGTACGCAACGAGTCGCTGTTCCACCCGGGCGCCACGCGTTTGCCTATCGGGTTCTGCCCCGGCCAGTACTTCTTCGCGAACGACTCGTTCACGAGCATGACCAGCGCAGCCGTCGTGTCATCCTGCTCGGAGAATACCCGGCCGCTCTTGATCGGGATCTTCATCGTAGAGAAGAAATCCGGCGTCGCGATGTCGAGCGCTTCCCCGTGCGGGGGCGCGATGCCGTCTCCATGCGGCTCCCCTTCGAGCGCAAAGCCAATGAGCATCCGGTTGCCGTCGAGCGGGAGTATGCTGATTCCGGCGACGTTTTCCACTCCTGGAATCGCTCGCAGCTTGTCGAGCACGCGGTCGTAGAACGCGATCTGCTCCGCGTCCTTCTTGTACTTGGCGTCGGGGAGAGAGAGCGCGGTCGTGAGGACGTTGTGGGACTGAAAGCCGGGATCCACGTGCTGCAGTCGAAGCAGGGTGGCGCTCAGGAGCCCCGCGCCCGCGAGAAGAATCAACGACAGCGCGACCTCCGCGATCACCAGCGCGGAGCGCGTGCGATTGGCGCTTCCAGGCCCGGTCACCGAGCGTCCGCCCTCCTTGAGCGTGCCGTTGAGATCCGCGCCGCTGAGCTGCAGCGCCGGCATCATGCCGAACACGAGCCCCGTCCCGATTGTGAGCAGCGCCGTGAAGCTCATCACGCGCCAGTCGAGGGTGATGTCGTGCACGCGCGGCAACGCGCGCGGCGCGAGCGCGAGCAGGAGATCGGTGCCCCAGACGGCGAGTATCAGTCCGCACACTCCACCCACCACCGCCAGCAGGACGCTTTCAGTGAGCACCTGTCGCAGGATCACGATGCGACTCGCGCCGATAGCAGTGCGCACCGCGACTTCCTTCGACCGGAGCGTCGCACGCGCGAGCATCAAGTTCGCGACGTTCGCGCACGCGATGAGCAGGAGGCAAGCAACCGCGCCGCCAAGCAACAGCAGCGAGCCGCGCGATCCCTTGACGATCGCATCCTGCAGTCCCTTCATCGCCGCAATCCGGCCGATGTCGGTTCCGGGATACGTGGTCGCCAGGCGGTCCGAGATGGCCTGGAGCTCGGATTGCGCCTGCATCACGCTCGCGTTCGCCGCGACCCGACCCACGCCGCTCATGAAGTGCGCGCCTCGCTGCTCCGCGAACGCCGAGTCTCCCGCCAGCGTGAGCGGCACCCACGCGTCCATGTCGACCGGACGAATCGGGAAGGAAAACCCCTTCGGCATCACTCCGATGACGGAATAGTCCGTCGCGTCGAGGCGAATCGAGCGCCCGATGATCTTCGGATCGCCATTGAACAGCCGCTGCCACGCGCCGTAGCTGAGCACGACGACCTGGCCCCGCTTCGGCAGCTCCTCCTCCATCGAGGGACCGCGCCCGAGCGTCGGTGACACGCCCAGGGTGTGGAAGAGGTTCGAGGAGATCTGGGCCCCGCGAAGCTCGACCGATGCATCATTGCCGCGAAAGCTGAACGCATTGTCCGCATACGCCGCAAGCTCCGAGAGCTTGGCTCCCGATCGCATGTCGACGAAATCGGGCGCGGAGAGCGATCCGATGTCGCCCTTCGCCCGGCTCGATCCATACACAATCAGCTTGTCCGCAGTGGGAAAGGGCAACGGCTTGAGCAGCACTCCGTTCACGACGCTGAAGATCGCGGCGCTGGCACCGATGCCGAGCGCCAGGCAAACGACGGCGAGCACAGTGAAGCCGGGGCGCGAGACGAGCATGCGCACCGCGAAGCGAAGGTCGCGAACGAAGGCTTCCATGGTCAGCTCACCTCGAAGCCGGACTCGCGCAGCTGTGCCTCGTCGTGCGCCGCCTGTTCCTGGTTGAGATCCTCGACGATCAGGCCGTCGAACAGATGAATCGAACGGTCCGCATGCCGCGCGTAGCGCGGATCGTGCGTGACCATGATGATCGTCGCACCCTGCCGGTGAAGATCGCGCAGCAGCTCCATTACCGCCTCGCCGTTCGTCGAGTCGAGGTTTCCAGTCGGTTCGTCAGCGAGGAGAATGAGCGGCTCGCCGGCCACCGCGCGCGCCACCGCGACGCGCTGTTGCTGACCGCCCGAGAGCTGCGACGGATAGTGTTTCATGCGATGCGACATTCCGACCTTCTCGAGCGCGTCGTGCACCCGCTTCTTCCGCTCGCTCCCTTCCATGCCGCGATACGTGAGCGGCAGCTCCACGTTCTCGTACACCGTGAGATCGCCGATCAGGTTGAACGCCTGGAAAATGAATCCGATCTGCCGATTGCGAACTCGCGCGCGCTCGGCCGCGCTCAGCTTTCCCACCGGCTCGCCGTCGAGCAGGTAGGTGCCGTCCGATGGCGTGTCGAGCAGACCCAGGATGGAAAGAAGGGTGGTCTTCCCGCATCCGGATGGACCAGCGATCGCGAGGTAGCCGCCCCGCCTGACCTCGAGATGAATTCCCGACAGCGCGTGCGTCTCGACCTCGTCCGTGTAGTAGACCTTCGTGATCCCATCGAGGCGCAGCAGCGGTGAGTCCAGCGTCGTCGTGCCGGTTGAGAAGGGCTGAGACAGAGAGGTCATTGTGCTCGCGGGGGTGAGGCGTTGGAGGTGACAGGGGCGGATCAGAACCTTGGAGCGTTACTGCACGCGCACCTTCTCGTGGGCATCCATGGCGGACATGTCGGAGATGATCACGCGGTCGTGCACGTTGAGTCCCTGCTTGATCTCGATGGTGTTCACCGAGCTGCGTCCGAGCTTGACATTCACACGCGTCGCCACGGTGCCGTCGGGTGAGAGCCGGAACATCCCGACGGTGCTCTCGGCCTGTCCGTACGACGGACGTCCGACGTAGAGCACGTCCTTCAATCGCTCGATCTCGATCGTACCATCCACGGAGAGATCCGGACGCGCACCCGGAAGCGTGCCGTCGAGCGATACCTCGACGCCCACAGTTCCGTTCTGGGCGGAGGGATCAATACGAAATACGTGGCCGGCGATGATCCCGTTTCGCGTATCGATCTGCGTTGGCTGATCGATCTGGATGTCCTTGGCCTGCGTCTCTGGAATGCGCAGCACGGCCTTGAGCTTGCCGGGCTGCGCGACCTTCGCGAGCATCGTTCCGGCCTGCAGCCACTGTCCGGGCTGGAGCTCCATGTCCTGCACGACGCCGTCCGCGCCGGCCAGCACCTTCATCGACTGCACGCGCGCCTCCTGGTAGCGCACGATGTCGCGCAGCTTCGCGACCTGCTCCTTTTGCAGCGAGATCTGTTGCTTGATGTTGTCGGACATCACCGCGAGACGCTGCTGCTCGATGCGCATCCGCGTCGCGAGCTCGATGCCCTTGTCGCGGGCCTTCCCCACATCGTTTTTCGAGAGCAGCGTGTCCAGGCCAACCGCGACGTCGGCGTTGCGCTTCGCTTCGTTGTAGTCGGAGCGCGTGGTCGCAACGACGCCTTCCTGGTTGAGGCGCGCCGTTTCGAGATTCGTCTGCAGCGTCACCAGCGTGCCCTCCGCACCATTGAGCTGCTGCTCCGCGCTGAGCGCCTCGAGCTGCACGTCGGGGTTCGAGAGCTCGACGAGCACGGTGCCCGCATCCACCTTCGCGCCTGGTCGCACGAGCACCCGCTCGACGCGGCCCGCGGTTACCGTCGACACGAAGCGGATCTGCTCCGGCTGCAGGGTGCCGGGGCCACGCACCTGGCGAAGCATCTCGCCTCGACGAACGGTGTCGATCCACAGGGAGCCGCGCTCGACCGTTGGCGGCGCGGCCTCGAGCCGGCTGAGGGCGACAGTCACGCCGATGAGTGCGACGATGGCAGCACCGATGTAGGCGATTCGTTTTCCCTTCTTCGGTGGCTCGCGCTTGATGTCCAAATCGATTCTCGTGGGCGGGATGGCGGTGATATGGCGGGCTCGGAGTTGAAAAAAGACTCCGCGCCCGACGTGATGCTAATGGAATGATCGTGCCACAGCAGCACATCTGTAACACGCTGCAATATATAGAGTTATGCGAATGCTGCAAGCGTCAAACCGTGCCGGACACGTCCGGAATCGAGAATCCGCGTCCCAATATCGAACACTACGGAGGCGCGAACATGAGAATCAATCGGCGGCCGGTTTGCGCCGGAATGAATAGAATTCCGCGCCGAACGGGCGGATCGCGCAGCGCGCGAGCACGCTCCGCGCACCGCACGGACCACGCGTTCGAATCGCTGTTGAGTTCAATAATTGCAGAGGGCTCGGAAGACATTTCTTTCGCGAATCGATTCCCGAATCACTGTACGGCTCCAGACGCTGCGTCGCTTCGGCGGCGCGGGGTAACGGAACATCGGCAAGAGAGGGCGCGGGATGGGGTCTCCACAGGTTCAACGATCGATCGCATCTGACGCTCACGCGCGTTCGCGCCGGCACGCGAGGGGCGGCGTTTCGTCGCACCGCGTGCAGTTCTATGAGAGCGATGCATATCTCGTCGACTCCGTTGGCGAGTATCTCGCGCGCGGCCTCATTGCCGGACAGCGGTGCGTCGCGATCGCGACACAGCGCCATCGCTTCGCCTTTGCCCGGACGCTCGCCAAGCACGGGATCGACGTCGTCGCCGCTCGCGCCAGCGGGCGACTGCTGTTCCTCGACGCCCGCAAGACGCTTGGATCACTGCTGGATGGTGAGTCGATCGACGAAACCAGATTCCGCGACGTGATCTGGCCACTCTTCGAACGGGAGAGCGTGCGCCACGCTCAGAGGCCGGTACGCGCGTATGGCGAGATGGTGAATCTCCTCTGGCAGAGTGGCAATCGAAGCGGCGCCATCAGGCTCGAGTCGCTTTGGAACGACCTCGCGGCCGCCTGCGACGGCGAGCTGCTCTGCGGCTATGCGATGACGAACTTCGGAAGCGCCGGCGATGCGAAGCATTTCGAGGAGATCTGTGCACAGCATGCGCACGTTGCGCCGACGGAGCGCTATGCGCGCGGGGACAAGGTCGCCCGGCTCCTGGAGATCACGCGGCTGCAGCAGCGCGCGCGGGCGCTCGAGAACGAAGTCGCGCGACGCGAAGCGCTCGAGCAGCGGCTGCGCGACGCGATCGATGAGCAGCATCGATCACTCAGCGCCGAGCGCGCGGCACGAGCCGAAGCGGAGCTCGCGAATCGCGCCAAGAACCAGTTTCTCGCGGTCATGAGTCACGAGCTGCGCACACCGCTCAACGCCATCGCGGGACACACGCAGCTGCTCGAGCTGGGGCTGCACGGACCGATCACGGCAGCGCAGCACGATGCGCTCGATCGCATCGATCGCAGCCAGCGGCATCTCCTCTCCCTCGTGAACAACGTGCTCGACCTCACCCACGTCGAGAGTGGGCGTGCCGAGTACTTGTTCGAGCACGTGGAGGTCGCACCGCTGGTCCGCTCGATTGTCGCGATGATCGAGCCGCTGCTCGCATCCGCTCGACTTCAGTGCCAAATCGTCGAGCACTCACCCGATGTCGGCGCCGCTTCGATGGTCGTGTGGGCGGACAGGGAGAAGGTGCAGCAGATTCTGCTGAACCTGCTCACCAATGCGATCAAATTCACAGCGGCGGGCGGGCTCATCATCATCGACGCCTCCTGCGCCGGCGACTCCACTCTCGCGTGCATCGAGGTACGCGACACCGGCGTCGGCATTCCGGCCGACAAGATTGACGCGGTGTTCGAACCGTTCGTTCAACTGGCGACGAAGTTCTCCAGCCGGCAGGGAGGCATCGGTCTCGGCCTCACCATAAGCCGGCAGTTCGCACGCGGCATGCACGGAGAGCTCGCCGTGGCGAGCGGAATCGCGGATGGCGCCTCGTTCCGGCTCACCCTTCCACTGGCGCAGCCGCCGGCGTAGCAACGGCTGCGCTGGATTCGCTATTGATCCTTCCCGTCCCCGACGTTCTTCTCCAGGCTTTCCACGAACACGCGCAGGTCCGCCGGCGCCGATGACCCGCTCGTGGCGAGCAGCTCCGCGACCTTCTTCGAGTTGCTGCCGTTCGGAAGATTCGGTGTGGTCGCGTATTCGTTCTTGTTTGCGTCGTAGTCGCTCTCCCACTTGGTGCCCGAGAGACTGACGCCCGCAAACAGCCCCTTCGTTTTCGAATACGAATAGATCTCGGCCTTGGCCTTGTAGTCCGTTTCGGCGGAGAGATTTCTCCCCACCGGCCCCGCGGCAACGGACGCACCGGCACCGATGTCGAAAGTCGACGAAGCGAGCCGCTGCGCGTCCTTGTTGACGAATACCAGCACGACGTCAGCCGACTGCCCGCCGATCTGGAAGCCGAAGCTGCCGCCCTTGAGGCCGACGAATACCGGCGCGCTCCACCCGCCCGCCGTGCGACAGCTGGCGACACCGAAGCCGAATCGTCCCCCCACTCCGAGTCCCGCCTGCACCACACCCGGCACCACCGCGATGCACGTCGCGGCGTTGAGCAGCGACTTCGGGGGAGATTTATCCGGCAGCGATACGAGCTCGGACAGTACCTGCGCCGCACGCTCCGCACGCTTGCCCAGCTTTTCATCGTCCCTGTCCTGCGCGCGCGCGGCGGATACGACGAGCGACGACGCAGCGATTGTCGCGAGCAGAGCTGCGCGACCGAATAAAGAACTGTTCATGAATGCGACCTCGTGAGTTGAGCGTGTCTGGCTGAGATAATGCGAAAGCGCACGTTTCAAAACTGATGCCGGAGCACGATATGAATGTCAATCTAGCCACGCAGCATTCCAGACGAGCAGTGCGGCTGCAGCGACTGGTCTGGCACGTGATGCTGCTGTCGGCATTCATCGCTATCGCTGGGCTCGGCGCATGCGCCACCGGCCACTCCCACAAAGGCGACCACGTGCCGCAGATGGTCGTACACCTGACCAACGATCTCGCACCACCGTCCGACGTGACGGTGTATGCCGTGACGACCGACGGCATTCGCCGCCTCCTCGGAGACGTGCCGCCAAACGATCACCGCGTGCTCCACATCCCAAACGATTTGCCGCCCGCGGCGAGCTTTCACCTTGTCGCGGAACGCACGCTCGGGAGACCCATCGTGTCGCAGCCGGTGACCGCGACTACAAACGATCTCATCATCGACTGGGACCTCCAGACCAACTCGATGTGGTTCCCGGAGATCGCGCAGTAACGACGCCTGCAGGAGTTGTTCAGCATCGCCTGACGGATTAGACCGGCAGGTGGTGTAACTTCCGGCTACGAGACGGAAGGTACACCACTTCGGAGCAATGCGATGTCTGAGCACGAACGATCGACGGTCGTCCCCGCTGACGCCTCAAACGATGACCTGACATTTCTCGCGACCACCGGTTCGCGACGAGCCTTCATTCGGGGTGGCGCGATGGCCACGCTTGCCACGGCTGCCCTCGCCACCTGCAAACCGGCTGCCCGTGGCGCGGACTCCTCCGCCGCAGCCGTGACGCCCGCCACCGGTGCGGTGAGCGGTGGCACGATGCCCGTGGTCATCCCGCCGACGCCGCGAGAGTCTGCCGACGCCATGGACGCGATGCACGAGAAAGGGGTGAAGGCATTCCCCGCGAAAACGGAGGGCAAGGGGAATGTGCTGCTTCCGCCGCGCATCGAGAATGGCGTGAAGATCTACGAGCTCACGGCGAAGAAGACGCCGTGGGAGGTTACCCCAGGCCAGAAGGTCGAGGCCTGGGCGTACAACGGGATGGTTCCCGGGCCTCAAATCCGCGTGCGCGAGGGCGACCGCGTGCGTGTCGTACTCCACAACGACCTTCCCGAGTCCACCGTCATCCACTTTCACGGCGTCGAAGTTCCGAACAATCAGGACGGCGTGCCCTTCATCACGCAGCCACCAGTCAAGCCGGGCGAATCATTCACCTACGAGTTCACGGCGCCGAACCCCGGCTCGCACATGTATCACTCGCATCACAACTCCACAAAACAGGTAAGCCTCGGCCTGCTCGGCGCGTTCATCATCGAGCCGAGAAACCGCGCGAAGGAGCCGCACTCGGATCTCGACACGGTGCTGATTCTGAACGATGGCCTCGGCGGCTACACTCTCAACGGAAAGGGATTCCCCGCGACGGAGCCGCTCGTCGCGAAGCTCGGGCAAACCGTGCGAATTCGGTTCATGAACGAAGGCATGATGATTCACCCAATGCATCTGCACGGGATGCACATGACCGTCATCGCCAAGGATGGTTGGCCGCTTCCGGCGCCGTTCCGCTGCGACACTCTGAACATTGCGCCTGGTGAACGGTGGGACGTGCTGGTGAAGTGCACCAACCCGGGCACGTGGGCGTTTCACTGCCACATCCTCCCGCACGCGGAGGCCGAGACCGGCATGTTCGGCATGGTCACCGCGCTGGTGGTGCAACCCTGACTCGTGCGCGGCGCCGCATCCCCGCCGCGAGTCGCCGCGTGCAGCGATTGCTACTCCGTTCGCAGCGCGATGCTCGGGTCTACGCGGATCGCGCGGAGCGCCGGGATAGCGCTCGCGGCGACGGCGACGATCGCCAGCACCGCGGCGACCGCGACGAACACCAGCGGATCGCTCGCTGATTCGCCGTAGAGCAGCGGCTGCACCCAGTGCCCGGCGGCCAGCGCGATGATCGCGCCGGCGATGATCCCGGCGAGACCGAAGCGGAGCCCTTCTCCGAGGATCATGCGGAGAACGTCGCGCGCGTGCGCGCCGAGCGCGATGCGGAGGCCGAGCTCCTGCGTGCGCTGCGCGACATTATAGGCGATCACGCTATAGAGCCCGATCGCGGCGAGCGCGAGCGCGAGGAATCCGAAGAGCAGGAACATCGTCGCGCCCATGCGCCACGAGCTGAGCGCGGGATCGACGACGTCGCGCATCGGCGTGACGGTGACGTACGATGCGCCGGGCATCAGCGGCTGGAGCTGCTTGCGAACCGTCTCCGCGAGAAGGCGCGCATCGCCGTTCGTGCGAACGAAGATGGCCGCGTCTCCGTATTGGCCTTGCTGCATCGAGCGGTAGTACTGCAATCGCTCGTCGCCCGCGACATCGGTGGCCTTGATGTTTTCCGCGATGCCGACGACGGTCGAGCAGGGCATCGTGTCGCTGTTAAACTTGATGCACTTGCCAAGGGCGTTTTGGCCAGGCCAGAGCTTTTCCGCCATTCCCTCCGACACTATGACGATGAGCGGCGATGCGCGCCGATCCGTGGAATCGAAGCCTCGACCACGCACTATTCGCGTACCCATCGTCTTGAAGAAGTCGACACTACCCATCTGCATCGAGAAGTGTCCGAGTCGTTCAGCGGAGTCGATCCCCGGCGTCGAGAACGATTCGGAGCGAGACTGCCAGAGCGGAACCGAGAGTACCTGGGCGACGTGCTCGATGCCCGGGATCGAGCTCGCTGCTGTCGCCAGCCGGCTCTTGAGGAGGCGATCGGCCTCGAGCGATAGATGCTGGCCCCGAAAATTGGCCGAGACGTAGAGGAGCGGATCCACGTCGTATCCCAGCCGAATGGATGCGACCTTGTGCAAGCTGCGAACGAAGAGCCCTGCCCCAACGAGCAGGAATACGGACAGCGCGCCCTGCGCAAGCAGCAGGAGACTGCGAGTCCGCGAGCGCTGTCGTCCGCCCTCCCGCACGCCGGACTTGAGAGAGGTGGTCAGATCGCTCCGCCCGGATTGAAGCGCGGGAGCGACTCCAGTCAGCAGCCCAGCGAGGAGCGCGGCGAGACACGCGAAGAGCAAGGTGCGCGGGTCGTCGAGCACGCCGACGGCGGCCGCCTTGGGCAGAAACAGCTTTCGAAGGATGACCTGTCCAGCTTCGCCGATGAAAAGGCCCGCGCAGCCGGCCAGCGCCGCGAGCAGCAGACTTTCGGTGAGCAGCTGCGCAATGAGCCGCGACCGCGTCACGCCAAGCGCGAGGCGAACCGCGATCTCGCGCCTGCGCCGAAAGGCGCGGCCGAGCAGCAGATTCGCGACGTTGGCACACGCGATGACCAGTACGATCACGGCGACGCCGCAGATCCAGAGGACAATAGGCGCATCGCGGCCGCCATCGGGTCCGCGAAGATTTTGAATCGGCGACATGATCACATGCGGGCGCGCCACTGCAACCGGCGCATTCCCCTCATTCATCTCACGCTCGAATTCCCAGCTCCGGATGTATGCGTGCGTGAGGTCCGCCGTCGCCGCGGCAACCGTCACGTTCGGCTTGCGCCGCACGATCACGTTGAGCCAGCCCCACTCGTAGTTCTTCGAATAGTCCGGAAATGTGAGATTCGCGTACGCGGTGACTGGCAGAAATGCGACTGCGGGCTCCGAGAGCTCGGCGCCCACAAATCCCTCGGGCGCGACGCCGACGATCGTGGCATTGATCGCCCCCAGTTGCAACTGCTGACCGAGCACATCGCGCCGCGAACCAAACTGCGTTTTCCAGAGTGCACTACCCAGCACCACGACGGGCGAGCCAGCGGGCTGAACATCGTCGGTGCTGTCAAAGAACCGGCCGAGCACCGGGCGCGCGTTGAAAAAAGTGAAGTAGCTCGCGCTCACGACCGCGACGCGCATCTCCCGTGCGCTCTCGCCAATCCCAATCGCGATATCAGCGCTATGAAAAGCGGCACTCTGGGCGAGCGAGCGCACGCCACTCGTGAGATCGAGATAGCGCTTGTACTCGAGCGAGCCCACGGTATATGGCTCACCACGAAAGGTGTATGCGACGTTGACCCGATTCACGGTGCCCGGGTCGCGCAAATATGCGGGCGGCCGAAACATGAGCCGGTCGACGACGCCGAACATCGCGGTGTTCGCCCCGATACCGAGAGCCAGCGTCGCGACGACAGCGAGCGTAAAGCCCGGATGTGCACGCAGCCCGCGAATCCCATAGCGCAGGTCGCGTACGATCGTCTCGAGCGGGCGCACCCCGCGCGCGTCGCGCACCTCCTCCTTCACGCGATCGACGCCGCCGAACGCCACTCGCGCGCGACGGGCCGCCGCCTCGACGTCGAGCCCGTGTCGCGTGTTCCTTTCTGCTTCACGCTCCAGGTGGTACATCAACTCGTCGTCGAGCTCGCGCTCCACCTCGGCCCTGCGAATGATCGCGCGCAGGCGGAAGCGCACATCGCTGAGGATATCCGCGAGCATGTCTCCTCCGCTCATCGCATTTCGAGAACGAGGCGCACCGCGACCGTGAGCCGCCGCCATGCATCCGTTTCGGTTTCGAGCTGATTGCGGCCGCTGCGCGTGAGCTCGTAGAACTTCGCTCGCCGATTATTGTCGGACTCGCCCCATTGCGCCTTGATCCAGCCGCGGCGCTCGAGCCGGTGGAGCGCGGGATACAGCGAGCCCTGTGGAATTTGCAGGGCGGCACTCGATACCTGCCGGATGCGCTCCGAGATGGCCCATCCATGCTGCGCTTCGAGCGACAGCGCCTTGAGGATGAGCAGATCGAGTGTCCCCTGCGGCAACTCGAGTTTTCCGGTGGTCGATGCGTCCATCATCTCATTCCCTGTTGGCTTCTACAGGAGAGAATACTCGTACCCTTGTAGAAGCGCAAGGGGAGCGCGACGACCGTTCCCAACGAATTGATCGCGCGATAGGTTGTGGCTCATGCATTCACACAGATCATGGATCCGCTTCGCGGTCGCCTTCGTCGCCGCATCCTCCGCGCCCGCGCTCCACGCGCAGACCCCCGACGTCTCGGCCGCGATGCACTGGCGCTCGATTGGCCCCATACGCGCCGGGCGCGCACGCGCGCTTGCGGGCGTGCCGAGCCAGCCGAACGTGTTCTACGCCGGGTTCGACAACGGTGGCGTGTGGCGATCCACCGACTACGGATCCACGTGGGTGCCCCTGTTCGATCACGAGCCGACTGGCTCGATCGGCGCGATCGCGGTCGCGCCCTCGGATCCCAACACCATCTACGTCGGATCGGGGGCCGGAATCATTCGACCGGATCTCGCGGTCGGCAATGGCGTCTACAAATCGACGGACGCCGGCAAGACGTGGACGCACCTCGGCCTGCGCGACAGCCAGATGATCGCGATGATCGACGTCGATCCGACGAATCCCAATCGGCTATTCGTGGCCGCGCTCGGACATCCGTATGGGCCAAACGCGGAGCGAGGAATTTTTCGCTCGACGGATGGCGGCAAGAGCTTCGAGAAGGTGTTGTACAAGGATGAGTACACGAGCGCGAGCGATGTGCGCATCGATCCTGCCGATCCGAACATCGTCTATGCCGCGCTCTGGCAGCAGCAGCAGAGCTTCGTCGAGGGAAATTCGTTCGGAGGCGCGTCCGGCGGGATCTACAAGTCCACGGATGGAGGAAGCAGCTGGAAGCCGCTCCAGACGGGGCTCCCGCACGTGCTGCAGGCGAACCTCGCGATCGCTCCGTCGAACACGAAGGTGCTCTATGCGATGGTCGCTGGAGCGCCCTCCGCCGAGGCGTCCACGCGGGGAGAATCGGAGGAGCTCGGACTCTACAAGTCTGTGGACGCGGGCGACCACTGGTATCTCGCCGCGCACGATCCCAAGGCGGGCGACCAGAGCGCGCACAACGAGCCCGACTTCAGGCCGCTCCTCCGCATCGGAGGCGGCGACCTGGCAACACTCGCCGTCGATCCGAAGAACGAGCAGGTTGTCTACAGCGCCTCTCTCGTGTTCTGGCGCACCGAGGATGGGGGCGTGACCTGGTCCCCCGTGCGCGGTTCGCCCGGCGGCGATGACTATCAGAAGGTGTGGGTCAACCCTCGCGACCCGAACATCCTGCTGCTGGTGTCGGATCAGGGCGCCGTCGTCTCCTCCAATCGCGGCGCGTCGTGGAGCAACTGGTACACGCAGTCCACCGCCGCGATGTATCATGCGTCGGCCGATGCATCGTTCGTGTACCGCGTGTGCGGCGGCCAGCAGGACTCGGGATCCGCGTGCGTCGACAGCCGATCCATGGATGGAGAGATCACCTTCCACGATTGGCATCCCGCGGATATACAGGAGTACGGAATTGCGGCGCCGGACCCCAAGGACGCGGACAAGGTGTATGGGAGCATGCGCACCAACGTCTCGCTCTACGACCGGAAAACCGGGCAGATCACCCACATCGGTCCGGACGCCACCGAGCGTGGTGCGAATTTCAATCGCAACGTGCGCACGATGCCGATCGCGTGGTCGCCCATCGACCACAACCTGCTTTTCTACACGTCGAACGCGGTCTGGAAGACGATCGATCGCGGGCACAGCTGGACACGCATCAGTCCCGATCTCGCGCGCGCGAGCTGGGACGTTCCCGCAACCGCCGGCAAGTACGCGAGCTCGGTGACCGCGCATCCGCAGGGCGCGATCACGGCACTGTCGCCGTCGTCTCGACAGGTAGGGATCATCTGGGCTGGCACCGATGACGGAAACATTCAGGTGACGGTGGATGGCGGTGCGAAGTGGAGCAACGTCACGCCGCCGCAGATCAAGCCGTGGACTCGCATCTTCAATATCGAGTCGGGGCACTTCGACGATCGTACCGCCTATGCCGCCGCCAACACGCTGCGGCTCGATGACATGACTCCGCATCTGTGGCGCACGCACGATGGCGGAAAGAGCTGGACGGAGCTCGATGAGGGCATCGCCCCCGGTGCCGTCGCGAACTCCATCCGCGAGGATCCGCGGAAGCAGGGATTGCTGTACGCCTCCACCGACACGCAGGTGTGGGTGTCCTACGACGACGGAGACCACTGGCAATCGCTCAAGCTCGATATGCCCGCGATCTCAGTGCGCGATCTGCTGGTGAAGGACGACAGCAGCTGTCTGTGCTCCGATCTGATCGCGGCCACGCACGGGCGCGGCTTCTGGATTCTCGACGACATCACGCCGCTTCGGCAGCGCGCCGCCGTGCAGGCTGCCGCCGCTTTGTATCTCCTCAAGCCTGCGACCGCCGTGCGCGTGCGCGGGGCCACGAACGATCCCACACCGTGGCCGCCCGAACTTCCGGCGGGGGAGAATCCGGCGGCCGGCGCCACCATCGACTACTATGTTGGCGCTCCGCTGCAGGGCGTCCTCACGCTCGAGATCGTGAATGCGGCGGGCAAGGTCGTGCGCACGTACTCGAGCGCCGATCACGTGCTCGACCCCGATCCAGCGCGCGACCCCGAGGCCTACAATCGCGTGTGCCAGAAAAATCCGAAGGCTCCCGACTGCAATCTGCCCATGTACTGGGCCGCGCCCACCGTCGCCCTCTCGACGCAGCCCGGCATGCACCGTGCAATCTGGGATCTTCGCTACAATCCTGTCGCCGACGAGCGCAACGACCTCGCCGAGGACGAGAGCGGCAACGGCGCGGTGCCGCACCGCACCTTCCCGGCGATGGATGCGCCGTGGGCTCCCCCCGGTGCGTACACCGTGCGGCTCACGGCTTCGCTTAAGCGGCTCGAGCAGCCGCTCACGCTTCGCCTCGATCCGCGAGTGAAGACGCCGGCCGTGGGACTGTCGCAGCTCGCGGCACTCTCCACCGAGATGTACGACGATGCGGTTGCGACGCGCGCCGCGTACATGCGCGCTCGCGCACTCCGCTCTCGTCTCGAGACCGCGAACGCGCCCGGTGCCGAGGCGCTCAAGGCGAGACTGGATTCGCTCGCCCCGGAGGATCGCGGCGCAACGGTCGATTCAAGAGCGCGCCGCGGGCGCGACGAGAGCGCCGCTCCACCAACACTGAGAAGCGCCGGTAACGAATTGATGGCCGCGGCGATGTCCATGCAGGGAGCCGACAACGCGCCCACGGCAAATCAGATCGCGGCCTGCGCGCGTGCGCGTGCTCGGTACCGCACGGTGATTGCCCGCTGGAGCGTGCTCGAGAAAACGGCGCACGCGTCCCTGGGCGCGGACTGACCCATCCGCGAGGCGCCTACCGGTTGAACCAGTACGACATCTTCACGAGGAAGGTGTTGTCCGGGTGCAGATTGAAGAGCCCCCGGTAGTCGCCGCCGAACGTCTGATCGCCCGCCTGCGACAGGTTCCCCTGTCGCTGCTGCGTCCACACCAGGAATAGCGCCGAGCCGGGCCGATACTCCCACCGCACGACCGCGTTCGACCGGAACTGCTTGATGTTGAACCCACTCGGCTGATCGGCAAGTATCGTGGCGTCGGTGTACGGCTTGTAGCGGTCCTCATAGTTCTCCGCGAGCGGATCGTTCAGCTCGCGAATGCTCGTGAATGTCCCCTTGGCGACGAACGGCGACGCATAGAGCTGAAAGGTCAGATTTGGAGTCGCGGTGACGTCGACGCGCAGCGTCGAGCTCAACGTTCGCTGATTGAGATGCGCGAACGTGTAGTGCGTCACCCCCACGGAGTCGGTGAAGTTGCCATACCACTGCGTATCGTCGATGCCATGATTGTAGTCGACGCCGAGATTCATGTGAAAACGACTCGACACCCGCAGGTCGACATTCGGGATGATTTCGTAGTAATGCCCGTGTCCGTAGTCGCTGCGCCCCGCGTTGAGCCGAAGCGCCGGGATGACCTGCTTTCGATTGTCGGCCACGAGATTCAGGAACCCATTGAGGAATGGCGAATGCCGAACGGGGGGTCCTCCGCGCGAGGCCCGATCGCTGATCGTACCGGGGAGTTGCGATTTCGTTGCGCCGAGGTCGATCTCGAAGTTGTCTCGCAGGATGAAATGCCAGTTCGTGTTCACGGCCCGATCGGTGAGCAGGCCGGCGGTGTTCCAGTAGTTCCACTCGTTGAAGTTGAAGAACGCCGAATTGAAGAAGAGCTTGGGGCTCGTGAAATTGAGCGAGAACCAGTTGCTCCAGTTCTGCAGGTCGGCGCGCTGGAGAAAGCCCAGGTCATTCGTCTCGAAGCCGGGCGACATGCGATTGTACGACGTTTGAAAGCGCGTGACGCCCCCGCCAACCTTGCCGAACGTAATCTGCTCGGCATCGCCGCTCAGTGAGGTGACGGTGGAATCGACATGCAGCGAGCCACCGGGCTGCTGATAGTAGTGCACCGCGTCCGTCTGCGTCGCGAGTATCGACGCCGGTGAGCCACTCACGCGGCTCACGTCCACCGAGCCGGTGATCTCGAAGCGCCTGCCCGCGAAGCGGTGCCGAAAGTCCGTCGCCGCCACGTACGCATCGCGATTGAGCAGGTCGCGAGTGAATGCATCGTTGTTGCGGTCGACGCCAGTGAGGATGACGCCGATGCCGCTCTCTCCCCCGCGCAGGTCCTGCTGCGCGCGCACGACCGCGTAGTTCGTCGTCGGCTCGAGCGTTTGTCCGAGCGGTCCGTCCGCGCGCTGCGTCACCGCGTCGAGGACGCCAAGCGACATTCCGCCGGCGAGGCGCCCCGTAAGTTTCGAGGCGCCGAGGATCGTGGTGGACGTCGGTGAGCTCGCGTCGCCGTAGAGATATCCGAGCTGCGGCGAGCGACCGATCCGCCGCGAGTAGAACAATCCTTCGTTGTTGCAATTGACGATGTTGCAGTTGACCTGAAACTGGTAAATCCCGGTTCCCTCCAGAAAGAACGGTCGCTGCTCCGCGAAGAACGTCTCGAACGCGGAGAGGTTGAGCACGGACGGGTCCGACTCCACCTGCCCGAAGTCCGGATTCACCGTAGCATCCAGCGTGAGATTCGAAGTGAGCCCGTACTTGATGTTCGCGCCCCCCGTGAGCTTCTGATCCCGCGCGTTCCCCGCGGCGGGGTCGACCGAGACGTTTTTCGTCACGACGTACGGCGCGACCTCGAGCCTGCGCGGGGATGGGATGCCATCGATCTTCTCGACCGTACCGAGTTGCGACATGAATCGCGCATCCGTCTGCTTGTACTCGGGCCAGCTGTCGCGCTCCTTGAATCGGTCGATGTCGCGCCAGACGCCGAAGCCGAAGGTGTGCTCCTTCGCATCCGCGTAGCGAAGCTGCGAGAGCGGGATCCGGAACTCCGCGGTCCATCCGAGCGAATCGACGGTCGTCGCCGCCTCCCACACGCCGTCCCACGACGGGTCTTCGTTGATGTCGGCGTACACTGCGTAGTCGCGCTTCACTCCAGCCGGATTGACCGCGAACTCGTAGCCCGTGCGGAGATCGTGGTACGAATCAATGATGATCTTGATCTGATCGGTCGCCACGCGCACGTCGCGGCGCCCGAGCAGCCGAAGAATGCTGTCTGGGTGCGGATCGTACATGCGGAGGAACGCGTAGAAATTCTCATCATCGTAGGCGACCTTCGCCTCCGTGCGGAAGCGCGCCTCACCGTTGGCCACGGGACTGAACTGGCGGAAGGCGGTGATCGGCTGCGCCTCGCGCCACACCGCATCGTCGTCGCGGCCGTCGATGACCGGGCGCTTCGTCGCACGCGTGGCGGTCGCGATCGTGGAGCTCGCGACCGTGGCGGCGGGAGCCGCCCGGCCGGGGGTCGTCGGAGCCGTTTGGGCGTCGGTCGGCGTCTGCGGCTGCGCGACTTGCAGAAGCGCCATGAGAGCGAGCGTCAGCGACATGCGTTCACGGAGGCCGGGTGAAAGTCACCCATTCGACAGCGCCGCGACGAGAAGGGTTTGACTCGAAAATGTCAGAGAATTGCGAGTCTTTCGTCGCGGAGACCCCCGGCTCCATCGGTCGGGCGAGGGTCTCCATCATTTCGTACGACGAGTGGCAGCCGCGGGTTTCGCGGTTTCGCGCGAAATCGGCGGGTGTTCGAGACGCCTACTCGAGCGCGATCGGCACGGTCCAGACGAAGGTGTCCCAACTGAGCGACAGCTCGCCGTTCGCGATGGCGATCGCGAAGTTCTCCTGCGGCGTCCCGACGGTGCCCACCTTCATCGGAAGGTGTACGATATCGTGCGAACCGTCGTAGTCCGTTCCGTACTGTCCGTGCTGCGCATTGACGATCAGATCCACCGATCCGTCCTGCTTGGGCAGAGTCCACAGGCTGTACGATCCCGCCGGCAGCGCCGTGCCGCCCATGACGAGCGCCTTGTCGAACACGATCACGGTCGCCTGGTTCGCGCCGGTACGCCACACCTTGTCGTAAGGGACCACGGCGCCGAGAATGGTGCGATTGCGCCGGCGCGGACTACCGTAGCTCACGACCACAGGCTCTCCGCCCACGGCGCCCTTGGCGATGACGTTTGGCGACGCGAGCCCGAGTCCCTTCCCCGCCTTGTCCAGTGCAGCGAACTGCTTCGCAGCCTGTGGGACGTCGAAGTAGTCGGTGCGCCGCGACTGCACCTTCTCCGTGGTCTCGCTGCCGTCCGCGCTCATGATCTGTCCGGACTGGTCGAGCGTGAGGTGCGTCCACGCAATCTTGAAGTAGTCGGCATCCACGGTCGTCGGGGAGCGCCTGAGAAACTGCCTGGGCACGGTGCGTCCGGTCGCCATGTTGATGGACGGGATCGAGACCGTGTCCGTGCCGGTGACGAGATGCTGGATCAGCGCCTCGTACACACCGAGCGACGAGTACAGCCCGTACGAATCGCCGAACCCCGTCATGAACTGCGGGAAGGAGC
>DATCPC010000046.1:0-12662 GCA_036564355.1 Gemmatimonadaceae bacterium | reverse complement strand
GGGCGTGTCGCGCACGGTGTCGCTCACGGGACTGAGCTTGCTGCAGGGCGGTGCGGCGCAGACCAGCTCGGCGACGGTCTTCGCGGGGCTCGCGCCGTGGGACAAGCGCAAGACGCCCGACACGCAGCTCGACGCCATTCTCGGCAAGGCGAATGGCGCGTTCTCGCAGATTAAGGAAGCGGTCATCTTCGGCTTCAACTTCCCAGAGATTCCGGGACTCGGCGTCACCGCCGGTCTCGAGATGAACCTGCAGGACCGAAGCGTGAACGACGTCACGAAGTTTGCGGGGCTCGCCCAGCAGTTCGTGGGCGAGGCGAACAAGCTGCCGGAAGCGCAGGGGCTGTCGACGAACATTAACGTCAACTTTCCGCAGCTCTTCGTGCACGTCGATCGCGAGAAGGTGAAGTCGCTCGGGATCTCGCTCACGGATCTCTTCCAGACCCAGCAGGCGATGCTTTCGACGTTGTACGTCAACGACTTCAACGTCTATGGCAAGACCTTCCGCGTGCAGATCGAAGCGCAGCCGCAGTTTCGCGAGCGCCCCGAGGACGTCGGGCGCCTCTACGTGCGCGGGCCGAGCGCGCAGATGATTCCGGTGTCATCGCTCGTGACGACGGAGTTCAAGGGCGCGCCGAACATCGTGACGCGCTTCAACGGATTTACGGCGGCCGTGGTGAACGGAACGCCGGCTCCGGGCAAGAGCTCCGGGCAGCTGCTCAAGGCGGTGCGCAATCTCGCCGACACGAAGTACGCGCCGCTGGGCATGGGCTACGCGTTCAGCGGACAGTCGTACGAGGAAGTGCAGGGCGGTACCGCGACGCTCGTCTTCACGATGGGAATCATGATGGTCTTCCTCGTGCTCGCGGCACTCTACGAGTCGTGGTCGATTCCATTCGCCGTCCTGTTCGGCGTTCCGTTCGGGCTCCTCGGCGCGCTCCTCGGCGTCTGGATCCGGCAGATGCCGAACGATGTCTACTTCCAGGTCGGACTCATCGTCGTCGTGGGATTGGCGGCGAAGAACGCGATTCTGATCGTGGAATTCGCGAACGAGCTTCGTGCGCAGGGGCTGTCGATTCGCGAGGCGGCCGTCGAAGCGGCGCGCGAACGACTGCGCCCGATTCTCATGACGTCGTTCGCGTTCATCCTCGGCGTCGTGCCGCTGCTCGTCGCCAGCGGCGCCGGGGCGCAGAGCCGCCATTCGATCGGCACCGGCGTGTTCTTCGGAATGCTCTTCGCCACGACCGTCGGAATCTTCTTCGTCCCATCGTTTTTTGCCGAGATTCGAATGTTGAGTGAGCGCGGAGAGTTCAAACGGCAGGGTGCGGCAGCTCCCGTCGCGGCGAGCTCTGTGGCGGGGGACGACTGAGCATGCCGGTACTACGCAAGGTTGCATCGCGCCTGCTCGTGCTCGTCGTCGCCGCGGGCTGCGCCGTCGGACCGAACTACAAGAGGCCGCCCGTCGAGACGGCGCCGGAGTGGCGCGCGCCCTCCAAGTCGGAAGACTCGGTGCGCTCGTTCTTCGATTCGCTCGCGAACGGGAAGAATCTGATCGCTCCTCCCGCCGCGCAGCCGGACACGTCCTCGGGCGTGCCGACGGCTCGGCGCACCGATTGGCGTGCCAGCTACGAATCGCGGCCTCTCGATGCGACCACGGGGCTCAGCTGGGCCGAGCTGATCAAGGACCCTGCGCTGCAGGCGCTCATCGACACGGCGGTGCGCAACAATCGCGATGTTCGTGTCGCGATCGCGACGATCGCCGAGTTCCGCGCCGAATATGGGGTGGCGAAGGGCCCGTACTATCCGCGAATTGACGGCGTGGCCACCGGGGGTCGCGAGAAGATCCTCGTCGTGCCGGGTACGACGGAGGCGTTCAACGCCGTGCAGATCACCGCGAATCTGCAGTGGGAGCTCGATTTCTGGGGGCGGCTGCGCAGAAACAGCCAGGCGGCACGCGCGGAATATCTGGCGAGCGCAGAGGGGCGCAGGTCCGTCATCCTCACGCTGGTGAGCGACGTGGCTACGGCCTACCTGCAGCTGCGCGAGCTCGATCTCGATCTCGAGATCTCTCAGCGCACACTCGCGTCGCGCCAGCAGACGCTGAACCTCGCCCTGCGCCGCTACCAGCAGGGCCTCATCTCCGAGCTCGACGTGCGGCAGTTCGAGTCGGAGGTCGACAACTCGGCCGTCAGCATTGCGGACTTCCAGCGTCAGATTGCGCAGCAGGAGAATGCGCTGAGCGTGCTGGTGGGGCACGCGCCCGGCGCAATTGCGCGCGGGCAGTCGCTCACGGGCGTCCTCGGCACGTTCGTGTTGCCCACCGAGCTTCCCGCGGATCTCATCGCGCGGCGGCCGGATGTTCGGCAGGCGGAGGAGGCGCTCGTGGCGGCGAACGCGCGGGTGGGGGCATCGCAGGCGGCGCTCTTTCCTACTGTATCGCTATCGGGCCAGTACGGCACGCAGGGCGACAAGTTGAGCAACACGTTCCAGAAGAACGGCGATATCTACCAGATCTTTGGTGGCATCTCGATTCCGCTCTTTCGCGGCGGCGCGTTGCGCAGTGAGCTGTCTGCCTCGCGCGCCCGGGCCGACCAGGCCCGATTCAGCTATGAGCAGGCGGTGCTCGTCGCCCGGCGAGAGGCAGAGGATGCGTTCGTGGGGGTGCGAACGTCTCGCGATCAGGCGGTGGCGCAGCAGCGACAGGTCGATGCGCTTCGTCGGGCGTTCGATCTCGCGAACCGGCGCTACCAGAATGGCGTCTCGAGCTATCTGGAGGTGTTGGACGCCGAACGGAACCTGTTCACGAGCGAGCTCGCGCTGACGCAGGCGCAGAGGCAGGAGTTGGTGTCCGGCGTGCAGCTCTACAAGGCCCTTGGCGGCGCATGGACTGAGTCGCAATCCACACGGTAGCACCGCTCTCGGTGGCGTTCGCCCCGGCGACAGCGCACTTCACCCCCGATTGGTTTTCCGCTGTTGTGAGGCGTCCTAAACTGACGTGTCACACTTTAGGAACCTTTCTCTGGGAGCTCAGACCATGCTACGAAGTGTTGTGCGCACCATCGCTGCCGGGAGTTTGGCCGCGTCGATGTTTGCGTGTGGAGGAAGCAGCGGGAGTACTACCGGTCCACCGCCGCCACCGACGGCAACCGGCAGCGTGACGGCCACGTCAGGATTGGCGTTCGATCCGAGCACGGTTACGGTTGCACGATCCGGGGGTACGGCGACGGTGACCTGGCATTTCCAGTCGGTCGCGCACACGGTGACATGGGACAGCCAGCCCGGATCGGTGGCCGACATCGATGCCACGTCGAGCGCGAGCGTCGCACGAGACTTCACGGTTGCGGGCACTTACCACTATCACTGCTCCATTCATCCCCAAATGGTCGGAGTCGTGAACGTCCAGTAGGCTCGGGCGGCTCGCAGGAAAGTGTTGCAGCGGCACGCGCGGCTCCCGTCATGAAAATGACGGGAGCCGCTTTCAACTGTGACTGAAGCGAGGTGCGTTCGCGCCTCGCCGATCATCTTGCCGCGGACAACGATCGCGCGCAGCTGACCCTCGACTCGCGGACCGCAAGCTTTAACAATTGGATGATACGAAAAGAAAGCGGAGATAGCACGGAAACTGACGGAGAAGTGCACAAAGCAGTTGTCCGTCCCTGTCCGTCCTTGTCCGTCTTGGTCCGTTTTGGTCGTACTTCGCCTTGTTAGTGCCTGCCTGCGGGACAGTCGCAAATCCGGTACGCAGCCTTTGCATCGAGCTCGCTTCGAGTGATTACAACGCGTCCCGGATGAACGCCTGCAGCCGCTGGCGATAGCTCCTGCCGCTGGTATGCCTGGAGCCGTCATGCAGAATCACGACGAAGTCTCCCTGGAACCACGGCTGCAGCTCCTTCACGCGCTCGGTGTTCACGATGGTCGAGCGATGAATTCGAAGGAAGCGAGCGGCCGGAAGCCGCAACTCGAGCCGGGTGAGCGTGTCCCGGACGAGATGGGTGTCCGCGCCGACGTGAATCTTGGCGTGATTGTCCACGGCCTCGATCCAGTCGATCTCCGCCGTGCGGATGAGCAGCAGGCGGCCATCTACCTTGATCGCGAGTCGCAGATCTCGTCGCTGCCGCCGCCCGAGATGCTCGAGGAGCGCCTGGAGCTGATGCTTGTCGGGTCCCGGACCGCTGCGCGCCGCAGCCGGACTCGAGAGCCGCGCCTTCGCCCGCTCGAGCGCGGCCGCGAAGCGCTCCCGCTCGACTGGCTTGAGCAGGTAGTCGAGCGCGTGTACCTCGAATGCCTGAACGGCGTATTCGTCGTAGGCCGTCACGAAGATGACGAGAGGCATTCGGTCCGGGCCGACGGCTTCGATGACGCCGAAGCCGTCGAGCTCCGGCATTTGGATGTCGAGGAACACGAGATCCGGCGAATGCTTGTCGATCGCCAGAATCGCCTCCGCCCCATTCCCGCACTCGCCGACGATCTCGATGTCGGGATGATCGGCGATCAGCGTCCGCATGCGCGCGCGCGCGAGCGGCTCGTCATCGACAACCAGCACTCGAATTCGCGCTGGATCGTTCTTCTCGGTTGCGGCGCTCACGACAGCTCCTCTCCGGTGTGATACGGAATCGAGATACGCACCGCGAAGCCCGCGCTGGGCGCAGTCGTCACCTCGAACGTGTGCAAATCGCCATACAATCGCTCGAGCTGTTCTCGAATGTTGCTCAGCCCGATGCCTTTCGGAAGCTCATTGGGGCCGGTGAGCTCGCAACCGACGCCATCGTCGATCACCGCCAGCTGAACCGTGTCGCCGTGCCGATGCGCGCGAATCTGCAGCTTGCCGCCGCACGCGCGCGGACTCAGCCCGTGCCGAATCGCATTTTCCGCGAGCGGCTGGAGGAGCAGATTCGGCACGAGCGCGCGGCTGGCCGCGGGATCGATCGCGATCGAGATCTGCAGGCGGTCCTGAAAACGCAGCTGCTGAATCATCACGTAGCGCTCGAGCAGCTGGATCTCCCGCTCGATCGGAACCTCCTGTTCGCCCGCGTTGTGCAGGGAAAGACGTAGAAAGTCGCTCAGTCCCGTGAGCATGCGCTCCGCCGATCGTGGGTCGCTCGGAATCAGCGCGACGATCCCGTTCATCGTGTTGAACAGAAAATGCGGGTTCAACTGCAACCGCAGACTTCGCAGCTGCGCCTGCGCAAGCGCGACACGCAGATCCTCGCGCTCCTGCGATTCGCGATAGTACGTCTCCGCCAGCCGCTCGTGCCACGACGTCGCGTACGTCGCGATCGCTCCGGCGACGACGAGCAGCAGGATCTTCGCGCCCTCGTCGAGAAACGACACCGCCGCGCTTCCACTCGCGATGATCGGGCTGTCGGTCATCGGGACGCGTCCGTTGAGAAACAACACGGACACGAGCACGCTGTATTCCACCACCACCAGAGCGGCGGCGGCCGCCGCCTTGCGCGTGGACGACGCGATCGGGCGCGCGGCGAGGATGACGAAGTACGCGAGGAAGATCGGCGACTTGAGCGCCAGCGCGCTCGGCTCGGCGAAGCTGTAGCCGGCGAGAATGGCCGTCACTGCCGTGATGTCCACGAGCGGATTGACCAACGCTACCCACGACGGAAGTGGCTTGTCGCGGAGATGCCGATGCGCGTCGAGCCAGAACTGCGCGAGCGACCAGGCGAGCGTTGGAATCAGCACCGCCCAGTTGGCGCGCTGCACCGAAACTGGAACGTGCGGACCATACAGCAGCGCCGTGAGCGCGAGAGACAACAGCACCGCGGCGCGGACGCCGTTGAGCAGCCGCTCCGCGCGCTCACGCTGCACCTCGATCGCGGGGCGAGCCATTTCCATCGGCAACATCATTGCTTTCGATCGCCTTCGGCGGAAGGGCGGTGCTTCCATGCGACCACGAGCAGCGCGACGAGCGTGAGAAAGGGTGGGATCGGCGAGCGATCGAAAACCACGATGCTCGCGTCGGTCGCGCCGACCATGATCACCGCCAGCGCCAGCGCCGAGAGGTGCTGCAGCCGGCCCGAGAGCAGAAGCACGCCCCCGGCAAGCTCAACGAGTGCAGTCACATAGCGAAGCCATTGGCCGAAGCCCAGGCTCGCGAACAGATCGACCATGAAGGGAATTCCTGCCAGCTTTACGCACCCCGCTGCAACGAAGACTGTTCCGAGCCCAAATTCCGCGAGTCGCACCCATCCAAGCTGCCGAACGCTCGGCCACGGCGCGTCCATCAGTGCAGCCGATAGCTGGCGGCCAGGCGCCAGGTCGTAACGTCCTTGGGTACCGAATAGACCTCCGTGGTCACGGAGAACGACGCCGGCAAATGCAGCGTCGCGCCGCCGAGAAGCGACCACCGTTCGAGATTCACCTCGACGCGCGTGTTGTCCGTGAATCCGTCGAGATTCGTGAAGCCGACCTCGAAGCGCGGCCGGAGCCACGTTACGCCCGTCCCCGCGAAGAACTCGAAGCGCCCGCCGCGGCTCTTTACTCCGTATACGCCCTCGAGCCCGAACATCGTCGGCGAGAATGTGTCGTTCGACGGCCTGTTTCCGTAGCACGCGCTGTCGGGCTCGCTTTGCTGCAACGACGACTGCGCGCAGGTGATCGGTCCACGCACATGGCCAAACGTCCCGTTCGCGCGCACCATGAGGGCGGACGATCCGAATGGGCCGAACCCACGCAGCGGCGCGGTCTCGGACAGGGCGGCGCCTCCCAGATTCGGAGTCGCATCGCCCACCTGAATCTGCGGGATGTAGCTGGCTTCCACGGCCAGCCCGAGGGGCAGGGTGACGATCACCCGCGGACGCGCGAACACGCTGGTCAGCCGCGAATGCTGCTTCGCGCTGGCGGTGTAGCATTCGCTCGCGTGCTCGATCGACGGATCCGCGGTCGGCACGGGCGATACCTCGCCCTGGAGCTCGACGTGCCACGCCGATTCCCGGCTCGGTGCATCGAGTGCCGAGAAGGCGATCGGAGCGGAGTAAAAGGCGAGAAGTTTGGCCTCGTTGCTAGCGGGGCCGGGACGACATTGGGCTCGCGCAGCGGGGACGGCGACACCGGCCAACGCGACGATGACTACGAGAGATTTGCGCACGGGGGACATTATGCGAGTTCCCCTCCGGAGTGAACCTCTAGGTGGTGGGCGACCACCTTCAGGGGGTGAAGAGCCGTTGCCGGCGGGCGAAGGATCCGGGAAAAGGTTGTGATCCGGTACTGGCCGGTCAGGAACTTACGGCCACGTCCCAGGCGTTGACTGCGGACACCCTCTCGATTCGGACGACGTGGCCACACAAGTAGCTCCCGCTCACATAGACAGCGACGAAGGCGTTCCGTACCGCTGGTTGATCCTCCTCGGTCTCATCACAGCGGCCATGATGGAGGTGCTCGACACCACGATCATCAACGTTTCTCTCCCGCAGATGGCCGGCAACCTCGGTGCGACTACCGAGGAGATCGCGTGGGTGAGCACGTCGTACATTCTCGCCAACGTCGTCGTGCTGCCGATGACCGCGTTCTTCACCGAGCGGTTCGGACGGCGCAATTACCTGACGTTCTCGATTCTGCTCTTCATCATCGCGTCGTTTCTGTGCGGCACGTCGCACAGTCTGAGCGAGCTCGTGATCTGGCGCCTCCTGCAGGGCGCGGGCGGCGCAGCGCTACTCTCGACGGCTCAGGCGACGCTGCGGCAGATATTCCCGCGCGAGCAACAGGGCATCGTCCAGGCCATCTTCCTGCTCGGCATTATAGTCGCGCCGACACTGGGTCCCACACTCGGTGGTTGGATCACCGACAACTACACGTGGAACTGGTGCTTCTTCATCAACATCCCCATCGGTATCCTCTCGACCTTTCTCGTCACGTCGTTTCTGAAGGATCCCGCTGGCGCGCGCCGCATCGATCCGGTGGATTGGCTCGGCATCTCGCTCCTGATCGTCGGCATCGGCTCGCTGCAGTACGTGCTCGAGGAAGGGAATCGCAACGACTGGTTCGCGGACACCCTCATACTGCGGCTGTCGAGCGTGTCCGCGATCTGCCTGGTCACGCTGGTCTGGTGGGAGCTGTCGTCGCGGAACAAGCATCCGGTCATCAACTTCCGCGTGCTTCACAATCGCGATCTCTCGGCGTCGA
The DNA here is from genome assembly GCA_036564355.1 of Gemmatimonadaceae bacterium. GTDB lineage: Bacteria > Gemmatimonadota > Gemmatimonadetes > Gemmatimonadales > Gemmatimonadaceae > FEN-1250. The sequence continues at coordinate 4,532 of DATCPC010000046.1, read as the reverse complement.
TCTTTCTGTTCGTGGTGCTCGGATTCGGGCTCTACGGCGGGACATTTCTCTTTCCGCTGTTCACGCAGGGGATCCTCGGATTCACCCCCACCGAGACCGGGCTCACGATGCTGCCCGGCGGACTCGCGACCGCGGTGATGGCCGTGGTCTGCGGGCGCCTCCTCAGCGGGAAGAAGCCGCTGGTCGACGCGCGATATCTGATCATCGCGGGTGTCGTCGCGTTCAGCGTCGCGATGTGGATTCTCGGACATCTCACGACGTCGGCGGGCGAAGGCGATGCGCGCATCGCGCTCATCATTCGCGGCGCCGCAATGGGGCTGCTCTTCACCCCGATCAACAACGCGGCCTTCGGCAGCCTCAAGCCAAGCGAGGCGCAGCAGGCTTCGGGGCTCATCAACCTCTCGCGCCAGCTCGGCGGATCGTTTGGCATCGCGGTGCTCAGCACGTACCTGACGCGACACGTCCAGTACCACCGAGCGGACCTCGCGCAGAACTTTTTCGCGGGGAATCCGGCGTTCGAGCAGCGCTACGCGGGCACGGTGGCGAATCTGGTGGCGCACGGAAGCTCGATGCTGCAAGCACAGAAGTCGGCATACGCGTTGCTCGACCTGACGCTCACGAAGCAGGCATCGATGCTCGCCTACAACGATTCGTGGCTGCTGATCCTCCTGTGCTTCCTCTGCGTCGCGCCCGCGGTGCTCGTGCTTCGGAAGCCGACGCCGATGAGCGCGCCGGTGGACGCGCACTAGCGATTACCTGATCGCTAACTGAGATCCTGCGCACCCATCCTCCAGCTTCGCTGTCGCGTGTGATCGGGCGAGGCGCTGCGACTCGCAGCGGGAAACTATGAGTGGTGAACGTGTCACGCCAGAACGAGTCGTCAGCGGGCACTAATCCTGCCTTTGTTATGTCGCGGCAACATTCCAGCGGACTGGCCGCGCGGGGCGCCGGCAGTCGGCACGCTCGGGCCCCAATCCTGCCCGATCGGTTAGTGTTGGAGATTGCCCCTTCGGCGCTATCCTCTCCAGATGCGTCCGCCGGCCGCAACGATCGCACGTTGACACGAGAACAGCCATCGGAGGCGACGCCATGCGGGTGCGGGTCGGCTGTGAATTTCAGTACGAGGCGCTGTCAGACGTACCGGCAGTCATGCTGGTGCGCGCGCGCTCCGACGGCACGCACCGTATCGTGTACGAGTCGCGTTGGGTCGACCCCGCACTCGCCCTTCGCGAATACCGCGACTCCTTCGGCAACATCTGCTGGCGGCTCACCGTCCCCGAGGGGATCACGACGCTCCGCTACGACGCGGTAGTCGACGTCGACGACGAGCCGGATCCCACGCACCCCGGTACCCCGCTCACGCCGGTGGCCGAGCTGCCGGACGAGGCGCTCCAGTTCACGCTGCCGAGCAGGTACGTCGAGTCGGACCTTGTCGCGAACGATGCGTGGCGGCTGTTCGGCAATACGCCACAGAGCTGGGAGCGCGTGCAGGCGGTGTGCGACTGGATTCACGCCAACATCGACTACAAGGGCGGGAGCAGCTCTCCCGATGTCACCGCGAACATCGTGTACCAGCGACGCGTCGGCGTGTGCCGCGACTTCGCGCTGCTCGCGGTCGCGTTCTGCCGCGCCCTCAACATTCCGGCGCGCTACACCTTCGGCTACCTGCCGGACATCGCCGTGGGCGTGGTCGAGGGCGCCATGGACTTTCACGCGTGGTTCGAGGCGTTCATCGGCGGACGATGGTTCACCTTCGATGCGCGCCACAACGTGCCGCGCATCGGCCGCGTCGTCATCGGCTACGGCCGCGATGCCGCCGATGTCGCGATGACGACGTCCTACGGCGCGCTCAGGCTCGAGCGCATGACGGTGTGGGCCGACGAGGTTCACAGCGAGCTCGCCGATGACGGCCTCGTTCCTCCTCCCCCGGGACTCAGTGTCTCGGGAGCGGAGGCCGCCGAACGGTGACGGCCGATGCCGTCCTGCATCCCCGTCACGCAGTCGCCCTTCCGCCGGACTGGCGCGATGTTTTGCGCGTTCGCCATCACGTCGAACAGCAGTATCGATACACGTACACCGGGCCGGTCACGGACATTCGGCAGCGACTGATCATGATTCCACCAGCGACGTATGGCGATCAGCGGCTGGTGTCGCACGAGCTCACCGTCGAAGGCGCCGATGACGTCGTGACCGCGTGGGAGACGGACCGCTTCGGCAACTACGTCTGCCGCGTGCGCGCGTCCCGCGTCGCGGAGTCAGTGCGGTTCGCGGTGAAGTTCGAGGTCGATCGTGAAGCGCCGCCCATGGCCCAGCGGCTGCACGCCAACGCCACGGTCGAGCCGTTGCTGGCACCCACCGCGCTCACGGCGCCCGACGATCGCATTCGCCAGGCGGGTGACACACTACTCGCGGCGCTGCCGCATGCGCCGGTGCCCGAGGAGATCGTTCCACTCAGCTCGCACGGGCTGCGGCAGTGGATGCTGGCGATTCTGGCCGGCGAGTGGACGAGCAGGGCGATCAAGTACCAGCACGGACAAACCGGCGTGCAGACGCCCGCGGCGATGGCGCTCCACCTGGGCGGAGGCGTCTGTCAGGACTACGCCCACATCGCGATCTCCGTGCTGCGCAGCGTCGGTGTGCCTGCGCGCTACGTCTCCGGACACGTGCTCGGCGAAGGCGCACCTCACGCATGGTTCGAGGCGATCCTGCCCGATCCGGCGGCGCCCGCGCGGCTCATCGCGATGGCCTACGACCCCACGCACAAGTGCTTCCCGGGGATGAGCTACATCACGGTCGCGGTGGGGAGAGACTACGCCGACGTCGCGCCCACATCCGGCTCGTACTCGGGCATCGCGGGGAGCCGGCTCGAGCCGAAGAAGGATGCATGGGTGGTCGATGCGCGGATGGTCCCCGAATGACCGTCACCGCTCCGGAACGCGCGGTGCCGCGCTACGATCCCGGCGCCTTCTGGGATGAGATGTTCGAGGCGCCCGGCGTCGTGCGCCCGCACTACACGACGCTCGCGCGCCGGCTCGCCACGCTGAGCTCCGCCGATGTCGCGCGCCGCCAACGCGCGGCGGAACTGTCGTTCACCGTGCGCGGAATCACCTTCGCGGTGAATCAGGGCACCGAGGGCGTCGAGAAGATCATGCCCTTCGATCTGATCCCGCGGATCATCCAGGCCGATGAGTGGACGCGCATCGAGCGCGGCCTCGAGCAGCGCGTGCGCGCGCTCAATCTCTTTCTGCACGATGTCTATCACGATCAGCGCATCCTGCGCTCCGGTGTGATCCCGCCCGCGCTCGTGCTCGGCGCGCGCGGCTACCGGCGCGAGTTTCGGCAGGTCGATGTGCCCCTCGGCGTGTACACCCACATCGTCGGAAGCGATCTCGTGCGCGATGGCACCGGCGAGTTGATGGTGCTCGAGGACAACTTGCGCACGCCCTCCGGCGTGTCGTACGTCGTGGAGAACCGGCGCGTACTCAAGCGCACGTGGCCGCAGCTCTTCCAGGACTACGATGTGCGACCGGTGGAGGGCTACCCGCAGGACCTGCTCGACGTCCTTCGCTCCATCGCGCCTCCCACGGCCGAGGATCCGGTTGTGGTGCTGCTCACGCCGGGCGCCTACAACTCGGCCTACTTCGAGCACGCCTTTCTCGCCAAGGCGATGGGCGTGGAGCTGGTGCAGGGCTCCGATCTCTTCGTCGACGATGCCTTTGTGTTCATGCGCACCACGGAGGGGCGCAAGCGCATCGACGTGATCTATCGCCGCATCGATGATGATTTCCTCGACCCGCTCACCTTTCGCTCCGATTCGCTGCTCGGCGTGCCGGGGCTCGTCGCGTCGTACCGTCTCGGGCGAGTGAGCCTCGCCAACGCGATCGGTACCGGCGTGGCGGACGACAAGGCGATCTACGCGTACGTTCCGGAGATCATCAAGTACTATCTTGGAGAAGACCCGATCATCGCGAACGTGCCGACCTTTCTGCCCACGAGGCCGAAGGAGTTGGAGTACGTGCTCGAAAATCTCGACAAGCTCGTCGTGAAGTCGGTGAACGAGAGCGGTGGCTACGGCATGCTCATCGGACCGCACGCGTCGCAGGCGGATCGCGACCTGTACGCGGGTCGCATCAAGGCGGATCCGCGCGGCTTCATCGCGCAGCCGACGCTCGCGCTCTCGCGCTCGCCGTGCTGGGACGACGATCATCTCGAAGGGCGGCACATCGATCTTCGCCCCTTTCTGTTGTTTGGGCGCGAGGTGAAGGTGCAGTCGGGCGGGCTCACTCGCGTGGCGCTCCGCACGGGGTCGCTCGTGGTGAACTCGTCGCAGGGCGGCGGCGGAAAGGACACCTGGGTGCTTGCAGCGGGAGGGAGCTGAGATGGCGATGCTCTGTCGTGTGGCCGAGGATGTGTTCTGGATGAGCCGCTACGTCGAGCGGGCGGCGGCGGTCGGGCGGCTGCTCGAGGTAACCGGGCATCTCGAGCTCGATGAGGGCGACGCGGTGTCGCGCCGCGAGCTGTGGCAGCGGCTC
>DATCPC010000247.1:0-7770 GCA_036564355.1 Gemmatimonadaceae bacterium | reverse complement strand
GGCGGGGCTCGATGCGACGCTGGCCGCGGTGAGGGCGGGGAAACGCGTCGCGCTCGCGAACAAGGAAACGCTGGTGATGGCGGGCTCGCTCGTGGCCGAGGCGTGCAGGATTGGCGGCGGCGAGCTCGTACCGGTGGACAGCGAGCATAGCGCGATTCTTCAGTGTCTCGCCGGTCGCTCGCGCGCGGACGTGCGGCGGCTCGTGCTCACCGCATCGGGCGGTCCGTTCCGCGAGTGGGCGCCGGAGCGACTCGCAACGGCCACCATCGCCGACGCGCTGCAGCATCCGACCTGGCGCATGGGGCGCAAGATCTCGATCGACAGCGCGACGCTCGCCAACAAGGCCCTCGAGGTCATCGAGGCCCACTTCCTCTTCGGACTCTCGTACGATCAAATCGAGGTCGTGGTGCATCCGCAGAGCATCGTGCACTCGTTCGTCGAGTTCGTGGATGGGAGCGTGCTCGCGCAGATGGGAACGCCGAGCATGGAGCTGCCGGTGCTGTACGCGCTCACGCATCCGGATCGCGTGCCGGATGAGGCGATGCCTCGGTTCGATCCGGTGGCGTGGCCGGCGCTCACGTTCGAGCGCGTGCGCACCGCGGACTTCCCGGCGCTGGCGCTCGGCCTCGCGGCGGGAAAGCGAGGCGGAGCGGCACCTGCAGTATTCAACGCCGCGAACGAGCAGGCCGTGAGCCTTTTTCTTGAGAATCGCCTAAGATTCATGGACGTCGCGCGAGCGATCGAGAGCGCGCTCGCAGCGCACGGCGATGGGCCGGCTGACACGCGCGCGGCAGTGATGCACGCCGACGCCGCGGCACGACGACACGTTATGGAGATGTTCGCATGCTAGAGTGGCTTCGCACACCCGCCGCCATCGTATTCGTTTTCGGGATCGTGATCTTCGTTCACGAGCTCGGCCACTTCATTGCCGCGAAGCTGACCGGCGTGTACGCGCCACGGTTCTCGATCGGGTTCGGTCCCGCGCTCTGGAGCCACAAGTGGGGTGAGACCGAGTACATCCTCGCGGCGCTGCCGCTCGGCGGATACGTGCGCATGGCGTCGCGTGAAGACGAGTCGATGGCCTTCCTCGAGGGCGGAAGCGAGACGCCTGCGGCCGGAGCGGGCGCGAATGGCGCGCCGGCGATCGTGCCCGATGCGAAGCCGGTTCGCTACTACGATCCGAACGGCATGGCTCCGTTCGGGCCCAAGCCCGTGCCGGAAGATCGCTGGCTCGAATCGAAGTCGCTCGTCGCGCGGTTGTTCATCATGCTCGCCGGTGTGACCATGAACTTCGTGCTTGGATTCCTGATCATCGCGGGAATCTTCATTACCGCGGGCGAGATCGTGTACCAGACGCGCGAGATCGGCGATGTCGCCGGAGTGCAGACCGGCGATAGCGCATTTCAATCGCTTGCCCCCGGCGACACGGTGCTGGCCGTCGATGGGCACGCAGTGCAGAACTGGAACGATGTGAGCGAGCACATCGCCACCGATTCCGGGCCGACGCTCGTGATTCAGACGAATCGCGGAACGACGACGATCCCCGTACAGGATTCCGGTGCGCACTCGCGGATCACGATCGCGAGCTCGGTGCTGCGTCCGTTTCTGCCCGCCGTCGTCGGACAGGTGGTGTCGGGCCACGCCGCCGAGCGCGCGGGGCTGAAGGTCGGCGATAGTGTCATCGCCGTGAACGGAGTTCCGGTTCGCGGCTGGTTCGGACTCGTGAGACAGATCGAGGCATCGCCGGGAAAGACGCTGACGCTGAGCGTTCGTCGAGACGGCAGCAGCAGGGAGCTGCGCGTCACGCCCGACTCGACGCCCGACGTCAATGCAATCACGCAACGCGACACCGTCGTCGGCAAGATCGGCGCGGCGCTCAAGGACCTCGGCACGCGGCATCCGATCTCCACCGGGGTCGCGATCAAGGGCGCGTGGCTCACGACCTGGGCGAACGCGGGCGTCATCGTGCACACGCTCCGCGGGCTCATCACGGGGCACCAGTCCGTGAAGGGGCTGAGCGGGCCGATCGGCGTGGCGGTGCAGTCTGGTCAGGCGGCGCAGCTCGGATGGACTGCGCTCCTTTCACTGCTGGCGCTGCTGAGCATCAATCTGGCCGTCGTGAACCTGGTGCCCATTCCGATTCTCGACGGCGGCCAGATCCTGATCATGCTCGCCGAGGCGATCAAGGGCGAGACGCTCGCCGCACGGACGCGCGTCCTGCTGTTCTACGGCGGATTCTCGGCGATCGTATTGCTGTTCTCCATCGTGACGTTCAACGATCTTTCGTCTCTGGTGCGGCGGATCTTCCACCTGTGAAAGCTGGGTTTGCCCTCACGTTCGGGCTTGTGACGCTGGTATTGGTATGTGCGCCCTCGCGCGCGCGGGCGCAGGAGACGGCGTATCGCTTCGAAATCGCGAGCGTCGGGGACAGCACAGTGTCACTCTCGACGGAAAAACACGGGTGGGTGCGCGCGGGGCAGAGGGGAATCGCCGTCGACCCCATGCGACACGATGCGCTCGTCGCGCGATTCGTCATTATCCGCGTAGATGCGGAGCACAAGCTCGCGCTCGCCGTCGTCACGGGGCAGACCACCCGGCTCACGACGAGCCACGTGGCGCTGATCGATCGCCCGCCGAGAAGCTGGTACGCCCAGCCGACGCTGTGGATCGGCGCGGTGGTGGGTGTCGTGATCGGCGTCATCGCGAAGCACTAGAGCGGGGCAGCGCGCGCGCTCAGGCGCGCATTACTGGCAGATCAGTCGTACGCGTTCGTGAGCCGTTGCGGACGAGCTGATCGACACTGTCCCCGAATAGTCCGCGCAGTACTTCGACGAGACGTGCAGCGCGTACGAGCCTTCGGGCACGAGCACGGGCGCGGCGAGCGGCACGGCGCCCGACGCAACCTCATGGCCACCGGTGGAGAGCACGAAGCGACTGCCGGAGGGTGCCGCGTCGAGCGAAAAGGCGCCGCATCGCCGCGGCGTGAATTGCACCGTCGTCGTACCGGTCTCACCGACTCGCACGTCCCGGGTGTCCTGCGCCGATGCGCACGCGGCCGGCGCATTGAGCGAGACGATGACGTGGTGTGCGCCAGACGCGATCGATTCGGAGTGCCACGTCCCGCGTCCCACGACCGCGCCGTCGACCGTAATCGTCGCATCCGCCGGGCCGACTACGCGGAGCACGCGCTCGGACGTCTTGGGCGCCAGCTTGCGCGCGGCCGTGCGCGACGCGGACCGCGGCGCTCCGGCGGCGGTCGAGTCGCGCCTGAGGCTGTCGGGGATGAGCGGCGGCGTCACGACCGGCGGAACGAGTACCGCGCCCGCGCGCGCGGCGGCGGTGGTCGAATCCTGGGACTGTGCATCGCGCGTGGCATCGCGCCTCTGCATCGCGTTCACACCGAAGCCCGTCGCGATGAGAATCAGCAGTCCCGCGCCAGCCGCGACCGTGCGCGAGAGTGGCGCCCGGAGCCGCCTCGGCTTCGTGATCGCGAGCGCCTCGCGGCTCGCAGCTGGTGTCGGCATCACGACCGTCGGATCTCCGTCCGGAGTGCTCGCGCGACCCAGGAGCTGCACGAGCTCCGTGTGCAGCGCGTCCCCCGTCGGGTAGCGCTCCGCCGGATCCTTGGCGAGACACTTGAGAATCACGTTCTCAATTCCGCGCGAAAGCGCCGGGTTGAACGAGCGCGGTCGCGGCGCCGGTTCCTCGATGTGCTGGCGCGCGATCTCGTACCAGTCGTCGCCCTGGAACGGCAGCACGCCCGTGGCCGCCTTGAAGAGCGTGACGCCGAGCGAGTAGATGTCGGCGCGGCCATCGAGCACCTGACCCCGCGCCTGCTCGGGGGAGAAGTACTGCGGCGTGCCGACGACCATGTTCGTTCCCGTCTGCTCCGTGTAGCCGGAGAGGGCGCGTGCGATGCCGAAATCGGCGACGATCGCGTTGCCGTGATCGTCGTAGAGCACGTTGTCGGTTTTGATGTCGCGATGGATCACGCCTTCCCGATGCGCGAAGGCGAGCGCGGCGGACACGTCCATCCCCAGACGGATGAGCAGGGTTTCGGGAAGGGTCCCCATGATCCGCAGCCGGTCGTCGAGCCCGGTGGGAAGAAAATCCATCACGAAGTACACCGCGGCGTCCTCGCGTCCGACCGCGAGAATCCGGATGATGTTCGGATGGCGCAGCTTGGCGGCCGTCGCGGCTTCGGTGCGAAAACGCGTCTCGAAAGCCTCTTCACCCGCGAACTGGGGCTTGAGGATCTTGATCGCGACAGGGATGTCGAGCTCGTGGTCGTAGCCCTTGTAAACCCAGGCAAAGCCCCCGGACCCTACGTTCGTGTCGACACGGAAACGGCCGAGATGGCGGCCGAGATAGCGGTCAGGCAATAGGAGCCTTTACAGAGGTCAAGACGCCCGTTAACTTACGACGACTCAACGCAATAGGCGCACTGTGCGCACTGGTACGTTTGGAGAATATACCGCATGGCGTTCGCAAAAGCACCAATCATCGAGAAGTACAAGGCGCACGAAACCGACACGGGCTCGACGAAGCTGCAGGTCGCGCTGCTGACGGAGCGGATCAACTACCTCACCGATCACTTTCGCGCGCACAAGAAGGACAATCATAGTCGCCGGGGCCTCCTCAAGATGGTCGGTCAGCGCCGCCGTCTCCTCGACTACATGAAGCGCACGGAGCTCGAGGGGTATCGTACGCTGATTCAAGAGCTTGGACTCCGCCATTAATCGTCGACCACTCGCAATCGCGCGGGCGCCCATTCCGGGTTCCCGCGCGCTTTTGTGTTCCAGAGAGAGTACATGATGCAACGCGTAGAAAGAGATTTCGCGGGCCGGAAACTCATCGTCGAGACCGGACGCATGGCCAAGCAGGCGGCAGGGTCCGCGCTGGTCCAGTACGGCGAGACAGTCGTTCTTGCCGCGATCACAGTCAGTGAGAAGGTCAGCACGCTGCCGTTCTTCCCCCTGACGGTCGAATACAAGGAACGTACCTATGCCGCGGGCAAGATCCCCGGCGGCTTCATCAAGCGCGAGGGGCGCCCGCACGACGACGAGATCCTGTCCGCCCGGATCATCGATCGCTCCATCCGGCCGCTCTTTCCGGAAGGATTCCAGAACGAGGTGCAGGTGTTCGTCTACGTCATCTCCGCGGATCAGGAAAACGACGCGGACGTCCCCGCGCTTCTCGCGGTGTCCCTGGCGCTTCAGTCGTCCAAGATTCCGTGGAACGGTCCGCTCGCCGGCGTTCGCATGGGTCGCCTGCAGGACAAGTGGGTCGTCAACCCGACCTTCCCGCAGCTCGCCTATAGCGATCTCGACATCATCATCACGGGCTCGAAGGACTCGATCGTCATGGTCGAGGGCGGCGCGCTCGAAGTCTCCGAAGACGACGTCGTCGCCGGCATCACGCTCGGCCACAAGTCGATCCAGGAACTGATCGCGATCCAGAACGAGATGGTCGCGAAGATGTCCGTCACCAAGATGAAGTGGACCAAGACCGAGATCGCCCCCGACCTCGTCGCCAACGTCAAGAAGCTGGCGGAAGGGAAGATCACTGAAGCGATCAATCAGAAGGACAAGCACGCCCGCATCGAGTCGGTCGAGAAGGCGAAGAAGGAGATCGCGGAGCAGCTCGCGACGCAGTATCCCGACAACGCGAAAGACATCTCGTCGCTGGTCGATGAGGCCGAGTACAACAGCCTGCGCGGCCAGGTGCTGAACAGGGGTGAGCGCGTGGATGGACGCGGCATGAAGGATGTCCGTCCGATCACCATCGATACCTCGGTGCTGCCGCGCGTGCATGGCTCCGCGCTCTTCACGCGCGGTCAGACGCAGGCACTCGTCGCCGTCACGCTCGGCACGTCGAAGGATGCGCAGCGCCTCGACTCGATCGACGAAGTGGGCGAGCAGTCCAAGACGTTCATGCTTCACTACAACTTCCCGCCGTTCTCCACGGGTGAGGTTCGCCCGCTGCGCGGCACGAGCCGCCGCGAGATCGGACACGGCAATCTGGCCGAGCGCGCGCTGCAGGCCGTGCTGCCCGACGCGGCGGCGTTCCCGTACACGATCCGCATCGTCAGCGATGTGCTCGAGTCGAACGGCTCGTCGTCGATGGCGTCGGTGTGCGGCGGTTCACTCGCGCTGTTCGATGCGGGCGTGCCGATTCACGCGGCGGTTGCCGGCGTCGCGATGGGATTGGTGAAGGAAGGATCGAAGTACGCGATCCTCACCGACATTCTCGGCACCGAAGACCACCTCGGCGACATGGATTTCAAGGTCGCCGGAACGGAGCACGGCATTACCTCGATCCAGATGGACATCAAGATCGAGGGACTCGACCTCAACATCATGCGTGAGGCGCTGGCGCAGGCCAAGGAAGGCCGCCTGCACATCCTCGGCGAGATGAAGAAGGCGCTGCCCGAGCCGCGCGCGGATCTGTCGCCGTACGCGCCGCGCATTGTGACGCTGCAGATCAGCCCCGAGAAGATCGGCGACCTGATCGGACCAAAGGGCAAGACGATTCGCGGCATTCAGGACGAGACGGGCGCGGAGCTCACCGTGGACGACACGGGTCTCGTCACGATCGCGGCGGTTGGCGGCGAGGCGATGGAGCGTGCACGTCAGATGATCAAGGCGCTCACGGTCGAGCCGGAGATCGGCGCGGAGTACGAGGGAACGGTCAAGAGCACGACAGCCTTCGGCGCGTTCGTCGAGATCCTGCCTGGCACGGAAGGGCTGGTGCACATTTCCGAGCTCGCGCATGGCCGCACGGACAAGACGGAAGATGTGGTGAAGAAGGGCGAGCGCGTGCGGGTGAAGCTCATCGACCGTGATGAGCGCGGGCGCCTGCGTCTCTCGATGAAGGCGCTCGTGCCGAAGCCGGAAGGAACGCCGGATGACACGAATGGTTCGTCGCGCGGCCCGCGTCGCGAGGAAGCGGCTGGTATCGCGACAGAGGGAGCCTCCTCCGGCGAGGGCGCGGATGCGCCGTCGTCCGGCGGCGAGGATCGCGGCCGTCGCGGTGGGTCGGGGTCGGGGCGCGGAGGAGGTCGGTCGCGCCGGTGACGGCCGTCTCGTCGCCGCCCGATTCCGGGCTGCGCACTACGGAGTTGTCGAATGGCCTGACCGTACTCTCGGAGCACATGCCGGGAGTGCGGTCGGTTGCTTTCGGCGCCTGGGTGCGTGCCGCTTCGGTGCATGAGTCGCGCGAGCGGATGGGTGTATCGCATCTGCTCGAGCACATGGTGTTCAAGGGAACGAGAAACCGCTCGTCGCGCGAGATCGCGCTGTCGCTCGAGGTGTTGGGCGGCTCGCTCGACGCGTATACCGCGCGCGAGCACACGTCATATCAGGCGCGCGTGCTCGACGAGCACCTGGTCGAGGCCGTCGACGTCATCGGCGACCTGATGTTCCGCCCGCTCCTGCGCCTGGAGGATCTGCTGCTCGAGCGGAAGGTCGTGCTCGAGGAGATCGGCATGGTCGACGACACGCCGGACGATCTCGTGTTCGAGCTGCACAACGAGCAGCTGTGGGGCTCGCATCCGTACGGGCACTCGATTCTGGGCACGCGGGAGACCGTGTCCGCGCTCGGCGTGAAGGAGCTGAAGGAGCTCCATGCGCGAGCGTACCATCCGTCGCAGATCGTGGTCGCGTGCTCGGGAAATGTCGTGCACGAGCAGCTGATCGAGGCGCTCGAGCGAACGGGGTGGGGTGAGGTCGCGCGAGGCGACGCCACGCCGCTCGCGGTGCCCCCTGCGAG
>DATCPC010000200.1:0-4148 GCA_036564355.1 Gemmatimonadaceae bacterium | reverse complement strand
GTAGTGCAATCTCCGCTGCCCCCTCGCATCGATCCCCCTCCGCCGCACCCGTTCCCGCGCCGTCGGGCAACGGCAACAGCTTCGAGGAGCGAGTACGTACCCGCTCCTCCCCGCTCGTTCGCAAGATCGCCGCGGAGCACGGGCTCGAGATCACGGCCATGCAGGGCAGCGGGGTCGCGGGCCGCGTCACCAAGAAGGACCTGCTCCCCTATCTCGCCGGCGGCGCGAGGCAGGGCTCCGCTCCGTCGCGCCCACCCGCTCCACCGTCGATGCACGCGCCAGCCGGCGCAGACTCACACGGCCCCGCACCAGAAGCGTGGCCCGGCGATCTCGTCGAGCCCATGACGCCGATGCGCCAGCGCATCGCGCAGCACATGGTGCAGTCGCGTCGCACGGCGGCGCACGTCACTTCGTTCTTCGAGGTCGATCTCACTCGCGTCGCGCGCATCCGCGCCAAACAGCGCGCCGCGATCGAGGCGTCCACCGGCTACAAGCTGAGTTATCTCCCGTTCATCATCAGCGCGGTCGTCGACGGGCTCAAGAAATTTCCCGTCATGAACGCGGCGGTGAGCGGGAACAACATCATCTATCGCAAGCAGTACAACATCGGGATCGCGGTTGCTCTCGATTGGGGGCTCATCGTTCCCGTCATCAAGAAGGCGGACGACCTCTCGCTCTCCGGGCTGACGCGTGCCCTGAACGATCTCGCCAGCCGCGCGCGTGCGAAAAAGCTCGACCCGCGCGAGGTGCAGGACGGGACCTTCACCATCACGAACCCCGGCATCTTCGGCTCCCTCATGGGAACGCCGATCATCAGCCAGCCCCAGGTTGCCATCCTCGGCCTCGGCGCCATCGAAAAGCGTCCCAAGGTGATCACGGGTCTCGATGGCGAAGACACGATCGCCATTCGCACCTGCGCGTTCTTCTCGATCTCCTTCGACCACCGCATCATCGACGGCGCGGTCGCCGACGAGTTCCTCGCGTTCGTCAAGAAATCGCTCGAGAGCTTCCCCGAGTCCGGAACGTGACTGTGTCTAGATGGCTCACGCTGCACCGGTCCATCGTTCCGGCAGGCGACCGCAAGAAGTTCATGGAACGGCTACGCGCGCGTCGCGTCTACTACGAGCAGGCCAAGTGCGGCTTCTGGGTGTTCGAGGAGAGCGGTCTGCCCGGTGCCCTGATCGAGTTCGTCGAGGCCCCCGATCGCGAAACGCTGCAGAGTGCCCTCGACGGTGCGCCCGACCACATCGTGGACGCCGCGCGAATCTATCGTGAAGTGGAGAGCGGCTGATGCCAGTGCGAACGGTTGAAATCGGCGGACATGTGTGGGAGGTCTCGCCGGCGGGACGCGTCACGCCGAACGACCGCGACGAGTTTTCGCTCGTCTTCGCGCGGCGCGATGTCACGCCGCCGGAGATCCGGGTCACGCGCTATTCGCCGGTCGGCGCGCGATGGCGCGAGCAGTCGCTCGCCGAGCTCGACGCCGACGATCTCGCGCGCCTCTTCGCGCAGTCGCAGCCCGGGAACACGTCGCCCGAGCGGGGCTATCGCGCGTGAGCGACGCTGGTGGCAATCCCGGCGCGCTCCCGGAGCGCTACGTGGATCTCCACATGCACTCGACCGCGTCCGACGGCTCCGTCAGTCCCGCTGACGTCGTCGCCGCCGCACACCTGGCTGGACTCAGCGCCATCGCGCTGACGGATCACGACACCGTCGACGGCGTTCTCGAGGCGCAGGCCGCGGGCGACTCGCTCGGACTGCGAGTCATCGCCGGCGTTGAGCTCAGCGCGGTGGATGACGGTGACGAGATTCACGTGCTCGGACTCCACCTCGTGCATCCCGAGCACATCGCGGCCGCCCTCGAGGAACTGAAGGAGGCGCGGCGCGATCGCGCGAAGATCACCGTCGAGACGCTCAATTCGCTCGGCATTCCAGTGACGCTCGAGGCGGTGTTCGCGGCCGCGGGTGTCGGCGCCGTTGGACGGCCCCACGTCGCGAAGGCGCTCGTCGCGGGCGGGTGGGCGCGCGATTTTCGCGACGCCTTCGACCGCTGGCTCGGCAACGGGCGACCGGCTTGCATCGAGAAACGCACCGTCACCTTCGAAGAAGCAGCGCGGCTCATCCACGACGCCGGTGGCCTCGCCGTGTACGCGCATCCGGGCAGCGGCGCTTCGCGCGCCGATCTCGAGGCGCTCGCGGCGCTCGGACTCGATGCGGTGGAGGTGCGCCACCCAAGCCACACCGCCGACGAAGTCGTGCGTCTCGCCGCGCTGACCGAGCAGCTCGGACTCGTGCCGAGCGGCGGGTCCGACTGGCACGGCGCGCCGGAGGGCTATCGTGCGCTCGGCAGCATGAAGGTGAGCATCGATTGGCTGGTGCGACAGGACGAGCGCGTGCGTCAACGCGCGGAGCAGCCCGCATGAGCGACCTGCTTCCGCAGATCGGCAGCGTTGCGCCGGACTTCACTGCGACCGCCAGCGACGGCACGCGCGTGTCGCTGCGCGAGCTGCTGAAGCATGGATCGGTGGCGCTTTTCTTCTATCCCGGCGACGACACGCCCGGTTGCAATCGCCAACTCTCGGCCGTACGCGACGATCTGGCGACCTTTCGCGCCGCGGGCATCCAGCCGTTCGGGGTGAATCCGGCCGGCATCGAGAGTCACGCGAAGTACGCGGCGAAGTTCGAGTTCAACTTTCCGCTGCTGACCGATCCCGATCGCAGCATCGCCGGCGCGTACGGCGCGCTCAAGGAGAACGGGAAGAGCATCCAGCGCTCGGTGCTGGGCATCGGGCGCAACGGCACCATCCGCTTCGCCACGCGAGGCGCACCGCCGCCCGGCGAAGTCATCGCCGCGCTCGAGGAATAGCGTGGAGCTCGGCTCGCGCGTCGCCCTCGTCACCGGCGCCGGCCGCCGTGTGGGACGCGCGATCGCGCTGGCGCTCGCAGGGAAGGGGATGCGCGTCGCCGTGCACTACAACGCATCCGCCAGCGACGCCGATGAAACCGTTCGTCTCGCCCGCGCGGCCGGAGCGCCGGATGCGTGGACGGTCGCCGCCGACCTCCGGGATCCGGCCGCCATCACAAAGCTCGTCGACGGTGTCGCCGCGCGCGGCGGCTCGCTCGATGTGCTGGTGAACTCGGCGGCCGAGATGAAGCGCACGCCATTCGACTCCGTCACGCCGGCGGAGTGGGACGACATCATGGCGCTCAACATGAAGTCCCCATTCTTTTGCTCGCAAGCGGCGGCGCGACACATGACCGGCGGCGGCGCGATCGTGAACATCGCCGACCTCGCGGCGCTCGAGACGTGGCCCGAGTACATCCCGCATGGCATCTCGAAGGCGGGCGTGATGCAGATGACGCGCGCACTCGCGCGAAAGCTCGCCCCGGCGATCCGCGTGAACGCCGTGGTCCCTGGCGCCGTGCTCTTGCCGGAGCACTGGACGAAGGAAGACGCCGACAAGCTGATTCGCACCACGCCGCTCGCGCGCCTCGGCGCGCCGGAAGATGTCGCGCACGCGGTCGTCTATCTGCTCGAATCCGACTATGTCACCGGCGACGCGGTGGTCGTCGACGGCGGCCGGCATCTGCGCTGAGCGCGGGAATGCTGCCGCTCGCCCCCCAGCAGCACTACGGCACGATCGTCATCGTGGGTGGCGGCTGCTACGGCTCGTACTACCTGCGACAGCTCGGCCGCGCGGCGCGCGCCGGTGCGCTGACGGCGGAACGAATCGTGATCGTCGATCGCGATGAGCGCTGTCGAGTATCGGGCGAGCTCTCTGCCGCGGATCCATTGCCGGCCGCCCTGGCGATCGAGAATTGGAGCTCCTTTTTCGATGCGTATCTGGACAGTGCCGCCGAGCGATCCGCGAGCGAGTCGACGCGCGCGCCCGACGCGATCGTGCCTTCGCCTCTGATGCCGCATCTGATGTACGAATGGCTCGCGCGCCGCGCACGCGCGCGCTGGCCAGAGCGCGCAGTGGAGACGCGCCCGCTCGACGCGCCGAGCGGCATGCCCTGGCAGCGTCGCGGCCCGGACGGTACCCAGTATGTGAGCTTCGCCGAGTGGATTTGCCCGGTAAATTGCATCGAGCCGGCGCTCTGTCCGGCGACGCGCGGGGAGCGCAGCTGGAGCATGCCGCCCGCCG
>DATCPC010000173.1:0-7514 GCA_036564355.1 Gemmatimonadaceae bacterium | reverse complement strand
CGACAACTTCGTACAGAGCTCCGAGAACACGTCCTCGTTCGATCTGGACGGCAATCCGAACACAACGTACAACAACGAAACGTTCGGCAACGGAAGCTTTCGGCACTTCCAGAGAGGGATGACCGACTGGGCGGGATCGGTCGGACTCAACTACGCTCTCAAGGACAACCTGTCGATCTATGGCTCGGCAGCGCGCGGATACAAGATGCCGGCGTTGGATGAATTCCTTCAAGCATCTGCACAGCAGCAAGTAGATCTCTTCAAGTCTCGCCAGGTGCAGTCGTACGAAGCCGGCGTGAAGGGAGTCGTCGGTATGCTTGGCTTCACGGTAAACGGCTTCTACACGAAGCTCAAGAACATCGTCAGCCAGGGCCTGGTCATCGATTCCGTCACTGGGGCTTCCCAGTGGATCATCGTCAGCTCACCGGAGAACCGATCCTACGGCGCCGAGGTCGAACTGCTCGCGACTCCGGTCGAAGGGTTGCAGCTCCTTGGCAGTGGCACCTTCCTCAAGGCCGAGTTGGGCTCGGGTGCCGGCGCCGACATCGGGAGCCGACTCAATGGAGTGCCGGCGTCGATCGGAAATCTCTCGGCGGCGTACTCGTTCGGCAGAGCGCGTGCGATGGCCGACTGGCACTGGGTGGGATCACGCTTCGTGGATGTCACCGTCGGCACCGCGCTCCCCGCGTACAGTTACTTCAATTTCGGGCTTGCCTACATGTTGCCGGCTCAGGGGATCACGATCAATGCCAACGTGCTCAACGCCTTCATGGACAAAGGTCTGGAAGAGGGGAATCCGCGCCTGCAGAGCAGTGGGGGCACCGGCATATTCCTCGCGCGGCCGATTCTGCCGCGCCGCTTCACTCTGTCGATGCGGTACGACTTCGGCTCTCAGGGGCAGCCGCTGGCGACGCAGCAGTGAGGCGACGTGCTCCATGTGAATGAATGGCGGGTCGAAGCCGGCCCGCCATCTCGCCGGCGCGCACCGTTCGGCGCCGGCGAAGCGATGGGGCTCGCAGCAGTGACGTGCACTGCGATGATCATCACTGTCGCCGTTCCCGCGCAGCAAGCGTCGCTGCGCGGGACTCGTGATTCCACGTTTCTCCTCGCCACTCGAGATCCGTCGCGCACTCCGTCGCCCTTGATCGGAAACGGGCGCTTCGGCGTCGTGATTCCACCGCTGGGCATCGGAGCATCGCCCTCAATCGTGGCGGGAGTCTTCGAGCACGGAGCGGGCGACGTTCCGCGCATCGCCGCCGCGCCGGCCTGGAATGCCGTCGATGTATTCGACGGAGAACGATGGCTCACTGCGACTCCCTTGTCGGACAGCGCGCTGCACGCGTATGACCAGCTCATCGACATGCGCACGGGCACGGCGCACACCTCCTACGACTGGATCGATGGAACCAGGCGCACATCGGTGCGCGTGCAGACGTTCATCTCGCGCGCCAATCCATATCTCGCGGCGATTCAGCTCGTGCTCGTTCCCCACTCCGCGGGACGCTTGCGGGTGCGATTCGCGCTCGCCGGCTGGCCGCCGCCGCACCGACTCCCGCTCGACACCCTCACGCGGACAGATCCGCGTTGGGGGCCGGCCGAACTCTGGTACCTGGGACACATGAACGTTCGCTCGAGAACGGCGGCTCGCACGTCGCGAGGTGCGCGCCTCACGATGACGGCGAGCCCGGACGGTCGCTCGTCGTTACTCGCCGAGGCAGCGACGATCTCGTGGGGCCGCGAGCTTCCGGGTGCAACCGTGCGAACCGTGGCGTCGGACGACACGGCGATGGTGGAGGTGGCGTTCGACGCGTCACCCGGCGTGACGTACACGTTCTCCGACGCGGTGAGCATCGTGTCGACCGCGGAGTCGCCGCAGCCGCTCGCGCGAGCGACGCGCAGCGCTTCTACCGCGCAAGCGCTCGGATACGACGCGATTGCCGCCGAGAATGCGGCGGCATGGCGCCGCCGATGGGAGACCGACATCGAGATCGACGGTGATCCGGAGCTCCAGCGAGTCGCTCGCTCGATGTTGTTCTATCTGCTGTGCAGCGCCGATTCGGGCACCGCGCTCGCCATCCCGCCCATGGGACTCTCCGGTGCAGGCTATTACGGGCACGTCTTCTGGGACTCCGACACGTGGATGTTCCCGGCGCTGGTGCTCACGCACCCGGACGTCGCACACTCGCTGGTGGCGTTTCGCGCACACACCCTCGGCGCAGCCGAGGCCAACGCGAAGATGAACGGTTATCGCGGCGCCATGTTTCCCTGGGAAGCGGACGAGCTCGGCCACGAGACCACACCGCACTTCGCCGCGCAGAACGCGCATTCCGAGATTCACGTCAACGGCGACGTCGCGCTCGCGCAGTGGCAGTACTTCCAGGCGAGCGGCGATTCCGTCTGGCTGTCGCGCGAAGGCTTTCCCGTGATTCGCGAGACGGCGAACTTCTGGGTGAGCCGCGCCGCGTACGATTCTACGCGAGGGCGCTATCACATCAGGAATGTCGTGTCGGTCGCCGAGGGCCTGGTGGGTGTGAACGACGACGCGTACACGAACGCCGTCGCTCGTCGTAACCTGGAGATCGCCACGTCCGCGAGCCAGCGACTCGGCGAGCGTGCCGATCCGCGCTGGGCAGACGTTGCCACGAAGTTGCACATGCCCCTCGACTCCGCGACCCAATCGTTTCGGACGTACGAGGGCGCGCCCGACTCGACGCTCGGTGACATTACGCCGCTGCTCAGTTATCCGCTCGGCGTACCGATGAGCGATCGCGCGAAACGTATGCACCTCGACCAGGCCCTCGCGCACATAACCGAGGACGCGGCGGCCGGCGCGATGATGGGCGTTACCCTGCTCTCTGTAGATGCGGCGGAGCTGGGAGACCACGCGCTCGTCGATTCACTCCTGCCGTACAGCTATCGCGCTCATCTGAAGGGCCCGTTTCTCATGCTGTCGGAAACGCCGACCAACGACGCGGTGAACTTCCTCACCGGCGCGGGCGGATTTCTGCAGCAGGTGATCTTCGGCTATACGGGTCTCCGACTCGGCGACGGAGGGCTGGAGCCGAAGTTCCCGCCGGTGCTGCCGTCGCACATCAGGCGGCTGGTGCTGCGTGGCATCCACGTGAGGGGCAAAGTATACGACGTCATCGTCGACTCCACTGGACGTCGCTTGTTGCCGCATGGAGCTCGCCGGCATTGATGACACCAGCTCTGTTCGCGCTGGCGATTTTCGCGCAGGCGGCGTCCCTCGTCGCTCAGCAGCCTCCGTTGGCGAACGGTGCGCCGCGGCGCGTGAGTCCCGTGCTCGTCTTTCCCCAAGCGGGGCTCGACGACACGGCCGCCTATCTGGGGTACGAGACGCGCTTCTATCGCGACTCGAAAAACAACACCGTGCAAATCTACCGCGGTCCACACGATGGACGTGTGGTGCTGCTGTGGGCCGATGCGCTCGACGAAAGCGCCGGCTTCACGGCTCGCGATGCGCGCGGGCGCCCCGTGCGCGTCGATTGGGACGGCGACTCGGCAACCGTCGCCGACGCGGCGAGCGCGCGCACAATCAGCTTTCGCCTGCGCGCCGCCACGCCGAGCGTAGTGCTGGGATGGTTTCTTCTCGGATCGATGCGCGTGGAGCGCGACTTTCAGTACGCGCACGCGCACTTGCGACCCTACGCGGCGCCGCCGTTCATCGTGCCCCCGGAATCGACGCTGGTGGCGAACGTCGCTCGCCTTCCGGCCGCGGAGCGGCGGCGCCAGCTTCAGCTGCTCCACGCTGGCAGCGTGGCCGAGCTTCGCGCGCGGCTCACGCCCGCGTTCACCACGCACCGGTCGGACACCGCGTGGAGCGTTCGCATCGAGCGGCCCGCACTCGATGGGCAAAGCCATCTGTCGATCGAGCTGCTTGGCGACCCCCGCCAAAGCCACGCGCGCGTGATCGGTCGCACGGTGTCGATCCGCGCACGAGCTCGCAGCTCCTCGAGCCTGATCGTCCGCGTCACCACCGATGGCGCGGCCCTCACGGCGATCGCGCGCGACGAGATCTTCAGCCCTGCCTTTCTCGACTTTCTCTTCGAAGCACGC
The DNA here is from genome assembly GCA_036564355.1 of Gemmatimonadaceae bacterium. GTDB lineage: Bacteria > Gemmatimonadota > Gemmatimonadetes > Gemmatimonadales > Gemmatimonadaceae > FEN-1250. The sequence goes on along the minus strand of DATCPC010000173.1, from coordinate 3,437 downwards.
GCCACGGGCGACACGACTGTGCGCTACCGCCGGCTCGAGCGCGAGGTGAGAAGTGTCGAGCTCCTCAGCTCCAACGAAAAGCTCATGGCGGGGCTGCCGAATTACGCAACGTACTTCGGGCGCGATGGACTCATGACCGCCCTCATGATGCGATCGATCTGGACGCCGGCCATGTCCGAACGAGTGATCGCGAGCGTGCTCGAAAAGCTCGGGCCCTCGGGCGACGTCTCACACGAGGAGGCGCTCGGCGAGCAGGCGATCCGCGAGAGCGCCGACGAATACAACACGCTGGAGGCTGACTACTTTCGCTTCGCACGAAAGGGTGATCGCGTTCACGCGGATTCCAGTCTCGCCGCCGCGCGAGACGTGCTGCTGCGGCTGCGTCGCGTTCGCGAGAACTACCACATGATGGACGATGAGTTTCAGCTCCCGGTGCTCGAAGCTCTGTATCTCGCGGACAGCGCCCTTCCGGCCGAGCGGAAGCGCGCGTTCCTGCTGGCTCGCTCGAGCGGGGGAGCATCGCACCTCGCGCTCATGTTGCGCGAGATGGCGCTCGTCGCCACGGAGACCCGAGCGTTCGCACGCGATCCGGTCGCCACGAATCTCGTGAGCTTCGAGAAGCGGGATTCGACACACTGGCGATCCGCGAGCTGGCGCGACAGCGATGTCGGGTACGCGAACGGACGATTCGCGATGGACATCAACGCGATCTGGGCTCCCCACGCGCTTCGATCGATCGCCAGCGCGCTCACGGCGCTCCATGCGCTCGGCTTCACGAATCCAGAGCTCGACTCGATTGCTCCGGGAATAGCTCGATCGCCACTCGGCGAATGGTTCGATGACTCCACCTCGCTGCATCGAGCGATCGACAGCTGGCGACGCGCACGAAGTCTGTTCACGGTTGCACTGGGGCCGCGCGAGATTGCACAGCACGCCCGCGACAGGCTGGCCGCGCTTCCGCAGGCAGAGCGCGCCTACTGGGAGAAGACGATGAGCCTGGCGCCGGGGAGCGGAGACTCACTGGTCTTCCTCGCGCTGGCGCTCGACGCACGCGGATCACCGATCGCCGTCGTCAACACGGATCCGTCGACGGACCTGTTTCTGAGCGCCTTGACTGCTCGCGGCATGAACCGCACGGTGACGGCGAGCGAGGTGACGCTGGAAGTAGGGCCGTTCATGCGCAACTACCCGGTGGGGTTGTTCGTGGACGGACTCGGTCCCGTCGTGGCCAATGATGCATTCGCTCCGCCTCAAGTGTGGGACGCGTTTCGCCGGGAGCCTTACCACTCTCCACGCGTGGTGTGGGGTCGTGAGGTGAATCTCTTCCTTCTCGGCGTGGCGGGGCGCATCTCGGCTGAGGCCGAGGCCTCCGGACGACTCGCCGACCCGGCGCTCGCGTCCAACGTCCGACATCTGCGCACTTCGCTCGAGCGCGTGCTGGCCGCCGTATCTGCATCCGGCGTTCAGCACAACGAGCTGTGGAGCTACAGGATCGAGGGTGGACGGTTGCTGCCGACGCGGTACGGCACGAGCTCGGACGTGCAGCTGTGGAGTACCACCGATCTTGCCGTGCAGTTCGCGCTCTCCCACCTTCCACGCGAGTGAGGGCGCAGGCCGCAACCGTTACCCTTCTCTCGCCTGTCGACTACATCGCGATCGAGTGCCCTCGCACCATCGGCGCAACACTGAGGTTCGATGTCCAAGCTCAGATTTCGAATCGCGATGTCCCTCGATGGCTTCACTGCCGGACCGCGCCAGTGTGTTGAAGATCCGCTCGGAGTTGGTGGGATGCGGCTGCACGAGTGGGTATTCCCGCTCGCTGCATTTCGTCAGCAACATGGCCTCGAAGGCGGCATCGTCGATGCGAGCACACCCGTAGTCGAGGAGTCGCTTACGAACATCGGCGCCACGATCATGGGTCGCAACATGTTCGGCGGACATCCGGACCCGTGGCGAGCCGCGAACCCGTGGAACGGCTGGTGGGGAGAGAACCCACCATTTCATCATCCGGTGTTCGTGCTCACGCATCACGCGCGAGAGCCGCTGGTCCTCGAGGGTGGGACGACGTTCACGTTCGTCACCGACGGCATCGGCGCGGCGCTGGAGCAGGCCGTTCGCGCCGCGAACGGGAAGGATGTGTCGCTCGCGGGCGGAGCGAACGTCGCGCGCCAGTATCTGGAGGCGCGTCTCATCGACGAGATGCTGCTGCATCTCGCTCCCACGCTCCTCGGCGATGGCGAGCGGTTGTTCGAGGGAATCGCCGACCTCGGCGGGCTGGAGCTCGAGAGCACCGTGGCTGCTCCCAATGTCACGCATCTCAAGTTCGTCAGGGGCTGACACTCACGACTCACATCGCGCTGGACACTTCCTCAATCACGTCCAACGCTCTCCGCATCTCCCCACTCGTATTGAAACAGTGTGGGGATAACCTGATCGCCCCCTCGCGCAACGAGTGAAAGATCTTCGCCTCGCTCAACGCTTTCGACGCCGCCACCGGATCGCGTGGCGCGATCGCGAGCACGCCCGCGCGCTTCGCGGGATGCGCCGGGGTGACGAGACGCACCTTGTCGCAGTTCGCCTGCGCCCACCGCACCGCTTCCGACACGATCCCCTCGATATGCTTCTCCACCGCTGCCGGACCCAACTCCAGAAACATCTCGAGACTGGCGTTGAGTCCGGCGAAATCCTGCGCCGGTAGCGTATTGATCTGAAATCGCCGCGCGTCCTCGTAGAACTTGAAATCATAGTCGACCATGCGCGTGAAGTCCTCGCTCGACTTCATCGCGAGCCACCCAACTACCGCCGGCTCGAGCTCGCGCGCCAATTCCTCCCGCACGTACACGAATCCCGTTCCCCACGGAGACAGCAGCCACTTCTGCCCGCCGCACGCGAGAATGTCGATCTCGAGCGCCGACAGATCGAGCGTCATCGCGCCGACACCCTGAATCGCATCGACCACGAAATAAATCCCGCGCTCCCGGCACGCCCCGCCGATCGTCGCCAGGTCGGCTCGATAGCCCGTCGAGAACGACACCCAGCTCATCGTGACGACCTTCACCTCCGGACGCTTCAGCTCCTCGAGCAGCCGCGCCTCATCCTGCAGCCCGTCGCGCTTCGGAATCAACTCGAGCTTCACGCCCTTCTTCGCGAGCGACATCCACGGGTACACGTCCGCCGGATACTCGCCCTCGTAAGTGAGCACGACGTCGCCCGCCTCGAGCGGCAGACACAACGACGCGACGTTGATGCCGTGCGACGTGTTCGCCGTGCAGGCGATCTCGCCGATCTTCGCGCCGATGAGCTTCGCCACCAGCTCGCGGCTCCTGCGAAAGACCTCGAGGTCCTGATACGTGGACAGCCGGTACGGCTCCGCGCGAAGTTCGTTCCACGTCGCCAGCGACTTCACCGCGCTCGCCGGCAGCGCTCCGGTCTTCGCG
>DATCPC010000144.1:0-5136 GCA_036564355.1 Gemmatimonadaceae bacterium | reverse complement strand
CGCGAATGCACTGTAGAAGCTCCCCGTGCGATCGACCAGGAATCCCGTGATCGCCGGCCCCACGATCCCCGCGAGATTTCCGACCGCGCCCTGAAAGCCGATCCACCGCCCCGCCGCCTTCGGACCCGCGAGCAGCTGCCCCACCGCGTACAACGTCGGCGACGCGAGCCCGAAAGTGAAGCCGACCGCGAGCAGGCTCGCGTCGAGAAGCAGCGGGCCGCCCAGCAGCACGCCGACGAGACAGATCGCCGACGAGATCTGACTCGTCACCAACGTGGTGCGATAGACGCGATGCGGCGACTCGCCGCTCTTGATCCATTGGTCGCCGACCAGCCCCGTGACGTACGCGCCCAGCGCGTGCATCCCGTAGGTGAGACCACCGATCGTGCCCATTCGCGTGAGTGAGTACCCGCGCACGTCGACGAGGTAGTACGGCAGCCACGCGAGCACGAAGTAGAAGATGTAGTTCGCGCAGAAGTGTCCGAGCCCGGCGCCGATCGCGGCGCGCTGCCGAATGATCTCGAGAAAGGACGGCGAGTCGACGGAGTGCTCGGCGCTGCGCACCGGGAGCGTGCGCGCCGGGCCGGTGAGCCACGGAATCAGCCAGAGCAGCGAGAGCGCGCCGAACGAGAGGAAGAGCGCGCGCCATCCGTATTGCGCGAGGATGATTCCGCCGGCGAACGTGCCGAACGCCGGCCCGAGCGCGAGTCCGATCGCGATGTCGCCGTTCGACCGTCCGCGCCGATCGACCGATACATTCTGGGCCAGCATCTTCGAGCTGCACGGAAAGGCGACGCTCTCGCCGAGGCCGAGCACGAGACGCAGGCAGAGCAGCGCGACGAACGTGCTGGCGAATCCGCTTGCGATCGTGGCGATGCACCAGAGCGCGAAGCCCGCGGCGATGACGCGCTGCACCGGATATCGCTCGGCGAGCCATCCGGCGCCGAGCTGGCTGATCGCGTACGTCCAGTAGAACGAGGAGAGGAGGATCCCGACCTGCGTCGCCGAGAGATGCAGCTCCTTCGCGAGCACGGGCGCGGCGGTCGCGAGGTTGCCGCGATCGACGAAGTTGATGAAGACGGCGACGGCGAGGAGGAGGGAGAGTCGTCTCGCGGAAAACGCGTTTGTCATCTGTACGACGCCCCACTCCCCGTGTTGAACAACACCACCTCCGCATCACGCGGAACCCTCCCCGCGCGCACGAGCTCCGAAACTACCGCCAGCGCGCACCCGCCCTCCGGCGCCGCGTCGACGCCCGTCGCGCGCGACAGCTCGAGCGTCGCCGCACGAATCGCATCCTCGCTCACCGCCAGCGCGTCGCCGCGGCTCTCCTTCACCGCGCGCAGAATGAGCCAGTCGCCGAGCGGGCTCGGCACGCGCAGCCCGCTGGCGTGCGTCGTCGGATTCTCCCACGGTGTCGCGTGGTCCGCGCCCGCGTCGAACGCGCGCACGATGGGTGCGCATCCATCAGCCTGCGCGACGATCATTCGCGGCATCGCGACATCGCGCGGCAGCCACCCGCCACCCTGCATCTCGGCGAACGCCTTCCACATCCCGATGAGTCCCGTGCCGCCGCCCGTCGGATAGATGATGTGCGTCGGCAGACGCCAGCCGAGCTGCTCGGCGAGCTCGTAGCCCATCGTCTTCTTCCCCTCGATGCGATAGGGCTCACGGAGCGTCGAGACGTCGAAGAATCCGCTCGATGCCGCGAACGCGCGCGCCTGCTTCCCCGCGTCGCCGATGTGTCCGTCGACGAGCATCAGCTCCGCGCCGAACACGCGGATCGTGTCGAGGATCGGCTTGGGCGTGCTCGCGGGCGCGTACACGCGCACGGGAAGTCCCGCCGCCGCGCCGTACGCCGCGAGCGCGGCACCGGCGTTCCCCGCGGTGGGCGTCACGAATCCCGGCACGCCGAGGGCGCGCGCGCGGGTGACGGCCGCGCTCATTCCGCGCGCCTTGAACGACGACGTCGGATTGAGCCCCTCGTCCTTCACCCACAGCCGCGCGACACCGATCTCGGTCGCGAGCGCGGGCGAGTCGTGCATCGGCGTGAGCCCTTCGCCGAGGGACACAGGGCTTTCGTTCGCGAGCAGCGGGAGCACGGGCGCGTATCGCCACATGTCCCAGCGCGCAGTGAGCGAGTCGCGCGACGGATACGGCGAGTCGTAGCGAACGAGAAAGGGCTGCCCGCACTTCGGGCAGATGGTGGCGAGGGCATCACCGGGCGCGTGGGTGTCGCACGCGGAGCATTCGAGGTGCCAGTGAGTCACGATATCTGGAGGGAGGTATGTAAGCCGGAGCGACCCGGCTGTTGAACGATCGATGATTACTTTGGGAATGGCGCCATCGCGCGAACGCGCGTGTGCGCGCGCAGGCGTCTAAAGTCCGCTTGGTTCGACGTAATCAGAGTCGCGCCAAGTCTCGCACACTGCGCAGCAAGAAGCGCATCGTTCCAAAACGATCGCCCCTTCGTTACCGCGCCTCCTCCAAGCCGGGAGATTACAGCTCCGGCCACGAACCAATCGTCGGCAGTCGGAGCGACGACCTCCGATCCCGCGCGCAGCGCGTTCAGCACCGACAGGTGCTTTGACGAATCAGAGACGCCAATCAGGTATTCGCCAGCGACGACGGCGCTTACGAGGACGGGACCGTGATCTCGTATGAACGATTCAAACCGCAAACGAAATTTCTCGTCGCTGGCGGCCATGATGTAGACGTTGGTGTCGGCAATGTATTCAGGCATTGTCGTTCGTCGGCCAACACGACGGGCGATTGTCGATGAACGCCGCGTTGTCAGTCATCGACGCGCCTCGAATCGACAGGGCCAAGTGCGGCGAGTATCCCCAGCGCCTGCACCTGGCGATCACGCCTCACGACCGCCTCCAGTGCGCGCGTGACCGCGTCTGTCTCCGTACGCGCCCCAAGGGCGCGCCGGGCGCTATCGAGCAACCCCTGATCGAGACGCAGCGTCTTCTTGCGCCCACTGAGCTTCGGCCGCATCACTGCGGGCGCCGACACCGTCTTTGATCTGGACTTGCTACGAGTAGGCATCTGGCTCCCGCTGCGCAGAATAGCTGTACGAATGGTACATGATAGCCGTATCGTACGTGAGCGCGCAAGTCACCGCAACACAAGTCCCGACGGGTGGCGGGTCGCGCGCATTTGTTTGGCGCGCACTATTTCGGCGATGCCAAGTGCCGAGAGCACGATAAACACTGTGAGCGAGTCCGCGGTGAGGAGGTGTCTTGCATAACCCAAGCCGGTTGGGTATCTTGATTGACGAGTATCCGCGTAGGCGAAGTCCGATTCAGAGTATATCCACAAGACCACCTACCTCGTCACGTTCACGCCTTCATCGGATCCGGAGAAGTGATCGTGGATCTCCGCGTCGATGGATCTGTCGCACTTGCCGATCGATCGGACGCCGTATTTCGGGTAACGCCGGCAGAAGTAAGAAAAGTGCTGAAGGCAGCAGTCGCTGCGTTCGAGAAGTTGGCGGCGACATGGGAGAGGATGCACAATGGTTAAAGTCGCACACCGTATTGTCACGACTGACGATGGGATCGACGAGGCTATCCAGCGCGCGGCGCGGCGTTCACACCGTGAGGTCGTCGCGGCTGTGTATCATCAAAAGAACGACGAGATCGTCATTCGGTTTGCGGACGGCGTTCAGCTCACCGTTCCTCGCCGGCTCATCGAAGGGCTCCAGGACGCCACGGCTGCGCAGCTCCGACAGATCACGATAGAGGGACCGGGTTCGGGTCTCGTGTGGCCTGCTCTCGACGTGGCGCACTACGTCCCAGGATTGATCGCGGGAGTTTTCGGTACGCGCGAGTGGATGGCGGAAATCGGCCGTCGCGGGGGTGCGCGTAAGTCGCGTGCTAAAGCGGCGGCCGCGCGACTGAATGGTGCAAAGGGCGGGCGACCTCGTAAGTCCGTTTCGCCTCGAGGGTCGGCCGCGGTCCGATCACGCTAACTCTTCGGCCCCCGCCCACCGTCCCTTGACAGGCGCGCAGTTGCACAGAATACTAAACCATATGGTTTACTCTCCCCGCTCCCTCGACGCCACCTTCTCCGCCCTCGCCGACCCCACCCGCCGCGACATCCTCGCGCGCCTCGCCGCCAGCGATCGCACCATCGGCGAGCTCGCCTCGCGCTTCACGATGTCGCTCCCCGCCGTCTCGAAGCACGTCCGCGTGCTCCAGCGCGCAGGGCTCGCGACGGTGGAAAAGGAAGGGCGTGTGCGCCGGGCGACGCTCCACGCCGCGCCGATGCGCGGCGCGCTCGAGTGGATCGCGCATTACCAAGAGTTCTGGGAGACGGAGCTCGATCTCCTCGCCGCGTATCTCGAAAACCCCCTACCGACTGATGCCACATGGCCAAAGCAACCGCCGCAGAAACCACCGCGCCGCCAATCATCGAAATCCGCCGCACGATCCGCGCGCCGCGGCAGCGCGTCTTCGACGCGTGGACGAAAGCGGAAGAGCTGAAAACCTGGCACGCACCGGGGCCCCTCACCGTGTCGCTCGCCGAGATGGACGTGCGCCCCGGCGGCAAGTACCGGATTCACATGCGCGAGGCGAACGGCACCGAGCATCGCGTGTCCGGCGTGTATCGCGAGGTCGATCCGCCGAAGAAGGTCGTGTACAGCTGGGGGTGGGACGGCGACCATCCCGTGAAGGACAGCACGGTCACGATCGAGTTCCTCGAGCGCGGCGACGCGACCGAAGTGGTGCTCACACACTCCGGCATCACGCACGACAAGGAGCGCTCGGGTCACACCGATGGATGGACGTCGATCCTCGACAAGTTCGAGGCGCGCTACTCCGGAGTGGCCGCGTGAACGCGAAACAGCAATTCGCCGACGCCTTCGCGCGCGAGCATGCGACCACGCGTCGCGTGCTCCATTCGATGCCTGCGAGCAGGAGCGAGTTCAAGCCGTACGCAGATGCGCCGGTCGCGCGCGTGGTTGCATCGGTGTTCTCGCAGGGCCAGTGGGGCATCGCGCAGGCGATGTCCGGCGAGTGGCAATGGCCGCCGAAAGGGAAACCCGGCGCGACGGACACCTACGAGGATGTGCTCGCGATGTTCGACGCGACCGGCGCCGCCGCCACCAGCGCGATCGCGGCCGCCGCC
>DATCPC010000165.1:0-16732 GCA_036564355.1 Gemmatimonadaceae bacterium | reverse complement strand
AAGATTCCGGACCCGATCGTCGAGCCGACGAGCACAGCGACTGCGCTGAACAAGCCGAGGCGTCGCGGGAGACGCGAGGCCGGCTCGGTGGAGGTGGGAGGCGCTTCCATTGCACATAATACAGCGGCGGCAGCTTTGCGGCACCCTAAACGCGCAGTCTTGCCCGTCATCCGCTGGTCCCACAACTTTCGCTGATTATTCCAACCTTCGTTTCCGACGTGATTTTCTGGTTTGCGGCGCTATGCTGCGCGCTGTCACAGGCTGCCATCGTGCGGTCCGCGCTGCGCGCCCGCGCGCAGCGTCCGGACGGCACCGCGTCCCCGCCTCGCGCGATCGAGGTGGCGTGGACGGTCGTTCCGGCGGTGATGCTCGTGCTCGTGCTTCTGCTCACGTGGCGCGTACTGCATCCGCAGCCGGCCTCCATGATCATGCCGTGAGGAGTTCCGCGTGAGAGTACTGCGACGGCTGTCGTACGCGACGCTCGCGCTGGCGTACGCGCAGCTCGTGTTCGGCGCCATCGTGCGCATCTCCGGGTCGGGCATGGGGTGCGGCGACAACTGGCCCCGCTGCTTCGGCAGCTGGCTGCCGCGGCTGGACAATCCCACCGTCGCGATCGAGTTCACGCACCGGGTGTTCGCCGCCATCGTGGCGACGATGGTGGCGGCGCTCGTGCTCGTCGCGTTCCGGAAGCGCGCGGAGCCGGGAGTGGGTGGGCCTGGGGGCGTGCTTCGCGCTTCGCTGCTCGCCGGCCTACTGGTCGTGCTTCAGGCGCTCCTCGGGATGGTCACGGTCCGCATGGGAAACTCGGCGGTGGCCACGGTCGCGCATCTCCTCAATGGCGCGCTGGTGCTCGCGGCGCTCGCGATCGCCGTCCTGCGCGCCGGCGGCCTCGGTGGCGCTGCCGCAGTCGGGGTGATCGCGGCGAGAACGCGCACGGCGCGCGGCGCGGCTGCTGCCGCGGCGATCGCGCTGGTGACCCTGCTCTTCGGCGGACTCACCGCGAAGATTCCCGGCGCCAACAGCGCGTGCGAGGGTTTCCCGCTTTGTAGCGGCTCGATCCTCCCCGCCCTCCCGGCGCAGCACGTGCAGTTCACACATCGTCTGCTCGCCTTTCTGCTCTTCTTCCACGTGCTCGGTCTCATGATCGGCTTCGCTCGCCGCCGAGAGGCGCCGGTAGTTGTTCGCACCGTGCGCGTCGCGTTCGCGCTGATCTGCTTGCAGCTCGTCATCGCCGCGGGAATGGTCGAGATGCACCTTCCCCCCGCGCTGCGCTCGCTGCACGAGGCTGACGGGATCGCGATCTGGCTCACGCTGTTCGCGCTCGCCTGGCTGGCGCGCTTCCCGAGTGCGCAGGGAACGCCCGCGCCCGCGGCCGGACGCGCGCCCACGGCACCGCCGCTCGCCGCTCCGGGGGCCGCGACGTGACCTCCGCCGCGCTGTCCGAGCGAACCAACTCCTTCGCGCGCGATCTCGTCATGCTCACGAAGCCGAGGATCATCTCGCTGCTTCTCGTGACCACCATCGCGCCGATGTACATCGCAGGCAGCCCCAGCGTCTCGCTCGTGCTCTGGGTGCTGCTCGGCGGCTATCTCATGGCGGGCGGCGCGAATGCCGTCAATATGTTCATCGACAGCGACATCGACGAGCACATGGCGCGCACGCGGCTGCGGCCGATCCCGAGCGGCCGGATGGACCGTCGCGCGGTGCTCGCATTCGGAATCCTGTGCGCGACGACTGCGACCGGGGTGTTCGCATACGAGGTGAACGTGACGTCGGCAGCGCTCGCCCTCGCGGGATTCTATTTCTACGTCTTCATCTACACTCGCTGGCTCAAGCGCCGCACGCCACAGAACATCGTGATCGGGGGCGCGGCGGGTGCGTTCCCGCCATTGGTCGGATGGGCGGCCGCCACGGGACACGTGGACCTCGCCGCGGTCTATCTCTTTCTCATCGTCTTCTACTGGACGCCGCCGCACTTCTGGGCGCTCGCGCTCAACAAGCAGGTCGACTACAAGCGCGCGGGCGTGCCGATGGCCCCGCTCGTGTGGGGCGAGCGTGAGACGATGTGGAACATGCTCTGGTACACGTTCATCCTGATCGCGCTGACGCTGCTCCCCGCGCTATTCGGCGCCTTTGGCATGTTCTACGTCGTGTCGGCCGTGGTGCTCGATGCGATCCTCCTCGGCGGCGTCGTCCAGGTGCTGCGAAAGCCCGTGTGGAATGCGGCGGCGTGGTGGCTGTACAAGTATTCGCTGCTGTACCTCGCCCTTCTCTTCGCGGCGATGGTGATCGACCGCGTCATCGCGCGCTAATGCCGAGGGGGCCGGTGCCGGGGGAGACGGAGTCGGGCGAGCTCGCCGTGCACATCGTGAGCGACGGCGGCGCGCACGACCACGTGCTGCTCCTCGCGCGCGACGCGGCAGGCATCCGCGTCCGCGAGTGGCACCCGGGAAACTGGTCGACGAGTCCCGACGAGAGCGTGGTGAGCGCGAACGCGCTCGTTGCACGACTGGAGGGGGTCCTGCACAATCGGCAGCGCATCGAACCGGATGTGAGGACTGTGCGAAGTTGGATCGCCGGAACACCGCGCTGAGCGCTCCAGTCGCGCCGCCGCCCGCGCGGCGATCGCTTCCCTCACCCGCTCCGCTTCGGCCGCTGCTGGCGCGGCTCAGGCCGTACATCCGGCCGCTCGCGTTCGGCGCCCTCGCGCTGCTCGTGAGCTCCGCGATCGGGCTTGCATTCCCCCTGATCGTCCGCGAGCTGCTCGACGCGGCGTTCGTGAAGGGAGACGGCGGGCTGCTCAACAAGCTCGCGCTGCTCCTCGTCGTCATCTTCGCGGTGCAGGGACTGCTCAGCTTCGTGCAGGTGTGGCTGATCACGTCGGTGGCGGAGCGCGTGATCGCAAGGCTGCGGAGCGAGCTGTTCGCGCATCTCGTGCGATTGTCCCCGGGGTTTTTCGCGGAGCAGCGCACGGGTGAGCTCACCAGCCGCCTCAGCACCGACCTCACGCTGCTGCAAAGCGTGATGACGTACCAGTCGACGGAGCTCATGCGGCAGCTGGTCTACCTGATGGGCGGCATCGCGATGCTCACGATCACGCACCCGCGGCTGACGGTGACGACGCTCGCGGTGGTGCCGGTGGTCGTGGGGGCCGCGTTCATCTTCGGACGGGCCATGCGCAAGGCGAGCACGGTAGTGCAGGATCGCGTGGCCGATGCGATGGGCACCGCGGACGAGGCGTTTTCACAGATCCGCACGGTCCAGAGCTTCACGCGCGAGTCCGCCGAAAGCGCGCGCTACGACGCGCAGCTCGGCGACGTCGTCGACGCGGCGATACGCCGGGCGCTCGTGCGCGGCGTGTTCTTCGGCGTCATCACCTTCGCCGGATTCGCGGGCGTGGCGGCGGTGCTTTGGCAGGGTGGGCGCCTCGTGCTCGCGCACGCACTCACGGGCGGTGCCCTGGTCGAGTTCCTCTTCTACGCCTTCTTCGTGGCCGCCGCGGTGGGCGCACTGGGGCAGCTGTTCGGCGCCTATCAGGAGGCGATCGGCGCGGCGCGACGTGTTTTCGATCTGCTCCAGACCAGGCCGACGATCGCCGATCCCCAGATTCGAACGCCGCTGCCCAGGCCCGTGCGGGGCGACGTCCGGCTCGCGGGCGTCACCTTCCGCTACGGCGACGAGCTCCCGGACGTGCTGCACGACGTCAGCTTCACCATCGCCCCCGGCGAAATCGTGGCGCTGGTCGGTCCATCGGGTGCGGGGAAGACGACGATCGCTTCGCTGGTACCGCGATTCTGGGACGTGCAGCACGGCGCGGTCACACTCGATGGAGTGGACGTGCGCGCGCTCTCGCTCGCCGATCTCCGCGGCGCGATCGGCATCGTGCCGCAGGAGCCCGCGCTGTTCAGCGGCACGGTGCGCGACAACATCGCGTACGCGCGCGACGGCGCGACCGACGCCGAGGTGGATGCGGCCGCGCGCGCGGCGCACGCGACGGAGTTCATCGAACGCCTCCCCGACCGCATGAACACGCGCGTGGGCGAGCGCGGCGTAAAGCTCTCGGGGGGACAGCGCCAGCGCATCGCGCTCGCGCGGGTGTTTCTCAAGAATCCGGCGGTGGTTATCCTTGATGAGGCGACGTCGAGTCTCGACACCGAGAGCGAGCAGCTAGTCGAGCAGGCGATGGAGGAACTGCTGCGGGGCCGGTCGACGTTGATCATCGCGCACCGCCTGAGCACCGTGCGACGCGCGGACAGGGTGATCGTGCTCGAGGGGGGCGTGATCGTGGAGGAGGGCAGCCACGAGGAGCTGATCGCGAGCGGAGGTCTTTATTCGCGGCTTCATCGAGCCGCAGGATTGAGTCTCACGGCGTAGGAGGCTGACATGCACGAAGGCCTGGACATACCGATACGAACGGCGTTCATGAAGGTCGACGGGCTCGAGATCCGGTATGCGCTGAGTCCGAAAGTCGGTGCACCGACCGTTCTGATGCTCGGCCCATGGCCCGAGAGCATCTTTGCCTATCTCCCGATCTGGCCCGAGCTCGCACGAGACTTCTCGCTCGTCGCGTTCGATCTGCCGGGCTTTGGACGATCGGAGGGTCGCGCCGACCTGATGTCGCCGCACGCGATGGGAAATTTCATCATCCGCGTCGCGAACGCGCTTGGCGTCGACCGCTTTCACGCGATCGGTCCGGACGTCGGAAGCCCGGCACTGCTCTTCACCGCCGCCACCTACCCGGAGCGAGTGCTGAGTCTCGTCGTTGGGAGCGGAGCGAGCGTGTTCCCGATGCAGATCGCCGGGATCCTCGAGGCGATCGTCGAGGCGCCGAATCTCGATGAGTTCCGAAAGCTCGATCCGGCGCAGGTCGTCCTCGGATCCGCAGCCGCGATCAAGAACTACGACATGCCGCAGTTCGTGAAGGACGACTTCGTCGCTTCCTATTCGGGAGAGCGACTCTGGGAATCGATGGCGTACGTGCGACAGTATCCAACCGACCTGCCGGTGCTCTCGCCGAAGCTCGCCACGATGAGCTCGCCGGTGCAGATCATCGTCGGTGGAGAGGATCCCTACGTGCCGGTGAAGGACGCGGAGCTCCTGCACGCCCAGGTGAAGAACAGCCGGTTGAACGTGCTGCCGGGCGGACATTCGATCTGGGAAGAGCAGCCGGCGGAGTACGCGCGCATCGCGGGTGACTGGCTGGGCGGTGGGTATCTGAAGACAGGAAGGTGAGCGACGCGCGGCTGCTACCGGGAGCAAAGCCGCACGGCTAGACCACGATCAAGTCGTGCTGATAGTCCTCGGGCGTGATCAGCACCTCGCCCGGCGCGATGAATGCGTTCACCTCCGCGCGCACGCCGATCTCTCCGCTCAGGTACGCACCTGGCTCGATCGAGAATCCGAGCCCCGGGATCAGCTCGCGCACCTCCCGGGACTCGAAATTATCGATGTGCGGTCCCGCGCCGTGCAGCTGGCGGGAATCGATCGAGTGGCCGGTGCGGTGCGTGAACGCCGCCCCGAAGCCGCGCGCCGTGAGCACGCTGCGCGCGGCGTCATCGACCTCGGCGCCACGCACCGCGGCGCCCTTCGGGATTCGGTCGCGCAGCAGCGCGATCGAGGCGTCGCGCGCGTCGCGAACCGCCGTCCACACCTCGAGCATTCGCGGCGTCGGCTCGCCGAGTGAGCCCATCCACGTCTGGTCGGCGTAGATCCCGTCGTGCTCGCGCGCCCAGAGATCGATCAGGAGCAGGTCTCCGCGTCGGATCGGCCGCTGATCGTCAATCGACGGTGAATAGTGCGGATTGGCGGCGTTCTCGTTCGCGCCGACGATCGGCTCGTGATCGAACTCGAGCGACGCCTTCCTGAAGCGACTCGCGATCCATTGCTGGAGCTCATATTCGGTGATCGGCTTGTCGGTGCGGCTGCGCTTCCCCGCCTCCTCGAAGGCCGCGCGTGCGGTCGCTGCGACGATCTTTGCGACGCGCTTGTGCGACGCGAGCTGCGCATCCGTCCATAGCGCGTAGAACTGCGACACCAGCGCACCCGACGAGAAGATCTCGGCACCGGTCGCCCGCACCATCTCGAGCACACCGCCCGGCACGCGGTCGAGGTACGGCACCGCGTCGCCGGGCGAATACTCCATTGCGACCTTCTTTCCGCCCACCAGGGAAAGAAGCGTCTGCTCGAGAATCCTCCAGCTGCCGTAGCGTACCCGCTTCCATTCCTTCGGCCAGCGATGCCACGGCCCCTGCTCGATGTCGTGTGTCACGGCCACCGGCACCCCCTCGCGCGGCACCCAGGCGAAGACGCGCCGCGTCACGATCCCGTCGAGCCTGAGCGCCCCCGATGCGATCGGATTCGCACCCTGAAAGTCGAAAAGCAGCCAGCCATCGAGCTTCGCATCGGCGAGCGCGCGCTGGAGAGCGGGAAGCGTGTCAGGAGTCAGCATCGTGTCATCAATTCGCTCGCGAAAGTGTCTACTACGGCAAGTTGAGCTGCCAGGAAACCCCGAAGCCGTCGTTTATCCACGCGAACTTGCGGCTGAAGCCGTAATTATCGAGCTCCATGAGCACTGAGCCGCCCGCACTCAATGCCGCCAGCACGCGCCGCAACTCGTCCTCGCCATCGAAGTTGACGAAGAGCGAGCTCGAAGGCGTGAAGGTAAATTCGTGCTGCACATCGCTGTCACTGCACAGAATGGACTGGCCGCCAATCGAAAAGCTCGCACGCGCGATCGACCCTGCCGACCCTGCTCCAGTCGGATTCCGGCGGACGATCTGGTGAATTTTACCGTCCGGGAAGAGCGAGACGTACAACCGCATCGCCTCCTCGGCGTTCCCCTGAAACATGAGAAACGGCGTCACGGTCGCGCTCACGTCGCCCACTCGCTCAGTAGCTGATCGACCGCCACTCGGCGCGCCATTCGCACATCCCCTCGCCCTTCCCCGCACAGCGAACGTGCTCTACCGCGCCGCCGCTGGCGCCCAGGAGCCGCAGCAGCTCCTGCAGCACCGCCTCGTAGTACGCGCACCCCGCGCCCCGGGGGGCGCTGTCGAGCGTTGCCGAGCGCGCGACCTCGAGGGTGATATAGGAGCCGCTGCGGCGCACCTTCCCGTTCAGGAAGCGTGTGGCGATCCGCTGGACGTGGCGGAGGGCGATCGGCCGCGACAGGATCGCCGGGAGGACGGTGATCATGCGACGCGTGGCGGCCGGGATGCTCAGATACGTCTGCATGGCCAGATAGCGGCCGGCGGCGCGGAAGACGGCTTCCGCGTCGGGACGGCGCCCGATGAGGCGCGCCAAGCCGACGGCCTCGTCGAAGACGGGCCGTTCCTTGCGGCGCGCGGCATCCGTGTACCGCCGGATCTGCGCGTACACGGTGTCGCTCAGGCCCAGGCGCTTGTTGCGGAGCTCGGGCACGAACTCCGCATCGAGATCGCCATCGGGGCTATCGACATTGCGCACCGCCTCGAGGAAGCTGAGCGGGAGGAGCGCGTCGACGGTCGTGGACATGTGTTGGAAAGGGGCGACGGAGGGCTGGCAAGAAGCTAATCTCATGGAGGGGTCGCTTCAAGCAGTCGCCCGGGAACCTGGACGCGTTTCCGGAGCTTCATTTCACAGCAGCCGGAGGCGTTCCCGCACCGGCATTTGCTGTGCGACTTGATACGCGCCTCGGGCGCTCCAGCATAACTGCACGAGCCGTTCATGACCAATTGTCCCTCAGGCGAACAGTCGCCCTGCCAGCGCACGATGGAGAAGCTCTACGAGTTTCTCGATGGTGAGCTCACCCCGGATGTGGATGAGCAGATTCGCGCCCACCTGGCCGAGTGCCGCGGGTGCTTTCCGCACTTCGAGTACGAGCGGGTATTTCTGCGGTTCATGGAAAAGCGCGCGGTAATCGAGCGCGCGCCGCCAACGCTACGTCGCAAGATTCTGTCGGCGTTGATGAACGAAGAGGTCGCTCGCTCGGAGGAGTGATCGGTCGAGCGCTCGCCGGCGCGCTGGCAGCGGCGGCGATCGCCGTGGCCGAGTGGCGTGCGGACGCGCTCAGCCGCTCCGGCGCTGTCGCGGCGCTGCTCATTGGAACCGTGGCCGTCGCGGCCGGCTGGGCGTGGGGTGCTCTGCTCATCCTCTACTTCGTTTCGTCATCCGCGCTCAGTCGCGTGGGCGCACGGGTGAAGGCGCAGCGCAGCGGCGGCATCGTCGAGAAAGGCGGCGCGCGCGACGCGGTGCAGGTGTTCGCGAACGGCGGCGTTTTCGCGGCGGCCGCGGCGCTGACGCTCATCCATCCATCGGACATCTGGCTCGCCGCAGGCGCGGGCGCGCTCGCGGCCTCCGCCGCAGACAGCTGGGGCACCGAAATCGGCATGCTCGCGAAATCGCCGCCGCGCATGATTACGACATGGCAAATCGTGCCCACCGGCACTTCCGGCGGGGTGAGTGTCATCGGACTTGCGGCGATGGTTGCAGGCGCTCTCTTCATCTCCTTCGCGGCGTGGTTGCTGCACTGGAACGCCAACGTCGTGCTCGCGGTATCAGTCGGCGGACTTGCTGGTGCACTCGCGGATTCGTTCGGGGGCGCGCTCTTCCAATCGCGACGATTCTGCAGGCATTGCGAGAGGGCGACGGAGCGACTGGTGCACGACTGCGGAACGCGCACCGTGCGTGCGGGAGGATTGAAATGGCTGAACAACGACGGCGTCAACGCCGCGTGCACTCTAGTGGGAGCCGTGGTGTCGATCTGCGCGCTCGAGCTGTTGCGCTAGCGGGACTCTCGTGAGCACGCGCCCGCGGGTGCTGCTCGTGAGCGCGAATCGAGAGCGCCAGCCAATGCCCGTGGTTCCGAACGGCGTGGCATGCGTCGCCTCCGCGCTCGATCACGCGGGACACGATGTGCGCGTGCTCGACCTCTGCTTCGCGCGCGATCCGCACCGCATGGCGCGCGAGACCGCGAAGGAATTTCGGCCCGATGTGATCGGCCTGTCGGTGCGCAACATCGACAACAGCGATCTCGTTGCGCTGCAGCACTACACGCCGGCCGCCGCGTCGCTGCTCGCCACGCTGCGGGATAGTGCGCCGGCCGCGCAGGTGATCGCCGGGGGTGCCGCATTTGGCGTGGCGCCGGAGGCCCTGAGCGATGAGCTTGGCGTCGAGCACGCGGTGGCCGGTGATGGCGAGCGGGCGACGCCCGCGCTCATCGCCGAGCTCGCGGCCGGGCGCACGCCGGGCGCGATCCCGGGCGTCGTGCGGCGCGTGGACGGGCGACGCGTGCTCACCCCGCCCGGCGGCGACGGCGCGCTCGATTCGCTCCCGCCCGTGCACATGCATCGCTGGCTCGACCTCAAGCGCTACGAGCGTCGCGGCGGCACGGTTCCGATCCAGACGAAGCGCGGGTGCGTGTTCAAGTGCATCTACTGCACGTATCTGAACGTGGAGGGGTGGGGCTACCGGCTGCGGGAGCCCGAGCTCGTGGCCGACGAGATCGCGGAGCTCGCGTCCGAGGCGCGCATCCGCCATTTCGAGTTCGTCGATTCCACATTCAATGCCCCGCCGCGCCATGCGATGGCGGTGTGCGAGGCGATCGCGCGCCGCAATCTGCGCGTGCACCTCGATACCACGAACTTCACGCCGGCCACGGCCTCGCCCGAGCTACTCGCCGTGATGCGGCACGCCGGATTCAAGTGGCTGGGAATCACGGCCGAGAGCGCGAGCGATCCGGTGCTCGAGAAGCTGCAGAAGGGATTCGATGTCGAGCAGCTGCGGAAGGTCGCCGAGAACGTCCAGGGCGCCGGGATGGGCGTGCTGTGGATTTTCCTCATAGGTGGCCCGGGTGAGACGCCGGCGACGCTCGAGGAGACGCTGAAGTTCGCCGCGTGGCGGCTCGATCATGGGGATGCGGTTTATCTCACGGTCGGGTTGCGCGTGTATCCGGGGACGACGCTCCACACCATCGCGATGGACGAGGGCGTGGTGCCGCGCGGCGATCCGCTGCTGGTGCCGAGGTTCTATTTCTCGGCCGAGCTCCAGATGGAGGCAACGCTGGTGCGGCTGCGCGCCTTCGCGGCGCGCTATCCGCGCTTCATGTTCTCGGCGGACTCTCGTTCAGCGCTTCTTCCGTATCTCACGCGGCTCGCATCGGCGCTGCGCCTGCCGCGGCCACACTGGCGCTACATGGGCGTGTTCCAGCGGCTGAGCCGCTCCTTCTCGTGAGCGACATCGACGTGCTGGTCGTGGGCGCCGGCCCGGCCGGAAGCTCGGCGGCGTGGCATCTCGCGCGCGAGGGGGCGCGAGTGGTGATCCTCGAGCGAGCCCATTTTCCGCGCGAGAAGCCGTGCGGGGAATATCTCAGTCCTGAGGCATCCCGGATTCTGTCAGCCATGGGCGCGCTCGAGGCGTGCGAGGCCGCCGGCGCCGCGCATCTGGCGGGGATGGTGATCCGGGCGCCGAACGGCGCGCGGATTCGCGGGGAGTTCGCGGCGGCGCACGGCTTTCGCCCCTTCCGCGATCGCGGCCTCGCGCTGCGGCGCACGGTGCTCGACTCGATTCTTCTCGACAGGGCGCGCGCGGCCGGCGCCGAGGTGTACGAGGGCGAGCACGTTATCTCAGTACTGAGAGATTCCCGCGGGGCCCTCTGCGGCGTGCGCGCCCGCTCGGAGGCCCTGGGCACGCGCGACATCCGCGCACGCCTCGTCATCGGCGCCGACGGGCTCCGCTCGACGATCGCTCGCCGGATGGGGGTCAACCGGCACGTGCTCGGCCCGCGTCGGCTCGCCTTCATCGGGCGCTATCGCAACGTCGACGGGATGACCGACTTCGGCGAGATGCATGTGGAGCCCGAGGGTTACGCCGGATTCGCGGATGTTGGGCACGGTCTCACGAACGTCGCGGTCGTCGTCCCACGGGCCGGGATTCGCGGGACCGTCCACGGGAATCCGTCGGCCTTTCTCGAGCAATGGCTCGCGGCGCGAGCGCATCTGGCGCCGCGCATGGCGCGCGCGGAGCGAGAGTCGCGCGTCCGCGTGACCGGACCGTTCGCGGTGCACGCCTCGCGCGCGTGGGGGCGCGGGGTCGCACTCGTGGGCGACGCGGCGGACTTCTTCGACCCTTTCACGGGCGAGGGGATTTACGCCGCGCTCCGGGGGGGCGAGCTCCTCGCTCCCTATGCGCTGGAGTCGCTCGCCGCCGGCCGCGCGCGGGAGGCCGACGCGGCGCTCCGCGCCTACGACCGCGCGCGGCGGCGCGCCTTCCGCGGCAAGTGGGCCGTCGAGCGACTGGTCGCACTCGCGGTGGGTGCCCCCGCGCTGCTCGACCGCGCCGCGGCGACGCTCGAGGCCAGCCCGGCAATGGCGAACCTCTTCGTGGGCGTCGCCGGAGACTTCATTCCGGCCCGCGAGGTGCTCCGCCCGGGCTATCTGGCGAAGCTCATCTTCGGCAACGTTGTACGATCCAGAAGTGCCCCGCTCCCACTCGCGCCGTAGTCATGACTCTCTCTACTATCGACCCAGCCACCTTCCGCAGCGTGCTTGGCCGCTTCGCCAGCGGAGTCACGATCGTCACCGTGCAGGACGGCCAGCATTACGACCACGGCATGACCGTAAGCGCCTTCTGCTCGCTGAGTCTGGAGCCGCCGCTCGTGCTCATCTGCATCGAGAAGAGCGCGTCGCTGCACGCCGTCATCGCCGCCGCAGATCCCGCGTCTCGATTCGCCGTCAACATCCTCGAGTCGAAGCAGGAGGACGTGGCCCGACGATTCGCCGAGGAGCACCCGAACCGCTTCGAGGGAGTCGGCTTCACGCGCGGCGCCACCGGCGCACCGATCATCGACGATTGCCTCGCCGTCATCGAATGCGAGGTGCAGAGCAGGCATCCCGCCGGCGATCATACGATCGTCATCGGCGCCGTCATTGGTTCTGCGACGAGCGAGGGGAGGCCCCTGCTCTATTATCGGGGCGGCTACGCCACCCTCGAGCGCTGACGTCGACGTGAGCTCCCTCCTCACGCCGCAACGGCGGCGCGGTCACGAGATACTCGACGACCCCGAAGTGGACGACGAGCTGCGCGCTCGCTCGCTCGCCGACGTGGCACGCTCGAACGTGATGTTCGGCGGCTCGCGTGCCGTTCAGGCCGAGCTCGCGACGGTGCTCGGCGTCACCGGCGCGCAGTCGGTGTCTCTGCTCGATGTCGGTACGGGAATCGGGGATATTCCGGCGCGCGCGATGGAGAGGTGGCGCGCGAGGGGCCTGAGCCTCACCGCGTACGGCGTCGACATCTGTCCATCCATCCTTCGCGACGCGCGCGCGAGTGGCCTCATTCCGATCTGCGCCGACGCGCTCGCGCTACCGATCGCGACGAAGAGTGTCGACGTCGTCATCTGCTCGCAGACGCTGCACCATTTCGAGGCGACGGAGGCCATCGCGGTATTGCGCGAGCTCGACCGCGTCGCACGCGAGCGCGTGATCGTGAGCGACATCCGCCGCAGCTGGCTCGCGGCGGCCGGCATCTGGCTCGCCTCGTACCCGCTGGGCTTCCACCCCGTGAGCCGCCACGACGGCGTCGTGTCGGTGCTACGTGGATTCACGACGGGAGAGCTGACCCAGCTCATTCAGAAAGCCACGAAGCAGACGCCAGTCGCGCGCCGGCGCATCGGATTTCGCACCACCGCCTCGTGGATTCCGGGAACGCTCGCCGGATGACAAGTACCGCTCGCCCTACGATTGCGCCCATCGACCTCGGCCCGATGCCGAAAAGCTGTCGAATGTGTACTGTGGACGAGCTTCTGGTTCGCACTCCGCTGCGACGCATCTTCGAGTTCGCGCGCGAGGTGGACAGGTGGCCAGAACACCTGTCGCACTATCGCTGGGTGCGATTCCATACGCGCGCGAGCGACGGTGGCGGGCTCGTCGAGATGGCGGCGTGGCGACCGTTCGGGTCCGTGCGCTGGCCAACATGGTGGGCGTCGGAGATGTCCGTGAGCAACGACGCGCCGAATGTGCGCTTTCGTCATGTCGCGGGTATCACGAAGGGAATGGAAGTCGAATGGAGCTTCGCGCAGGAGGGCGACGCCACGCGTGTACGCATCGTGCATCTGTGGAATGGTCCGCGATGGCCGCTCGTCGGCATCGTCGCCGCCAAGTCGGTCATCGGACCTGTGTTCGTGCACGGAATCGCGTCGCGGACGCTGGCGGGGCTCGCAGCCGTCGCGGAGCGCGGTCCCGGTCTTTCAAGAGGATAGCAGCATGGCGGACAGAGCGAGACGTCGAGTCGTGATCACCGGGGTTGGCGCGATCACCCCCATTGGCATCGCGGCCGATGGGCTCTGGGATGGACTGCGCGCGCAACGGTCGAAGGTCAGAGAGATCTCGCGCTTCGATCCCGCGCTCTTTCGGAGCAGGCTGGCGGCGCAGGTCGACGACTTCGTTCCGGGCGATTTTCTCGAGGCCAAGCGTACGAAGCGACTCGATCGCTTCGGGCAGTTCTCCGTCGCGGCGGCTCGCCTCGCGCTCGAGGACTCCGACATCGACCTCGCCGCCGAAGATCGCGAGCGCATCGGCGCCATGATGGGCACCGCGCTCGGTGGAGTCGGTTATGCCGAGGAGCAGTGCAGCGTTTTTTATACGGGCAGCGTGAAGGATGTCGATCCCGCGCTCGCGCTCATGGTGTTCGGCGGTGCGTCGAGCTGCAACATCGCGATCGAGTTCGGCGTGATGGGGCCGAACTCCACGAACGCGATGAGCTGCGCCTCGGGGACGATCGCCATCGGCGAGGCCTTTCGCCAGATTCGCGATGGATACGCCGATGTCATGCTCGGAGGAGGCGCCGAGGCGCCGCTGTATCCGTTGTGCTACGGCGCGTTTGCGCTGATCCGCGCGATGTCCACGCGGAACGACGATCCGTGCACCGCCTCGCGCCCCTTCGACAAGGATCGCGACGGCTTCGTGATGGGCGAGGGCGCAGCCGTTCTGGTGCTCGAGGAGCGCTCGCGCGCGATCGCACGTGGCGCGAAGATCTACGGTGAGGTCGCGGGCTTCGGCATGTCGAACGATGCCTATCACATGACGGCACCGCGCCCGGACGGCTCGCAGGCGGCGCGCTCGATGCGCCGCGCGCTCGAGGATGCGGGAGTGAGCGCCGGCGAGGTGGGATACGTGAACGCGCACGGGAGCTCGACGCCGCTCAACGACAGCACCGAGACGCTGGCGATCAAGCAGGTGTTCGGCGAGCGCGCGTACTCGGTTCCGGTGAGCGGGACCAAGGGCTACTACGGGCACGCGCTGGGCGCGAGCGGCGCGATCGAGGCCGGGATCTGCGCGCTGGCGATGACGAACGACTGGCTGCCGCCAACGGTGAATCTCGCGAACGCCGATGAGAAGTGCGACCTCGATTACATCAAGCGCGTGGGGCGTCCGTCGTGTCCGGAGGTGATCCTCTCGAACTCCTTCGGCTTCGGCGGCATCAACGCCGCGTTGGTGTTTCGCCGAAACAACTGAGAATCCCGACGCGGGAGTGGGTAAATTCAGTGTAGATGCCAGGCACTGACCTCCCCGACACGGGCTCGCTGAGTACGCAGGAAGAGAATCTGCTCGCCCGGGAAACCGAGCGGCGCAGGACGTTCGCGATCATCAGTCATCCGGACGCCGGCAAGACGACGCTCACCGAGAAGCTTCTGCTCTACGGCGGCGCCATCCATCTCGCCGGGTCGGTGAAGTCGCGCCGCGCCGAACGACACGCAACGAGCGACTGGATGGAGCTGGAGCGCCAGCGCGGCATCTCGGTGACGTCGAGCGTGCTGCAGTTCGACTACGAGGGGTTTCGGATCAACCTCCTCGACACGCCGGGGCACGAGGACTTCTCCGAAGACACCTATCGCACGCTCATGGCCGCGGACAGCGCCGTGATGCTGCTCGACAACCGGCGTGGCGTCGAGGATCGCACGCGCCAGCTGTTCGCGGTGTGCAAGCGGAGGCGGATGCCGATCTTCACCTTCGTCAACAAGTGCGATCGCGCCGGCGAGGACCCGCTCAAGCTCATCAGCGATGTGGAGGCGGACCTCGGCATCGGCTGTTATCCGGTGACGTGGCCGATTTATCGGGACGGCATGTTCGCCGGTGTGTACGATCGCCGGCGGAAGCGAGTCGAGATGTTCCAGCGCGGGCTCGACCACGGCGCGAAGATGACCGAGGCGCAGAGCTCGGAGCTCGACGATCCCGCGCTGATCGCGATGCTGGGCGAGGATGCGCACCATCGGCTCGTGCAGGAGATCGGGCTTCTCGACGCGGCGGGGCACGAGTTCGACCACGGTGGGCTTCTCACCGGCGATTTTTCACCGGTGTTCTTCGGCAGCGCGCTCACGAACTTCGGCGTCGAGCCGTTCCTCGCGGAATTTCTGGATCTTGCGCCCGCACCGTCGCCGCACGAGTCGACGAAGGGAATCGTGGAGCCGACCGATCCGGAGTTCTCCGGATTCGTGTTCAAGATCCAGGCGAACATGGATCCGCGGCATCGCGACCGGATCGCCTTCGTGCGCGTGTGCTCGGGGCGGTTCGAAGCGGGGATGCAGGTGAGGCTCGGCCGCACGGGGAAGATCGTGCGCCTTCCGGCGCCGCAGCAGTTTCTCGCGCGCGAACGGAGCGCGGTGGAGGAGGCGTGGCCGGGCGACGTGATCGGCGTCGTCGACAAGGGGACGCTCCGCATCGGCGACACGCTTTCGCCGAATGGCGACGTCGAGTATCGCGGGATCCCGCGCTTCGCGCCGGAACACTTCGCCCGAATCATCGGGACGGATCCGATGCGCCGGAAGCAGCTCGACGCGGGGCTGCGCCAGCTCACCGAAGAGGGCGCGGCCCAGGTGTTCTTCACGGAGGTCGACGGCGGCCCCAATCCCGTGATCGGCGCGGTGGGCATGCTGCAGTTCGACGTGATGTTGTTCCGGCTGGAGAACGAGTACGGCGCGCCATGCCGGCTCGAGCGGCTGCCGTATCGCTACCCGCGTTGGGTAGAGGGGCCGGAGTCGGCCATCGAGCGCGCATCGCGCGGCGGTGGTCGCATGCGGCTCTATGACGCGAAGGGGATGTCGCTGCTGGTGTTCGACGAGCTATGGACGCTCCGCAGCACGCAGCAGCACGAGCCGTCGCTCACGTTTCACGAGGTGGCGCCGCAGTAGCTCTACCCGATCGGGCCTTCGACTCCCATCGGATGCGCGCTCGCCGGCGAGAGCTCACTCGCGTGCGATGCAGCTCCCCGCAAGAACTCGTAGCACCGCGCGGCTGCGAGCATCCCGGTCACTGGTGCGAGCCAGTACACCCAATGCGCATCCCAGAATGCACCGACGACCGCGGGGCCGAGCGATCGGGCGGGATTCATCGAGGCTCCCGTCAGTGGGCCGCCCATCATCGCGCAGAAGCCAACGGTCAGGCCCACGGCGATGGCCGCAAATCCCTCGGCGACGCGTTCGTCGGTGGCGACGGCCATGATCACGAGCATGAGCGCGAACGACAGGAGCCACTCGATCACGAATGCCCCGCCCGCGCCAATGCCGAGCGCTCGAGCCGGGAGCGTCGCGCCCATCTGTCCGACGACGCCAAGCACCGAGCGAGAGGCCGCCGATGCTGCAATGGCGCCGAGGCACTGCGCGAAGATGTATGGAACGACATCGCGTGAAGGAAAACGGCGAATCGACCAGAAGCCAATTGTCACCGCCGGGTTGATGTGCGCGCCGGAGACGTGGCCGAGTGCG
>DATCPC010000142.1:0-3942 GCA_036564355.1 Gemmatimonadaceae bacterium | reverse complement strand
GCGAACGTCATGCCTTGACACATCCGCATGCTGTCCCTAGATATCCCCATCCGATGACAACATTCGCGGTGAACTCGATGTGTCGCATTAGCATGTGCGGCTCTCTCTCGGGAGAGACGGACCGGCGCGTGCGTGCATGGTGCACCAGCGCGTGAGCTGACCAGAGATACTCTCTGTACGCCGCCGGCCCTCTCTCACTGAGAGGGCCGGTTTTTTTTGTCCCCCCCGTCGCCATCACCCCTCGCAGTACCACTCATTCCGGAGCACGACACATGAGTACCACGATCGAGCAGGAGCACGTCGCCGGGCTTGGAACCCGCGCGATTCACGTCGGCCAGGAGAAAGCCGACTCGGCGACGAATGCGCGCGCCGTCCCCATCTACGCCACGACGAGCTACGTCTTCGACAGCCCGGAGCACGCCGCGAGTCTGTTCGGCCTCCAGCAGTTCGGGAATATCTACACACGCATCATGAACCCCACCACCGACACCTTCGAGCGGCGCATCGCCGATCTCGAGGGCGGGGTGGCGGCGGTCGCGACGGCGAGCGGCCAAGCCGCGCAAACGCTCGCGCTCCTCAATCTCGCGCAGGCGGGCGATTCCATCGTCTCCTCCTCCTCGCTCTATGGCGGAACCTTCACCCTCCTCAAGTACACCCTCGCGCGGCTCGGCATTACGACGCGCTTCGTGGACGGGAACGACCCGTCGGCGTTCGCGGCCGCGATCGACGAGACGACCAAGGCGGTGTACGTCGAGACGATTGGCAATCCGGGGCTCGACGTGCCCGACCTACGCGCCGTGGCCGACGTGGCGCATGCGGCGGGGGTGCCGCTAGTTGTCGACAACACCTTTGCGACGCCCTTCCTCACTCGACCGATCGAGCACGGCGCGGACATCGTACTGCATTCGGCGACGAAGTGGATCGGCGGTCACGGCACGAGTATCGGCGGCGTGGTGGTGGACGGCGGCCGCTTCGACTACGCCGCGTCACCGCGCTTCCGCAACTTCTACGTCGACCCCGAGCCGGCGTACCACGGGCTCTCCTTCTCCGGCGTGTTCGGGAACTTCAACGGCGCCAACATCGCCTTCGCGATTCGCCTGCGCGTCGTCCTGCTGCGCGACATCGGCGCGGCGCTCTCCCCCTTCAATTCCTTCCTCTTTCTCCAGGGCCTCGAGACACTGCAACTTCGCATTCAGCGCCACTCGGAGAACGCCCTCGTCCTGGCGCGGTTCCTCGAGGGCCATCCGGCGGTGCGGTGGGTGAGCTACCCGGGCCTTCCTTCCCACCCGACCCATGACCAGGCGACGCGCTACCTGACCGGCGGCTTCGGCGGCGTGCTGACCTTCGGCGTGCTCGGCGGCGAAGAGGCGGCGAAGAAGGTGATCGCCGCGTCGAAGCTCTTCTCGCTCGTCGCCAACGTCGGCGATGCGAAGAGCCTGATCATCCACCCGTGGAGCACGACGCACCAGCAGCTCGAGCCGGCCGAGCGCGAAGCGGCCGGGGTGACCGCCGACCTGATCCGCCTTTCGGTGGGGATCGAGGACGTCGCCGACCTGCAGCACGATCTCGACGCCGCACTGCGCGGAGCGCTCGGCCTGTGACGCTCGGCCCGACCCTTCTCGATGCCGACGTGGCGACGTGTGGCGCACACGCTCCGGTGACGGAGGGGGGGAGGGATGAGCCGGCGCGTCACCGCTGTGTGCAGCTCCTCGACCGCTTCGAGTTGGAGAGTGGCGAGGTGCTGCGCCAGGTGGAGCAGGCCTACTTCCTGGATGGATCGCTGAACGAGGCGCGCGACAACCTGGTCGTCGTCTTCCACGCGCTCACTGGCTCCGCCGACGCAGTGGGCGAGTGGTGGCGCGACGTCGTCGGTCCCAGCCACGCGATCGATACGAATCGCTACGCCGTGCTGTGCACCAACCTGCTCGGCTCGTGCTATGGGACGACGGGGCCGGCCGATCCCGCGCGCCGACCCTTTCCAAGCGTTACAACGCGCGACATGGCCCGCTTGGTGGGACAGCTAGTGGAATCGATGCACGTTTCGTCAGTCGCGCTGGCGATCGGAGGCTCGCTGGGCGGGATGGTGGCGCAGGAATTCGCGGCGACCTACCCCGCGCTCGTGCGGAACGTCGTCGTGCTGGCTGCGCCGGCCGAGCATCCGGCGTCCGCGATCGCGTGGAGCCACATACAGCGGCGCGCGATCGCCGCGGCGGGCGAGGAGGGGCTCGAGATCGCACGCATGATCGCAATGATGACCTATCGCACGGCGGGCGAGCTCGCCGAGCGGTTCGGCCGCGAGGTACACGAGTCAGGGGGCTTCGCCGTGGAGCGCTACCTGTCGCGGCAGGGCGAGAAGCTGCGCGCCCGTTTCGACGTCCACACCTATCTGACGCTGCTCGATGCGATGGACAGCCACGATGTTGGTCGCGGCCGCGGCGGCGTTGCAAGCGCACTGCGTCCGGTGAAAGGGAAGATCATCGGGGTCGGAATTCCGGGTGATCTTCTCTACGACCCGCTCGACGTGAGGCGCTGGACGGAGGCCGCGGGCGCAGAGTATCGGGAGATCGCGTCGCCGCGGGGGCACGACGGATTCCTGCTCGAACGCGAGCAGGTTTCTGCGCTCGTGAAGGACGCCCTCGCGGAAACAACTGCAACTGAAGACTACCTGCCGGGGGCGGTCGGCGGGCCGGCTGATGGCCGCGTGCTACATCAATCATCGAACGGGACGCGGGCCCACGTTGTCGAGCCGACGCGAGCGGCGCGGGCGGATGTAGTAATCCTTGGCTACGGCCGCATCGGGCGCGAGCTCGCGCGACAGCTGGATAGCGAGACAGGGCGAGGCGGGGTGCGTGTCGTCGGCGTGATCGATCGCAGCGGGTTCGTATTCGACGCGGATGGGCTCACGGGATCGCGGCTCGACGCGCTCTCTGGTGGTAAGGAGTCAGGGATCCCGTTGGCGGATGGCCCTTCGGGTGTGCGCGCGACTGCATCCGAGGCGCTCGCCTCGATACGGCAGTCGAGTCTGTCGCGACCGATTCTCGTCGACCTCACCGCGAGCGACACAACCGCGGAGCTCGAGGAAGGGATTGCGGCGGGAATGGATCTCGTGCTGGCGAACAAGCGTCCACTCGCCGACCGGCGTGACGCCACGCGCGGGCTCGCGCGTCATGCGGCAGCGCACGGGCGGCGCATCTTGCATGAAGCGACGGTCGGCGCCGGCCTCCCGCTGCTGGACACCATCAGCAAGCTTCAGGAATCGGGCGACGAGGTGCTGGCAATCGAAGGCTGTCCGTCCGGAACATTGGGTTATCTGTTCGGTGAGATCGGACGCGGCACACCCTTTTCCACCGCGCTGCGGGCGGCGATGGAGCTTGGCTACACGGAGCCCGATCCACGCGAGGATCTCTCAGGGATGGACGTCGCGCGCAAGGCGCTCATCCTGGCGCAGCAGCTGGGCTACGAGGGGACGCTGGACAAAGTGGAGGTGGAGTCGCTTGTGCCAGCCGGACTGCGCACCGTCACGGGCGCGGAATTTCTAGCGCGGATCGGGGAGCTTGATCCCGTGTGGCGCGATCGCGTGGCGGAGGCGCAGGCGAGTGGCCGCGTACTCCGGTATCGCGCGACCGTCACCGCGGAAAGTGTGCGCGTCGGTCTCGTTGCGGTTGATTTGTCGAGCTCCTTTGCGATGCTTACGGGCACGGACAATCAGTTCGCGATCACGACGACGCGCTACCGCACGAATCCGATCGTGATCACAGGCCCCGGGGCGGGAGTCGCGGTGACCGCGGCCGGAGTTCTGAACGACATACTGAAGCTGGCGCGATGGCGGTAAGCGCCGTGATTCGCTCGACGATCACGGGCAGGAGAACGGCAGCGGACGGTTGACCCCTGTGCTCCAATACCGTTCGGGAATGCACGCGGCGAGAGCGACCAGCACTCCGC
>DATCPC010000136.1:0-19356 GCA_036564355.1 Gemmatimonadaceae bacterium | reverse complement strand
GTCGCCGACCTTGAGGTCGTTGAAGTTCTCGATGCCGATACCGCACTCGAATCCCTCACGGACCTCCTTCACGTCATCCTTGAAGCGACGCAGCGATCCGATCGTCCCTCCATACACCTCGACACCGTCGCGCACGACGCGGACCTTTCCGGCGCGATTGATCACGCCGCTGCGCACGAAGCATCCGGCAATCACGCCGATGCGCGGCACCTTGAACAGTTCGCGAACCTCGGCCTCGCCGAGCGTGACTTCCTTCTCGTCCGGTCGCAGCAGCCCTTCGAGCGCGGCGCGAACCTCCGCCACCGCCTCGTAGATGATCCGGTACAGCTTGATCTCGACCCCTTCCCGCTCGGCTGCCGCGCGCGCGTTGTTGTCCGGGCGCACGTGGAAGCCGATGATGATCGCGCCGGACGCCTTGGCGAGCTGAATGTCGCTCTCGGTGATCGCACCCACCCCGCGGTGAATAACCTCCACACGCACCTCGCTCGTCGAGAGCTGGCCGAGCGCATCGGCGAGCGCTTCCGCCGGTCCGCCCTGATCCGCCTTGATCACGAGCCGCAGCGACTGCACGAGCCCCGCCGCCGCCTGCGACATGAAGTCTTCCAGCGACACCGCCGCGCGCGACGTGCGGCGGCTCTTCGCCTCGCGATCGAGTCGCTGGCGCCGCTGCGCGATCTCGCGCGACGACGTGGCATCCTCGACGACGCGCAGCTGATCGCCGGCCATCGGCACGCCATCCATGCCGAGCACCTGAACCGGGATTGCCGGACCGGCACTCTTCACGGGCTTGCCGCGCTCGTCGAACAGATTGCGGACGCGCCCCGAGAACATGCCGCAAATGAAGTCCTCGCCGACGTGGATCGTCCCATTCTCGATGAGCACCGTCGCCACCGGCCCCTTCCCCGGATCGAGCTGGGCCTCGACGACGACGCCGCTCGCGCGCCGATTCGGATTGGCGCGGAGGTCGAGAATCTCGGCCTGCAGCAGGATCTGTTCGAGCAGCTCGGGAACGCCGGTGCCCTTCTTCGCGGAGATCGGCGTGTCGAGGGTCGTGCCGCCGAACTCCTCGAGCACGACGCCGTGCTGCAGCAGCTCCTGCTTCACCTTCGGCACGTTCGCCGACGGGAGATCGATCTTGTTGATCGCGATGACCATCGGCACGCCGGCGTTCTTGGCGTGCGAGATTGCCTCGATCGTCTGCGGCATCACTTGATCGTCAGCAGCGACGACGAGCACGACGATGTCCGTGATCTGGGCACCGCGTGCGCGCATGGCGGTGAAGGCCTCGTGGCCCGGCGTGTCGAGGAAGGTGATGGTCTTGCCGCTCGCGAGCGTGACCTGGTAGGCGCCAATGTGCTGCGTGATGCCACCGGCTTCGCCCGCAACGACGTTGGCCTTGCGGATGTAATCGAGCAGCGAGGTCTTGCCGTGGTCGACGTGTCCCATGATCGTGACCACGGGCGGGCGCGGGAGGAGATCCTCGCGCTCGTCGGCCGTTTCGTCGGCGGAATCGGCGACGGCGTAATCGGCTTCGCGTACGGCCTGGAAGCCGAACTCGGAGGCGATCAGCTCGATCTGGTCGAAGTCGAGACGCTGATTGATCGTTACCATCAACCCGAGATTCTTCAGCGTGAACGTCACGATCTGGGTTGGCGGCACCTTGAGGATCGCGCCCAGCTCGCTCACCGTAATGAATTCGTTCACGCGTACGATCGTCTTCTCGCGCTCGACCTCGGCGATGCGCTGCGCTTCCACTTCCTCGCGGTATGACGGCTCGTCGGAGCGACGCGATCCGCGACGCGCGGGCGCGCCGCGCATGGCGGTCATCGTTTTCGAGATGTTCGCCGTCACCGCTTCCTGATCGACCGTTCCGCGCTTGCCCTTCTTCCGCTTGCCGCCGCGCTTGTCGTCGCGGCGCGGGGCGAGCCCCGATCCGGATGATGGCGCCGCGCCGCCCGGTGCCGCGGACGCGATCGGACGCGGCGGATAGCCGCCCGCCGCAGCGGGCTTCGGACGCGGTGGCCCTGGAACGACGGGACGCGGGCGCTGCCAATCGCCGCCAGTGGCGGGACGCGGCGTCTGCGTGGGGCCGGCGGTGGTCGCGTCGCCCGCGCGGCTGTACGCGCCCGTGTCGGGTGCGCGCGGCGCCGGCGGACGTGCGGCCGTTGGTGGCGAGCTATAGGCCGTGATGCGCGACTCTTCGATCGGCTGGCGCGCGGGTGCTTCCGATGGATCCGCGACGAGCAACTCCTCTTCGAGTCGCGAGACTGCGGGCTCGATGCTGGCGGCGGTCGCCGCCACTTCGGCTTCGTGCGCCGCGGTGACTTCGGCAGCCGCAGCGATGTCGGCAGCCTTGCGGCGACGGCGACTTGGCGCCGCAGCGGCATCGGGCGCCGCTTCCGGCTCGGGCGCCTTGGCGACCGGCGCGGCCGCAGCCGCGGCGGCCGTTCCGCGACGACGACGCGCCGGAGCGGCGGCCGGCTTTTCCTGGCGCGCGCGCTTTTCGCGCTCCCACCGTGCACGTAGGCGCGCAATCTGTTCGTCACTCAGCTGGCTGAGATGACTGCGTACCGGCACGTCCATCGAGCGGAGCATCGTCATGAGCTCCTCGCTGGTAATGCCGAACTCCCCTGCCAACTCATTCACCCGAAGCTTGATCAAACACTCCTCCTGTGGAGCCTGCTCATCTCAACGACGTTCCGCGATCTCGGAAATACCTTTCGCGAGATCGCGATCGATCACTCCCACCGCCGCCGTAGACTCTCGACCCGCGGCCGCCCCCAGCGCTGCCGCCGAGGGCCCTTCGATCACCTGCACGCCCTTCGCGGCCAGCAGCGGCAGCACCTTGTCACGACTGTGCCGCGATGCATCCGGCGCCACGATCGCGAGCACGAGCGTTCCCTTCTTTGCGGCCGCACGCACCATCTCGACACCCACGACCACCCTGCGACTTCTCACGCCAAGTCCAACGAGCCCGAGGATCCGGGTCTCCACCGCGCCTTTGGTCGAAGCCGCCGGCGACCCAACCACTACGCGGGCGTTCCGGCGCCCGAGCCACCGCCGTCGCTTCCTTCGCCACTGCTATCTTCCGTCAACTCATCGATCATGGCCATGATGCGGTCCGCCTCTTCCGGCGCGATGCCCGGAAGCCGCAGGAAATCATCCCGGTCGAGATCGATGATGTCGTTCAACGTGCGATAGCCTGCCTCCTCGAGCACGGCCACGGTGGCCGGTCCCAGCGCGCCGATGTCCGCGAGGCGAACGTCCGCCGCAACGGAGACTTCTTCCGGGAGCGGCGCGAACAGCGGCGTCTCGCCACCGCGCTCCAGCCACTCGCGACTCGAGTACAGATCGATTTTCCATCCCGTGAGCTCGGACGCGAGCCGCACGTTCTGGCCGTTGCGGCCAATCGCGAGCGACAGCTGGTCTTCGTCGACCACGGCCTGGATGCTCTTGGCCACACCATCGCTGAACACACGCGCGACGCGAGCCGGCGCGAGCGCGAGCTTGGCGAACCGCTCGGGATCCGCGGACCACGGCACGATGTCGATGCGCTCACCACCCAGCTCGTTCACCACCGCCTGCACGCGCGAGCCCTTGAGGCCGACGCACGCGCCCACCGGATCGATCGAATCGTCGCGCGAAAACACCGCGATCTTCGTCCGGCTGCCGACTTCGCGCGCCGAGGCACGAATCTCGACGATGCCCTGCTGGATCTCGGGCACCTCGAGTTTGAAGAGCGCCTTCACGAACATTCCATCGGCGCGGCTGAGAATGAGCCGCGGTCCCTTTGGCGTTTCTTCGATGCGCTTGAGCACCGCTCGAATCGGCTCGCCCTGGTGGTAGTGCTCCCGATGATTCTGCTCGCGATACGGAATGATCGCTTCCGCCTCGCGGAACTTGTTGAGCATGACCACGAGCTTGCCGCGCTCGATCTGCTGCACCTCTCCCGAGAGCAGATCGCCGACGCGCGTCGCGAACTCGTCGCGGATGCGCGTGCGCTCGCGCTCGCGAACGCGCTGGATGATGCGCTGCTTCGCGGCCTGAATCGCCGTGCGCCCGAAGTCGGCAAAGTCGACAGGATCCTCGAGCATGTCCCCGACTTCGAATCCTTCGTCGTACACGCGGGCGTCTTCCACGGAGATCTCGCGGCTCGCATCCGTCACCTCGGCGACGACGCTGCGGAGGCGCGTGATCTTGATCGCTCCCCGTCCTTCATCGATCTCGACTTCGGCCTGCACGGTCGGGCCATACCGCTTTGCCATGGCGGCGAGAAAGCCGTCTTGCAGCAGAAGATGCAGCTCGCTTCGATCGAGCTGCTTCGTATTCGTGAGCTCTTTGATCGCGCTCAACATGTCTACGGAGCTGACCATCTCGGACTCCCTTCGCTTACCAAGTGAACGCCAGCCGAGCGTCCTTTACATCGGCCAACGCAATACGCTGTTCGATTCCATGTGCGGTGCGGACGACGACGCTCTCCGCACCGGCTGAACCTTCCACGCCGAGGATCTCGACCTCTTCGCGGCCCTGGAGCGCGGGGCTGAGCACGCTCGCCCGCTGTCCCACGAACCGCCGCCAGTCCGCGACCCGATGCAGCGGCCGCTCGATCCCAGGCGATGACACTTCCAGCACGTACTCGGGTCCAACTTTTTTTTCCGACTCGAGCCGCGTCTCGACCGCCCGCGAAACGATCGCGCACTCGCTGACGGTGACGGCGGCGCCATCCCGCCGGTCGATACGAAGCTGCAGCGTGGGGCGCGCGCGACTGCCGGCCGTGCGCAATTCCACCAGGTCATATCCCAAACCGTCAAGTTCTTCTGTTACAACGAGTTCCAGCGTTTCGTTCACGTCAATTCGCAGATGACAAAAAATAAAAAATGTGGGGTAACCTCCCCCACATCCGGCCCGCCGCGACTTCGGCTGGGCAACCGATATGCAATCTAGACAAGAAGTTAGGGCGAGTCAACCCGCGCGGGTGCGGCGTGCGCGACGATCACGGCGAGCTGTCGACCAACATCTCCGGCGCGATGCGAGAAGAAGCGAGAGTTGTCGCACCGCGTGCACCACTTGCTCGTCGTGATCTGCGTCACGCCTGCGTCGCGCGCATGTTCGGCGATCAGCGCGCGAAGGTCGACGCGTTGCGGCGCCGTCGCCGCGCGCCCGGTGAGCGCGGTCGCGACATCGGCGCTCACCTCGTAGCACGCGCCGCAGATCGCCGGGCCCAGATGGATGCGCAGGTCGGCTGCAGCGCATCCCTGCCGGCTGAACGCGGCGAGCGCACGATCGATGATTCGAGCCGCGGTGCCGCGCCATCCGGAGTGCAGAATCGCCGCCGCGCCATCCGGGTGCGCGATGAAGATCGGTACGCAGTCGGCAATGGTCACGGCCATCGCCGTTCCGCCGCGCGGCGCGAAGTGGCCATCCGCGTCCGTGACGCGAAGCCACCCCTCCCAGGCGCCATCGTGCTCGACCACGCGCGTGCCGTGCACCTGCGCCGCCGTGGCGAAGCGCGGCGCGACCGCGTGCAGCGACGCGCGGAGAACATCCCACCGGCCCATCACCTGGCGCACCGGCTCTTCGGAGTGCGTACCGAAACTCCCTGCCCCGCGCGTCGTCGTGAACGCAGACACTCCAAAGCGCTCGAAGTCCGGAATGTCTTCGCGCGAAAGCCCGGACAGTGCGCCGGACAGCGCGCCGGCTTCGGAGGGAGTCAGCTGCGCCGGTCCTCGACCCGCGTGATCCGCGCGCCAAGCGCGCGCAGCCGTTCGTCAATGCGCTCGTAACCGCGCTCGATCTGCCCGACATTGTTGATCGTGCTCGTTCCCGTCGCACACAGCGCAGCGAGGAGCATCGCCATCCCGGCGCGAATGTCAGGGGAATCGAGCGAGCTCCCTCGCAGCGGCGACGGTCCGGCCACGAGCGCGCGGTGTGGATCGCAGAGCACGATGCGTGCGCCCATGCCGATCAGCTTGTCGACGAAGAACATCCGCGACTCGAACATCTTCTCGTGCATGAGGACAAGCCCGTCGCACTGTGTCGCCGTGACGATCGCGATCGACATGAGATCCGCCGGGAACGCGGGCCACGGTTGATCTTCGAGCTTCGGCACGTGTCCGCCGAGGTCCGGATGAATCGTCCGGCTCTGTTTCGCGGCGACGAGCAGGTCGTCTCCCACCACCGTGCACTCGATGCCGAGCCGCTCGAAGCCCATGCGCGTCGAGCGCAGATGCTCGACGCCGGCGCTCACGATGCGCAGCTCGGAGTGCGTGACGGCGGCGAGCCCGATGAAGGATCCGACCTCGATGTGATCCGGACCGATGCGGTGCGTGGCTCCATGGAGCGACGGCGCGCCGACGATGGTGACCGTGTTCGTACCGATCCCGTCCACGGAGGCGCCCATGGCGACCAGGAATTGCGCGAGATCCTGGACGTGCGGCTCGCTCGCCGCATTGCGGATCGTGGTCGTTCCGCGGGCGATGCTCGCGGCCATGAGGGCATTTTCCGTGGCGGTGACGCTCGGCTCGTCGAGAAAGACGTCGGCGCCGCGAAGCCCCTTCGTGCTCAGAACGTAGTCCTTGCCGATCTCCACAGTCGCACCGAGCTGCTCGAGCGCCAGAAAGTGCGTGTCGACCCGCCGGCGGCCGATGACATCGCCTCCGGGAGGAGGAAGGGTCACGCCGCCGCATCGGGCCAGGAGCGGGCCGGCGAGGAGGATCGAAGCGCGGATCTTCGCGCAGAGCACCGGGTCGAGCGCGCTCGACTGCACGACCTTTGCCTCGATCGCCAGCGTGTTGCGCTCCGTCCATTCCGCGGAGACGCCCAGCGACTTGATCAGCTCGACCAGCGTTTCGCAGTCGCGAATGCGCGGGACGTTTTCGAGGGTGACCTTCCGTTCGGTGAGAAGCGCGGCGGCGATGATCGGCAGCGCAGCGTTCTTGTTGCCCGACGGGACTATCGAGCCGGCGAGCGTACTTCCACCTTCGACGATATAGCGTAGCGAGGTAGCCAATGGTATCCGAGTCGGTTCGGGTCGCGCGGGCGAGGGAGGGTGCGCGATCGCATACGCGCGAAGAGCCGGAAGAATGCCCCGGGTCGCGGCTTCAAGTCAAGGAATGCGCTTGACAACCCTGCGACGCACTCCCTATTGAAGGATCATGGCACCACCATTGCACGTATCCACGCTTACGAGCCGCGGACGCATCGCGCGGGGCGCGAGAACCTTGATCTCTCCGAACTTCGCGGACGGATGACCCTGATCGCTCAGATAGGCACCCTTTTCATACAGGGTGCGGCAGCCGCCGAAGCCTCTCTTGCCCGTTCCAGCGCGCCGGGAGCGGGATGGGTCGCGATACTGCTTCAAATTGCGGGCGCCCTGTCGTCGCTGTTTTTCCTCGCGCTCATGATCCTGCTGCTCCCCGCGGTGTTCAGGCTGCGAAAGACGGCCGCCAAGCTCGACGCAGTGCTCGACCACATCGAACGGAGCATCGATCCCATCACCAAGCACGCCTCGAGGATCGCGGACAACATCGACTACATCTCCACGTCGATTCGCGCGGATGTGCAGGCGATCAGGAAGACGCTGCTTGTCGCGAACGATGGAATCCGCGACGTCATCGACTCGTCGGAGCGGCGGCTGCACGAGTTGGGCGCCGTGCTGCGCGTGGTGCAGGAGGAGGCGGAGCAGGCGTTCGTGTCGACAGCGTCGACGGTGCGCGGCGTCCGGGCCGGCGCGGCGGCGTTCCGCGACGAGGGCGCGCCTCTCGCGAGCGAGGACGACGACGATGAACTGGAAGCGCTCGACGATGATGATTTTGATGAGTACGACGACGACAGTGACCTTGATTCGGCGGTTGACGCCGCGGAGGATATGACTGATGGCTACGACAATGGGTCCGCGTACGGGCGGGCAGAGCCGCGCATCAAACGGCCGCGACGAAGCGAGCCGGGCTGAGCGCGACCAGTACGATCTTCTGACGGCGGCCGTGCTCGGGCTCGTCGCAGGCGCCGGAATCGCGATGCTTCTGCGCGGGCGACGCAAGCGTACTCCGCGCGATCTGGCGCGCGAGGCGGGCGCGATGGCTGGAGCGGCAGCGGGGCGCGCGGGACGTCGCGGCGCGCAGTGGGCCGCGAATCGCGGCGAGGAGATGTGGGACAAGATCCCCTTCGATGATATCGGCGATTCGATCGGCGAGTACGTGCAGAATGCGCGCGAAACGATCGACGAGACGGTGTCCCACGAGCTCAACGACCTGCGGAAGGCCATTCGCCGTCACCGCAAGCGCCTCGGCATCTGACAGCGTCGTAACTTCGAGGATGTCCTCGTGCGGTAGAAATCGCCCCCAGCGGTCGACAGGCAGGCGGTGGGGCCGGCCGACCTGGCGCATCGCGATTCCCTTTGCACTCGCGGTGGCCGCGCTGTGCGTGATCCCCTCCACGGCCTGGGCATGGACGCCCGGGACGCACATTTTCCTGGGCGAGGCGGTGCTGAGCGCGCTCGCCCAACTCCCGAAGGCGATCGCCGAGCTGCTCGGCAACTATCCGGTGGAGTTTCTCTACGGCTCCATCGCCGCCGACACGAGCATCGCCAAGAAGTACGCGCCCGTTGGGCGCCACTGCCACTCGTGGGCCGTGGGACTCGAGATCTACGATCAGGCGCGCGACGAGGCGATCAAGAGCTTCGCGCTCGGCTACCTCGCGCACCTGGCCGCGGACACCGTCGCACATAACTTCTTCGTGCCTCGCTACCTCATCATCGCCTCGCGCACGACGGGCGTCGGGCACAGCTACTGGGAGAGCCGCTTCGAGACCCACCTCGGCCAGGGCTACAGCCGCCGCGCGCGCGAAGTCATACTCCGCGACCACTCGCGATCCGATGACCACCTCGATCGCATTCTGAGTCCGACGATCTTCAGCACCCAGACGAATCGTCGATTGTTTCGCGGCATGGTCTACGTGACCGATACGGAATCGTGGCAGCGCATCTTTCAGCTCGCGGCCGAGAACAGCCGCTGGGATCTCACCGATCCGGATGTCGCGCGCTACATGGAGCGCTCGTACGACTTCATCATCGACTTCCTCCGGCGCGTCGACTACTCCGAGCCGTACGCGCTCGATCCCGCCGGCGACGATGCGCTGCGCCTCGCGAAGGAAGTGCGGCGCGACTCGCGAAAGGCCGGAATGGAGTTCCGCATGGCCGAGGAGGCGACGCGACAGTTCGCGATGCCGGAATCGCAGCTGCGATTCGCGGCGGAGCTCAAGGCGCCGCTCTACTCGCCGGCTGCTGCTCGCGCGGACAAGAGCTGATTGATGGCCTTGGGGTCCGCGCGACCCTTCGACGCCTTCATCACCAGTCCGACCAGTACGCCGAGCAGCTTCTTGTCGCCGGCGCGGAATCGCGACGCAACGTCCGGATTCTCCGCGAGCACCTGATCCACCCACCCCGCGAGCGCGTCTTCACTGCGCTCCTGCAGCAGTCCCTCTCGCTTCGCAATGTCGAGCGGCATGTCGCCGCTCTCGCTCGCGATCGCGAAGATCTTCGTCGCGGCGGCGTGGCTCACGGTGCCGTCGCGAACCATGGTGAGCAACTGCGCGAGCGCGGGCGGACGGATCTTGAGGGCGGCTAGCGTCGCTCCCGAGTTGAGGAGCTGGCGCACGTCGCGAATGACCCAGTTCGCCGCGCCCTTCGCATCACCGTCCACAAGCGCGACCTCCTCGAAAAACGCGGAGAGCAACAGGTCAGCGGTGAGAACTTCGATCTCCGCTGGCGTGAGCTTGTAGTCGGCGAGGAAGCGCGCATGCTTCGCGGCCGGAAGCTCCGGGAGCTCCGCTCGCGCGCGATCGATCCAGGCGCGCGCGAGCCGGAGCGGCGGAAGATCGGGCTCGGGGAAATAGCGGTAGTCGTGGCTCCCCTCCTTGCTGCGCGCAGGGCGAACCTCGCCGCGATTCGCATCCCAAAGCATCGTCTGCTGCGTGACCGTGCCACCGTGCGCGAGCACGTCGCTCTGGCGCGCGAACTCGACCTCGAGCGCGCGCTCCACGCCGGAGAACGAATTGAGGTTTTTCACTTCGGTCTTCGTGCCGAGCTTCGTCTCGCCGCGAGGCCGCGCGCTCACGTTCGCATCGACGCGCAGGCTCCCCTCCTCCATGTTCGCATCGCTCACGCCGGTGTACTCGATCACTTGCTTGAGTGCCCGCAGGTAGGCGCCGGCTTCGCGCGCCGAGCGCATGTCGGGCTCGCTCACGATTTCGATGAGTGGCACGCCGGACCGGTTCAGGTCGATTGCCGTGGCACCGGCGTATCGATCGTGAACTGACTTCCCCGCGTCCTCCTCCATGTGGACGCGCGTAATGCGCACCGTGATCGGCGTGCCGTCCGCGTTCATCCCAATGTCCAGCTTCCCATGCTCGGCGAGCGGCTTGTCGAATTGCGAGATCTGATAGCCCTTGGGAAGATCGGGATAGAAGTAGTTCTTGCGCGCGAAGATCGAGGTCTCGTTCACCGTGGCCGAGAGCGCGTGCGCCGCGCGTACGGCGAGGCGCACTGCCTCCTCGTTGAGCACCGGGAGCGCCCCCGGGAGCGCGAGGCACACCGGACAGGTATTCACATTTGGCGGCGCGCCGTAGGCCGTGCTGCAGCTGCAGAAGGCCTTGGTGCGCGTCAGGAGCTGCACGTGCACCTCGAGCCCGACGACCATCTCGTACTCGCCGGCGGCGCTCATGTCGCCTCCGTGTGCGACGCTTCGAGCGCGAACGCGCCGCGGAACATCATCTGCTCGTCGAAGTGTCTGGCGATCAGCTGCCCGCCCACCGGCAGCCCGTCGACATTGCCGATCGGCAC
This sequence comes from Gemmatimonadaceae bacterium, assembly GCA_036564355.1. Taxonomy (GTDB): domain Bacteria; phylum Gemmatimonadota; class Gemmatimonadetes; order Gemmatimonadales; family Gemmatimonadaceae; genus FEN-1250. The sequence continues at coordinate 8,519 of DATCPC010000136.1, read as the reverse complement.
CGAGACGGCGGGAACGCCCGCGAGATTTGCGGTCGCCGTGAATATGTCGTTCAGATACATCTCGTACGGGTCGGACTTGGCGCCGAACTCGAACGCCGGGCTCGGGGTGGTCGGCGTAAAGAGGAGATGCACCCCTGCGGCGAAGACTTCGCGGAAGTCCTGCGCGATGAGCGCGCGCACTTCCTGCGCCTTCTTGTAGTAGGCGTCGTAGTAGCCGGCGGAGAGCACGTAGGTGCCGAGCAGAATCCGCCGGATGACCTCGGCGCCGAAGCCGCGCGTGCGCGTCGACTCGTACATCTCGCGGAGGCCGTTGGCCGGGACGCGCAATCCATATCGCACGCCATCGAAACGCGCGAGATTCGACGAGGCTTCCGCCGGCGCGATGATGTAGTACACCGGAATCGCGAGGTCCGTGTGCGGAAGCGAGACGTCGCGCACCTCGGCCCCGCGCGCGCGAAGGCCATCGAGCGCGTCGGCGCAGAGCTTCGCCACGCGCGGATCGAGCGTTTTTGGGAAGTACTCTCGCGGCTTTCCGATCACGACTCCGTGCAGATCGGCGGTGGCCGCGGACGAGTACCGATCGACGGGACAATCCGCACTGGTCGCATCGCGCACATCGCGGCCGGCGATGATCTCGAGCGCGACGGCGGCATCGCGCACGGTGGTTCCGAACACGCCGACCTGGTCGAGCGACGATGCAAAGGCAACGAGGCCGAAGCGACTGACGCGTCCGTAGGTCGGCTTCACGCCGACGACGCCGCAGTACGACGCGGGCTGGCGCACCGAGCCGCCGGTCTCGGAGCCGAGCGCGATGCGCACGATCCCGGCGGCGACGGAGGCCGCGGACCCCCCGGAGGAGCCGCCGGGGACGCGCGTGCGGTCGACGGGATTGAGCACTGGCCCCCACGCGCTGTGCTCGTTCGAGCTTCCCATCGCGAACTCGTCGCAGTTCGTCTTGCCGACGAGAACCGCGCCCGCGTCGCGCAGCCGCGTGATGACCGTCGCCTCGTACGGGCTCACGTAGCCCTCGAGGATGCGGGAGCCGCACGTCGTCTGGAGATGTGTGGTGGCGATGTTGTCCTTCGCGACGAAGGGGACACCGGCGAGCGCACCTGGCGCGGGGATCGCATCGACCGCGGCGGCGTCGGCGAGCGCACGCGCCTCGTCAGTCCAGAGAATGCAGTTGAGCCCCGTGGGGCCTGCGTCGACCTCCGCCATGCGCCTGAACGCATCGCGGACCGCGCCCACCGCCGACGCGCTCACTCGACGGACTCGTCGTCGCCGGACGACTCGTGCGTCGCGAGTCGCGGCACGAGCAGGAATCCGTCGCGCGACTGCGGCGCGAACGACTCGAGCGGACGCGCGAGCGGAATGGGCGGCCCGATGTCGGCGCGCAGTGGCATCGCCGCGTCGCCGACGCCCGCCGCGCCCATCACGCCGGAGGTGTTCACCCGCGCGAGCACATCCATGTGCGAGAGGATGCCATTGAGCTGCCGCACGAGCTCGGGGAGCTGGCTCTCGGGCACGGCGAGTCGCGCGAGGGCCGCGACGTGGCGCACGTCATCGGGTCCGATCGCCACTATTCGAATCCTCGCTCGAGCCCTGCGTACTGCACGACGAGGCGCTTGCTCCCGATCGTCTCATCGTCGAAGTCGACCGTCACCTTCATGTCGCGGGCGACGCCGGAGAGCTCCGTGACCGTGCCCGAGCCGAAGCGCGCGTGCTTGACGCGCTCCCCCTTCACGAAGCGCGGCGCGTCCTGCGATGCCTCGACATCGCCGTCCATCCACGAGCGATTGACCGACTGGCCGGGGCGGCGCGACGATGGCGACTGCGAGTACGTGGGCACCGCGCGGGTGCTCCCGCGCAGCTTGAACGTCGCGCGCTGCGTGACGAGCGCCGGCGGAATCGGCTGGAGAAAGCTGGACGGAATGGACTGCATCGTCTCGCCGTTGCGCCTGCGGCTGCGCGCGTGCGACAAGTAGAGCGTGCGCATCGCGCGCGTGATCCCGACATAGAAGAGCCGGCGCTCTTCCTCCATCTGCTCTGGCTCGTCGTGCGCGCGGCGCAGCGGGAAGAGTCCATCCTCGAGCCCCGTGATGAACACCGCCGGAAATTCGAGTCCCTTCGCGTTGTGCAGCGTCATCATCGTCACGGCATCGGCGTTCGGATTCTGGCGGTCCACATCGGTGATGAGAGACGCGTGCTGCAGAAAATGGTCGAGCGGCGTGAGGCCGAGCTCACCGCCTTCATCCGCCACGGTCTCGGACGCGCCCGCGATGAGCTCCTTCACGTTCTCGATCCGCTCCATTCCCTCGGGACCTTCGGCCTTGAGGTGATCCGCGAAACGAATCTCCTCGATGACGTTCCGGAGCAGCTCATCGACGGCGCTGTCCTTCGCGTTCTCGCGCTGTCGAAGGATGAGCGCCGAGAAGTCAGCGAGGGCCTGGCGCGCCGCGGGGCGAACTGTGTTGAGCCTGGCGCCTTCCGCCGCGATGTCGAGCATGGGGCGACCGGCTTCCCGCGCGATGTTCGCGAGCAGCTCGAGCGTCGCCTCGCCGAGCCCGCGTCGGGGCACGGAGACCGCCCGCAGAAATGCCTCATCGTCCGCCGGATTCGCGATGAGCTTGAGGTAGCTCATCAGGTCTCGAATCTCGCGCCGATCGTAGAAGCGCACGGCACCCACGAGCCGGTATGGAATCGCGCGCTTGCGCAGCGATTCTTCCAGCGCCCGGCTCTGCGAGTTGGTGCGATAGAGGATCGCGATGTCGCGATAATCGAGCGCGCGCGCGCCGCCGCTCAGCACCACGATCTCGTCGGCGACGAATTCGGCCTCGTCGCGCTCGTCGAGCGTTGCGACCTGCGTCACCGCATCGCCGGACGGGAGCGTCGCACGCAGCGTCTTCCCGCGGCGGCTCGTGTTCGCGCTGATCACCGCGTTCGCGAGATCGAGCACCTGGGGTGTCGAGCGATAGTTGTCCTCGAGGCGCACCACCGCGGCGGACGGGAAGTCGCGCTCGAAGTCGAGAATGTTCCGGATGTCCGCGCCGCGCCAGCCATAGATGCTCTGATCGTCGTCGCCGACCACGAGCACGTTGCCATCGCTTCCCGCGAGCAGCTTCACGAACTCGTACTGCGCGCGATTCGTGTCCTGATACTCATCGACGAGGAGAAAGCGGAAGCGCTCGCGATAGGCAGCGACGCGATCCGGATTCTGCTGCAGCACGCGCACGGGGAGCACGAGGAGGTCGTCGAAGTCCACGGCGTTCGACTCGCGCAGCGTGCGGTCGAGCTGATCGTACACGAGCGACGCCGCCTTGCTCAGCGGGTCCATCGCGAGCTTGGCGTACTCCTCCGGCGTCACCAGCGCGTTCTTTGCTCCGGAGATCGCGCCGCGAAGCGCCTTCGCAGTCCACTGCTTGGGCGAGATCTTGAGCCGCTCCATGATGCGCCGCACCGCCGCGAGCGAATCGTCCTCGTCGTAGATCGTGAAGCTCGATGTGCGTCCCACGAGATGCGCCTCGCGCCGCAGCATGCGCGCGCCGATCGCGTGGAAGGTGCCGACCCACATGCCGGCCGGAGTCTCGCCAACGAGACGCGCGATGCGCTCCTTCATCTCGCCCGCGGCCTTGTTCGTGAACGTGACCGCGAGGATATGCGACGGGTCCACGCCGTGATGCTCGATCAGTCGCGCGATGCGCGTCGTCAGCACGCGCGTTTTCCCTGAGCCGGCGCCGGCGAGCACCAGGATCGGACCCTCGAAATGAAGCACGGCCTCGCGCTGCGCCGGGTTCAACTTCGCCAGTACATCCGCGGAGACATCGGTACTCGGGAGGCTGCTCATCCCTGAAGTATAATGTCGAAGGTCGCGCCTTTCTCCGACGGAGCGAGAACGAGACGACCGCGATGATTCTCCTCGGCGATGCGCTTCGCGAGCGAGAGTCCGATCCCCCACCCCGACTCCTTCGTGGAGAATCCCGGCTCGAAGATGCGCGCGCGCATGTCGCGCGGGATTCCCGGGCCGTCGTCCGCGACGCGGAGCCGCACGCGATCGGGATCGAGGCGTTTCGTGGTGATGTACATGCGTCCGCCGCGACCGGCCAGGGCGTCGAGCCCGTTCTTCACCAGCACCTCGAGCGCCCACTCGAGCAGCACCTCATCACCCTGGATGGTGATCGGCTCGTTCCCTCCCGAGGCGACGATCGTGACCCGGTGCGCGAGCGTCGGCACGCGCGCCTGAAAATAGTTGCCCACGCGCACGACCAGTGCGCCGAGGTCGACGACGTCGCGGCGGGGCGGCCGGCCGATGCGCTCGAAGCGGTGCGACACGCGCTGGAGTCGCTCGAGGTCGGCCTCCATGTGTGCAAGGGCCGACGACGAGACAGAGCCGTCGCTCTGCTCGCGCAGAAGCTCGATCCACCCACTCAGGCTGGACAGCGGCGTCGCGAGCTGATGCGCGGACTCGCGCGCCATTCCTGCCCACACGCGCTCGCGGTCGGCGCGATTGCGCGTGCGCAGCGTGTACAGTCCCGCCAGAAACACGAAGGCCAGCAGCGACGCGAGGACGACTGGAATGACGCGCAGGCTCGTGATCAGCTGGCTGTCGCCGAAGTGCACCATCCCAATGTTGCGCTCGACCACGGGCGGGTTGAGCCGATCGAGGTATGGGATATACTCGCGCACCTTCGGATCGCCGATCTCCGCCTTGAACGGCAGATTCGCCGCCGCCGTTGGCGTGCCCTTGCTGTCGGTCACGATCACGGGCACGCCGAGCGCGTCGATGCTGCGCGCGAGATCGAGCAGCGCATCGTTGCTCGCGTCGGGACGCGGATCCGCGAGCGCACGGAAGACGCGCGCGTACATCTGCCCCGAGCGCCCGGCGTCGCGTCGCAGTTCGAGCACCACGTTACGCGAGAAGAGGATGTACGCGCCGAGCAGGAGCGCGAGCAGTATCCCGAGGATGATGACCGGCGCGCGTCCGCGCATCGGCTATGTAAGGAGGTCGCCGCCGAAATACGGGCGGAGCGCGTCCGGTATCGTGACGGTGCCATCCGGGCGCTGATAGTGCTCGAGGATGGCGATGATCGTGCGCGGAAACGCGAGCGCCGAGCCGTTGAGGGTGTGCACGAAGCGCGGCTTCTCGCCCGGGGCGGGACGGTAGCGGATGTTCGCGCGGCGCGCCTGGAAATCCCCGAACGAGCTGCACGACGACACCTCGAGCCACTTACCGACCCCGGGTGCCCACACCTCGAGATCGTACGTCTTCGCCGCCGCGAAGCCCGTGTCGCCCGCTGCGAGCAGTAGCACCCGATACGGAAGTCCGAGCAGCTGCAGCACGCGCTCGGCGTGCGACGTCAGCGTCTCCAGCTCCTGCGCGGAGCGCTCGGGAGTCGTGAAGCGGACGAGCTCCACCTTGTCGAACTGATGCACGCGGATCAGCCCGCGCGTGTCCTTGCCGGCGGCGCCGGCCTCTCGCCGGAAGCACGGCGTATACGCGGTGAGCGCGCGCGGCAGAGTGCTCGCCTCGACGATCTCGCCGCGCAGCAGATTCGTGAGGGGCACCTCCGCGGTGGGAATGAGAAAGAGATCATCCTCGGTGCGATAGGCATCGTCTTCGAACTTCGGCAGCTGCCCGGTACCGGTCATCGTCTCCCGCGTGACGAGATAGGGCACCGCGGTTTCCTCATAGCCGTGCTCGCGCGTGTGCAGATCGAGCATGCACCCCATGAGCGCGCGAACCAGGCGCGCACCGCCGCGCTTGAGGACGACGAATCCCGATCCCGCGATCTTCGCCCCCGCGGCGACATCGAGGATGCCGAGCTGTTCGCCGATCTCCCAGTGGGGGCGCACGCCGTCTGGAGCGCGAGGCTCGCCCCACGCGCGTACGACGCGGTTGCTCTCCTCGCCACCATCGGGGAGGTCAGCCAGCGGCACGTTCGGGAGCTGCATGAGGATGTCGGTCAGCTCGCTTTCTACGGCGGCGAGCTCGAGCTCGAGGGCGGAAATGTCGTCGCCGAGCGCGCGCGTCTGCGCGATCAACTCGTCCGCGTTTTCCTTTGCCTTCTTGCGCCGCGCGACTTCCTGCGTCGCGACGTTTCGCGCTGCCTTTCGTTCGTCGGCGCGCTGAATCAGCGAACGTCGATCCCGATCGAGGGACTCGGCGCGATCGATGCGCGGAGCCAGCGCAGCGAGCTGAAGCCGGCGGCGCATTCCGTCACGCAGCGACTCCAGGTTGTCGCGCAGCATCCGCAGGTCGTGCACCGTCAGGACTTCGGAATGCCGTCTGCGAACGAGAGGAAGCCGCAATTCGGATCGTTGCGCAGACGATACCAGATCGTGCGCGGCACGTGCGGCGGTGCGGCCCCATCGTAGAAGATGCTGTCGATGACGACCTTCGCGTAGATGAAGGTGCGCGCCGCGACGCTCTGCGTGGCGCACTGCGCCGACGTCGACTGCACGAGCAGCACGTCGCCGGCCTTGATGAACACCGGGAGCGTATCGTTGTAGCCGGAGGTGGGCGCCTGCGTGATCGCACCGAACGGCTGCGTTGCGAGCTGGAGCCCGGCCGTGAGAGTCGCGCCAATCGCGTGCGGCGGATACGCGAACGCCGAGTCGTTCCGAATGTCGAAGACGACGTCGTAGCGCTCGCCGGGGGTGGTGATCACCGCTCGCGGAAAGGTGATGTTGATCGCCGTGGGCGCGCTTTCCGGCGCACCGGTAAGGGCGTAGACCGCAGCCGTGTCGTCGATCGTCGCGAGCGTTGCCGTGGTCGCCAACGGATCCGCGCAGGCAACGGCAGCGGCGCCGGCGCCAGCGATGAGCATCAAAAATCTGACCTTCATGTGCCTGCGTGCCGTTGAGGGGTAAATCGCCTGCCGAAGAGGAAAGGATAGGGCGCAGCCACAGCGAGTTCAAGCTGTTATCCTCGCTTGACTTCGACGGCGCGCGGCCAGTAGTTTCGCACGACCCACCTGGAGCGTGCATGGCCACCATTCGAGATCTCGTGGGCGCTCTTCGCCAGCGCGAAGGCGTCGATGCGGCCGTCGTGCTGGGCCGCGACGGACTGCTCATCGACAGTCAGACCACCGGGTCGGTGAACGCGGAGAGCGTGGCGGCGCTGGTCCCGTCGATCATCGCCGCGGCGGAGGAGTTTGGCGCGACGGATTCGCGCGGCGCGCTGACCACCGCCATTCTCGAGTACGAACAGGGGATCGCCATCGTCGCCCTGCTCTCGACCGACGCGCTCCTGCTCGTGCTCGCGCAACCGTCCGCGAACGTCGGGCGCCTACTGTTCGAGCTGCGGCGCAATCGCGAGAACATTTCGTCGCTCGTGTGAGCATGCTCGAGCAGCAGCGGATACACGTGCTGGTGGCTGACGACGAGCCGCACATCGGACGAATCATCAAGATGAAGCTCGAGCAGGGTCCGTTCGCGGTGACGCTCGTCTATGATGGCCGCGAGGCGATGGAGCAGATGGAGAGTGATCCCGACATCGCCCTCGTGCTGCTCGACGTCATGATGCCGTACATGAGCGGCCTCGACGTGCTGGCGAAGTTGCGCGAAGATCCGCGGTGGCGCACCGTGCCGTGCATCGTGCTCACGGCCGCCGGCCAGGAACAGCATCACAAGCAGGCGATGGCACTCGGCGCGAATGAATTTCTGACGAAGCCATTCAGTCCGAAGAAGCTGTATGCGCGCGCTGCGGAGCTGGCCGGCGTGTCGTCCGAGGAGCTGGGAGCGACGGAGCGTTGAGTCGCTGGGCGGTGATCCTTGCCGGTGGCGTCGGCTCGCGCTTCTGGCCTCTCAGCACTCCGAAGCGTCCGAAACAGCTGCTGCCGCTCATCACCGACGCGCCGCTCCTGGCGGACACCGTGTCGCGGCTGGCGGAGCTCGCTCCCGCGGAGCGCACGCTCGTGGTGACGAACGCCTCGCTCGCCGCTGCCGTGCGCACGCTCCTGCCGCAGCTTCCCGCGGAAAACGTGATCGCGGAGCCGCGCTCCGCCGGCACCGGGCCGGCGCTCGCGTGGGCAGCCGCTGCGATCGCTCGGCGCGGCCACGCCGGCGACGTCATGCTCTGCGTGCACGCGGACTGGGCGATCGGCGACGACACCGAGTTCCGCGCGACGCTCGAGCGTGCCGCGACGGTGGCCGAGCGTGAACAAAGTCTTGTGACCGTCGGCATCGTGCCGACGCGCCCCGATCCCGGATTCGGCTACATCGAGCCGGGCGATCGCGTAGAGGGTGCCGGCGTCGAAGGAGCGCGCCGCGTCGCACGCTTTGCGGAGAAGCCGAACCGCGAGACCGCCGCGCGCATGGTGGCGGATGGATTTCTCTGGAACTCCGGCATCTTCGTCTGGCGCGCGGCTGATTTTCTCGCGGAAGTGGGCGCGTGCTCGCCCGAGATTGCGCCGTCGCTGCCGCTGGCCGAGTCCGGAGACATCGCCCGCTTCTTCTCGAGCGTGAAGCCGATCACGGTGGACGAGGGGGTGCTCGAGCGGAGCTCGCGCGTGCTCGTGATC
>DATCPC010000122.1:0-12170 GCA_036564355.1 Gemmatimonadaceae bacterium | reverse complement strand
ACAGTGCCGTTGGCCTGCAGGACGTAGGGCACGGTGCGCAGCTCCGCCTTGCCGACGGTCACCGGCACCGCGGGGGTGGGCGGCGGCGCCTTCTTGCCGCAGGCGAGAAGCGCGGTCGCGGCGGCCATCGTGGCAAAAGTGCGAAGCGAACTACGATCGATCATTGCGGCGGTGCCTCTCGAGTGGTGTCCGGGGTGATGCGAATGTTGGGTCCGCCGCTCGTGTCCAGAACGCCCGTGTCGTGTGCGAGCTGCGCGAGCGCGGTTTGCCAGACCCAGCGCGCCTGTACCTGCTGCGCGCGCGCGGTGGCAAGTGCGCTCTGAGCCGTGAGCAGGTCGACGAACAGGCCGACGCCGGCGCGGTAGCGGCCGAGCGCGGCGTCCTCGGACGACTGCGCGCTCGCGAGCAGATCATCCGCTGTATTTACCCGCTTGGCCGCGGTTTGTAGCGCGTAATAGGAGCTGAACACCTGAAAGGTCACCTGCTGCTTGACCGATGCCGCACGACCGAGCGCCGCGTCAGCTTCGGCGCGCGCCTGCGTCACCGCGTACTGGCGTGAGAAGCCGGAGAAAATTGGAATTGCGAGTCCCAGCGTCAGGGTGTAATTGGTGGCGCCGCCGGGGAGCGTTTGCACGTATGTGCGGCCGCCGTTTCCGGTTGCCTGAATTGAAGGAAAGAGATTTCCGCGCGCCGCGCGTACGTTGCCGACGGCCTCGCGGTACTGTGCCTGCGCCGACGCGAGATCCGGGCGGCTGCTCACTGCTCGCGCGATGAGCGCGTCGACGCTGTCCGTCGCCGGCCCGACGTTCGTCGCCGGTGCCGCTTCGATGTCGTACGGCGAGTTGGCCGGAAGTCCCATCGCTGCGGCGAGCGCGCCGCGGGTCGTCTGCAGATCGCCCTCGGTAGTCTCGAGGGTGAGCGTCGCCTGCGAGTACGCGGTTTTCGCCTGGAGGACGTCCGCTATCGTCGCGAGCCCGACGCGCTGGCGCTCCTGCGTCGACTGGAGACTCGTTTCAGCCTCCTTCACACTCGAGCGCTCCGATTCGACCAACCCCTTGTTCGCCATGTAGTTGAAGTACGCGCTCTCAACCTCGAGCACGACGTTCTGGAGTGTCGCGTTGTGGGTCCAGTTGGCCGCGATCAGCGCCTGGCGCGCGGACTCGATCGTACCCGCGCGGCCGCCGAGATCGGCGATCAGCCAGCTCACGGACACGGTGGGTCCGTAGTTCGTTTGCGTGAGCGAGGGACGGAGCACGCTGTCGTTGCTGAACGTGGGCGTGGATTTCAGGTGCGTGACGCCGATCTCCGCATCGATCGTTGGGTAGTACAGCCCCTTCGACCCGCCGAAGGCGGCCGCCGCGGCGCGCGCGTTCGCCCACGAGATCCGCGTCTCGGGATTGTTGCGCAGCGCCAGGTCGACGACATCACCCAGCGTCAGCGAGTTCACGCGTGAGAGCAGGTCGGGCGGAAAGGACGCCGGGCTCGCGGGAAGCGAGTCGCGAGGCGGGGCAGGTGGCGTCCACTCCTTGTTGGATGCGGGCGCCGTGCCCGCCACGCCGGCTACCGATGGCGTGCCCGCACATCCGGCGCTCAGCACAATCCCTGCGATCAAACAAACTCTCTTCACGAAGCGGACACGGGTGAGAGGACAAACTCCGCCTTCATACGCGCGGCTCCACTACCATGTTGGGGATAGCGAAGATTCACAGCGTGCTCAGGCGATTCGCGTTTCCTCTCGCTTCGCGATGACCGCGTCGAGCGCGAGCACGACGACGGGGTCGAACAGGGTACCCGCGTGTGTGTTGATCGTCGCCACGGCCGCCAGGGGAGCAACGGCCTCGCGGTACGGGCGTGCGGACGTCAGGGCGTCGTAGGCATCCGCGGACGCTAAGATGCGTCCCCCCAACGAGATAGCCTCACCCGCCACTCCCCGCGGATAGCCTCCTCCGTCGAAGTGCTCGTGGTGGTCGCACACGTAGTCGAGCGCGCGGCCCAGGTAGCGCAGGGGGGACAGAATCTGCATTCCGATCCGCACGTGCTCGCGCACGTGGCTCATCTCCTCGGGGCTGAGCTCGCCCGCTTTGGCGAGCACGATCTCGCTGACTCCCGCCGTGCCGACATCGTGGAGAAGACCGGCGATGCGAACCGCCTCGACCGTCGCGTCGTCGAGTCCGAGATGCAGGGCGATGCTGACCGCGAGCGAGGCCACGCGCTCGGAGTGCCCCTTCATGAAGAGGTTCTTGGCCTCCATCGCACTGATGACGGAGTGAGCGACACCGACGGTGAGCAGCTCGAGCGACACGCGATCGCGCTCCATGAGCTCGAGCTTGCGCGCCGCATCCGCGAGCGCCGCCTGCTCGGCGCGGCGATGCTCGATGATGCGCGAGCGCCGCGCGAGTGCGTCGATGATCTCGCGATGGAGGTCCGCGAGCTCGACGGGCTTCACCAGATAGGCGGTCGCGCCTCGAGCGAGCGCCGTGCTGGCGGTGACCGCGTCGTTCACGGCCGACAACATCACGATTGCGAGATCGGGCTCCTGCGCGAGCGCGGGCGCGATGAGCTCCAGCCCCGTCATCCCCGGCATGCGGACGTCGCACACCATCGCTTCGAAGTGCTGATGCCGCATCGCTTCGAGCGCCGCCGCGCCGGAGGCGACGGGCACCGCGTGAAAGCCGCGGATCTTGAGGAAGCGCGAGAGCGCGGTGCGGATGGCCGCCTCGTCATCGACGACGATAATGCGAGCGATCGCGGCCGACTCAACGGCCTCCGGTGTTACTGCGGCACTTTCGTCGGCCATCAGCTTCAGCGTCATACGAGGGTCTCGTCGATCTGCAACGTGAGGCGGAAGGTCGCGCCGGCACCGGGTGCGCTGTGCACGGTGAGCATGCCGCCGTGCGTCTGGACGATGCCGAAACTGACGCTAAGGCCGAGCCCGGTGCCCGCGCCTTCCGGCTTCGTCGTGAAGAATGGTTCGAATATACGCTTCTGCACCTCAACGGACATGCCCTGACCAGTATCTGACACTTCGACGATCACGCGTCCGGCGGCCGCGCTCGTGCGCAGCGTGATGATGCGCTTCGGACAATTCGCGACGGAGTGCTCGGCATTGACGACGAGATTGAGCAGCACCTGCTGGAGTTGGCGGTCGTCGCCGCGCACGCGGGGCAGCGATGGCGAGAGCTCCTGCCGCAGCTCGATCCCCGCCGTGCGAAGCCCGTACGTGCGCAGACGCATCGTCTGCTCGATGAGCTCGTTCATGTCGATCGGGACGCTGCGCGGTCCGGTCTTTCTCGCGAAGGTGAGCAGATCGCGGATGACGGAGACGGCGCGATCTGCTTCGCGCTTGATCATCTGCGCCGCCTCGAGCTGGTCGGGCGTGAGTCGGTCTTCCTGGAGTAGCTGCGCGAAGGCGGAGATGCCGGTGAGCGGATTGTTCACCTCGTGCGCGACGCCCGCGACCAGCTCCCCGAGCGCGACGAGCTTCTCCGATTGGCGGAGCTGCTCGGCGACGCGGCGCTCCTCGGTCATGTCGCGCGTGGTGATGACGCTGGCGGTGATCTCGCCTTCGTCGTTCACGATGTTGTTGATGCTCAGCCACGCCGGGAACTCCGTGCCGTTCTTGCGGTGGAGCAGAAGCTCTCCGGACCAAGAGCCGGACGCCGCGAGTTCCTCGCGCGGGGCCTCGCGCGTGTGGTCGTGCGCGCGCACAGTTGGGAGCACGGTGAGCGCGTGCGACGACAGTCCGATGAGCTCATCACGCGAATAGCCGTATTCGCGAAGCGCCGCACCATTGGCGTAGAGAACGATCTCGTCGCGCGAGCGAATCAGCACCGGCTGATCCATCGCCTCGAGCGCCACCGCGAGTGCGCGCGAACGCTCGTTCGCCGCGCGCTCCGCCGCCGTCGCCTGCGCGCGCGCGATCGCGGTGCCAGCCTGGCGCGCGATGAGCATCACGATATCGACGACTTCCTTGTCGTAGGCATCGGGACTGCTCGACTGCGCCTGCAGCACCCCGAGCACCTGCTCGCCGTTTACGATCGGCGCGCTCAGCACGACGGCCATGCCGGGGTGCACGAAGGGCAGCGAGTCGCCGGCGTCGGGAATGCTGGAGACGATTGGCTCACCCGTCTGGAATGCCACGACGATACTGCTCGCGGGGAGAGCTCCCTGGGCGATCGCCACGCTCCCGACGCTGTCCGGGATTCCCTCGATGCCGTTCGTCACGACGTACTCGGGGATGAGCAGATCGTGCTGCTCGTCGTGGCGCATCAGCACGAAGTAGGGCGCATCCACGATCGATGCGACGGCGCGATAGCTCTCGGCATACACCTCCTCGAGCGAGACCGCAGCGGCGATCGCCTGTTGCACCTTCGCGACGGCGGCTAGACGCTTGGCGCGCTGCTCCACTCGCTCGAGCAGGAGCGCGTTGCGCAACGCGAGCGCGCAGTGACCGCCGAAGTCGATGAGCAGCGTGCGCTGCTCGTCATCGAAGGATTGAGGAGTCAGGTAGCGCAGCACCAGCAACCCCTGCAGTCGTCCCTCGGCGCCGAGCGGGATGAAGGCAAGCGAGCAAATGCCGGCGTCGTTGAGGACGGCGCGAATCGAATCATCGACAACCGAGTCGAGATTGTGCAGAAAGCGCGGGACGCCGGAGAGCATCACTGCGCCGCCGGCGACGTTCCAGAAGTTTGATAGGGCGAGGACTGCGATGTTGCTGCCGGGGCCCGACGACACCGCCGTGGTCACGACGCCGTGCGTGGACGCGGCCTGGTAGAGCGTCAGGCCGTCCGCGTCGAGCGATGTCTTCGAGATGCGCTCGATGTCCGCGTAGATCTCCTCGGGAGTCAGGTGCATGGCGAGGCTTCGCGCGGAGCTCGCGAGGATGCTCGCGTGCTCCATCGAGCGCACTGACTGGCGGTACAGGCGCGCGTTGTCGATCGCGATCGCCGCGTGGTTGGCGAGGGAAAGCAGCAGCTCTTCGTCGTGTGAATCGAAGCGGCGCTCGGGGACATCGAATACGCTGATGGCGCCGATGACGAGGCCATTCGCGACGCACGGCACGGCGACGATGTTGTCCGCTTCCGGCGCGCCGCTGCGGCGCTCCCACAGCGGGAGCTCGCCGGACGACGAGAAGGCTCCGAATGCATCGGAGGCCGTGACCGCGAGATCGCCCAGATCGCCGTGCGTCGCGGCGATCACCATCGCGCCCTCCTCGACGAGGCCGAGCCGCGCGCCGCGCGCGTGGAGAAGCTCCGCGGCATGGCGGACGATGAGCGAGAACACGCGGTCGAGCTCGAGCGACTGGTTGATTCGCTGTACGATCTCCGCGAGGGCGCGCGCTTCACGCGCGCTCCGCTCCGGGCTTACGAGCAGAGTCTCAGCCATGACTGGCATCAACGCAAAGTTGGCACCGCCGGGAGATGAAGAGCGGGGCCGTATGTTCCTCAGCAATTCAAATCACTTTGGGTGACATCCGCACGCGCGCCGGTGGTGCGCAAGGTCGCGTATGAGGACGACGTCTTTTGTTTCCCTGTAACTGGGGTTGATTGGTGTATACTAATCCTCCACGAACTCGATCCTTACGGGCTTGTCGATCAGTCCGCGCTCGACGCCCCGCGCGAGCAACGCGCGAACTGCCTCGCGTCCCCGATCGCCGTAGTCGAGTGTCCAGTCATTTACGTACATGCCGACGAAGGTGTCGGCCTTGCCGCGGTCGAGGCCGCGCGAGAACTGCATCGCATGGTCGAGCGCCTTCACGCGATGCTCGAGACCGTATGCGATGCTCGCGCGCAGGTGCCGGGACACGGTGCGAATGAGATCGGCGCCGAGATCCTTGCGCACGACGTTGCCGCCGAGGGGAAGGGGGAGGCCGGTCTCCTCAAACCACCACTCGCCCATGTCGGCGATGAGATGAAGACCGCGGTCGCCAAAGGTGAGCTGCCCCTCGTGGATGAGGAGGCCGGCGTCGACCTCGCCGTTCACCACTACATCCTCGATTTGATCGAACGGCGTCATCACCGCTTCGAAGTTCGGCTCGTAGAGGCGCATTGCGAGATACGCGGTGGTGAGCGGACCGGGAATGGCGATGCGCTTGCCTCGTATGTCTGCGCGCGACATCGGCGCGCGCGCAACGAGGCGCGGACCGTACCGGTCGCCCATGGACGATCCGTGAGAAAGAAGCGCGTAGCGGTCGGTGAGGTAGGCGTAGGCGTGAATCGAGACCGCGGTCACTTCGAGCTCCGCCTTGAGGGCGCGCTGGTTCAGCGACTCGATGTCCTGCAGCTCGTGTACGTAGCACAGATCGCCCGTATCGATCTTTCCTTCGGCGAGCGCGTAGAACATGAAGGCGTCGTCGGAGTCCGGGCTATGGGCGACGCGAATCGTCTTGATCGGCATGTGTCTGGTCAGGGAGTGTCGCGCGCGGAGCTACTTGCTCGCGAGCGCGTCTCGAATGTCGGCGCTGTGACGGTCGTACTCGGGGAGCTTCTTCGCGAGCTCCGACTTCTGTGCGGAATGCAGCCTCACGCGATAAGCGGCCGCGCCGGCGGCGTCGCCGCTGGCGCGCGCTACCTGCATCGCGAGCACGAGCCCGAGCAAATGCGTCGGCTGTTTAGCGAGAATGCTGTCCGCCTCGCTCTTTGCGGCAGGAAGCGCGCCCGCCACTTCGGCTATCCGCCCCATGTCGAAGCGGGCGTCGGCGTCTGGATTCGGAATCATCTGGTAGGCGGAGATCGCCATCGGAGCGAAAAACTGAACGCTGTCCTTCTTGCCCTCGGTGTCGAGACGCATGATGCGATCGAACAGCCGATCGGCTCGCTCGCGCGGAGACATGCTCGAGATGTCCGGCGCGCGCACGCCGGGCGCGTCGGCGTCGGCTGCGGGGCCGCCCTCGGCGTCGCCGCCCGGCGGAGCTCCCTGGGCCTGCGCAGCACTGACGGGCGGCGTCGAACGAAAACGCTGGCCCGCGAGCAGCGCGATGAGACACACGAGCGCGATACCGGCGATCGCCCAGGGAAGTGTCGCTGAGCTCGCATCCGCGCGCGGGCCGCCCGCTGCACCGGCTGCGTTCCCGCAGCGATGACAGAACTTTGCGCTCGGCGTGAGGATGGTTGCGCAGGCTGCGCAGCGCGCGCCGGCGAGGGGCGAGCCGCAACTCGCGCAGAAGTGCCCGCTCACGGGCTCGCCGCAGCTCGGACAGGTACCGGGCGCGGTCGTGGACGGAACGCTTGCTGGAGGGACGGTCATCCTGATGAATCTAGTTTGAGTTGAAGCGTGCCGCCGAAGCGCGATATTTCAGTCGTCGCCACTTCCCGCACCGATAGCCAGCCGATGCCTCACAAATCGCCAAGCCTCGAGATCTCGCGCATCGATCCACGCGAGCCCGAAGCTGCCGCACTCATCAGGGCCATGACCGACGAGGTCACCAAGCTCTACGATCACAAGATCGATGGGGCGGGGAACTTCAAGCCGGAGGACGTTCTGGTTCCTGGAAGCGGATTCTTCATTGGTCGCGTCGAGCGACAGGCGGTTGCGTGCGGAGCGTTCCGTCCGCTCGGGCCGAGGATCGCCGAGATCAAGCGGATGTTCGTGGATCCCGAGCATCGGGGTCGCGGCTACTCGAAGGCGATGCTGGTGATGCTCGAGCGGATGGCCGGCGAGAGCGGGTATGCCGCCGTGCGGCTGGAGACGCGTCCCTTGCAGCATGCAGCCATCGCGCTGTACGAAAAGCTCGGCTACGTGCGCATCCCGAACTACGGGATGTACGAAGGGAAGCAGGAGTGCCTGCGCTACGAGAAATCGCTTGCCGGGGGGAGCGGCCGTAACGGGATGATGTCAGCCGGGGAATAAAATCGGGGAGATCGAGGTCCAATATGTAACCACGTCAAACTCCTCGATCCGGCGAACGAACATGACCGACAATTCCGAAGCGACTGAAATCGATCTCCTGGCGGGCGATGTCGATCGCCGCGGCTTTCTCAACTGCATGGCGTGGGCGGGCACCGGGCTCCTGTGGACGATGAGTGGCGGAGTTCCGAAATCCGGCCCGCTCGGCGCCAGGAAACCAGGGAAGAACGATCTGTTCTTCGTGCAGATCAGCGACAGCCACATCGGCTTCAACAAGGCGGCGAACGCCGATGTGACGGCGACAATGCAGGCCGCAATATCGAAGATCAATGCGCTGCCGGTCGCGCCAGCGTTTCTTCTGCACACCGGCGACATCAGCCAGCTCGCGAAGGCGTCCGAGTTCGATACGGCGGACCAGGTGCTTCGCGATTCGCGAACGAAGGATGTGTTCTTGGTGCCGGGCGAGCACGACGTCGGCACGGACAATGGTCGCCAGTATCTCGATCGCTACGGCAAGGCGGCTCAGCGCGCCGGTGGCGCCGGCGGCTGGTACAGCTTCGACCACAGCGGCGTGCACTTCATCGGGCTCGTGAACGTGTTCAATCTCAAGGCTGGCGGACTCGGCTCGCTCGGACGGGATCAGCTCGAGTGGCTCGAAGGGGATGTCAAGCATCTTGCCGCGAGCACGCCGATCGTCGTGTTCGCGCACGTCCCGTTGTGGAGTGTGTATCCGGCGTGGGGATGGGGAACCGATGACGGCGCGGTGGCGCTGTCGTATCTCAAGAAGTTCGGTTCGGTGACGGTGCTCAACGGCCACATTCACCAGACCATGCAAAAGGTGGAAGGGAACGTGACCTTTCACACGGCGCTGTCGACGGCATTTCCGCAGCCGCGCCGGGGCACTGCGCCAGCACCGGGACCGATGGCGGTGCCGGCGGGTACGCTCCGCGATGTGCTGGGAATCACTCAGGTTCGTTATCTGGCGCAACACAGGCATTTGGCTATTATCGACGAAAGTCTCTCCGGCGAATCGCCGGCGGCTGCGATGGCGGCGGGCGAGGCAGCGGCTCGGGCCAGCGCGCCGGCAGCTGGAGCTGCGGGGGCCGCGGGAGGCGGTGGGGCGGCGGCGAAGCGAGGCGCGATATCGATATCCAACTTTGCCTTTACTCCGAAGCGTATCGAGATCGCGAAAGGTGAACGTGTGACCTGGACCAACGACGACGACGTACCGCACAGGATTCAGAGCGCGAACTCGGCATTCGTCCCGTCGGCGGTGCTCGACACGAGGGCATCGTACGACGTCGCCCTCGCCAAGCCGGGCGAGTACCAATACTTCTGCTCGCTGCATCCGATGATGACCGGATCCATCGTTGTCAGTTGATCCACGTTTCGAGCGAGTCGTGTTGCCGCATCTCGATGCGGCATACACGCTCGCGCACTACCTCACGCGCGATGCGACCGAAGCGGAGGATGCGACGCAGGAGGCCATTCTTCGCGCGGTCCGATATTTTCACACGCTGCGCAACGAAGCCGATGCGCGCGCGTGGCTGCTCGCGATCGTTCGTCGCGAGTGTTACGGTGGCCGGCGGAATCGGGTCGAGACCGTCGCCTTCGATGAGGTGCCGGAGCTCCAGCTGGTGGACCAGACGGCGCTGCCCGACACCGAAGCCAGTCGCTCGATGCTGCAGCGTCGCATTCGTGAGGCCGTTGCGGCCCTTCCGGATGTACTGCGAGAGACGCTGATCCTTCGCGAGCTGCAGCACTGCTCGTACGGCGAGATCGCGACGATTACGGAGGTGCCGCTCGGCACGGTAATGTCGCGGCTCTCGCGGGCCCGGGCCCGTCTCGCCGAGTCGCTCAGCGGTTTTGTGACATTTGAAGAGGAGTACGGATGACCGCATTGCCCCCTCGTTCGCTAGGTGACGCTCTCCGCGACGCATTGCCGACGTACAAGGCGCCCGACGAGCTTCGCGAATGGGCGCGCGCGCAGGCGTCCATGGTGTCGCTGCCGGCCGCGCGCTCGAACAGAACGCGCAACATGTGGAGGTTCGCGTACGCGGCGGGGTTGATCGTTGCCGTCGCGGTGGGCTCGACCGGCCAGCGATTGATCGCTGCCAGGTCTGACCACTCGACCGCGCAAAGCGTGCTGGTTTCGGCGCTCGTGGATACGCACGTCAGATCATTGATGGCCAACCATCTCACTGACGTGCTGTCGAGCGACCATCACACGGTCAAACCGTGGTTCGCCGGGAAGGTGCCATTCGCGCCACATGTGCCGGAGCTGCAGGCGCAGGGATTCCCGCTCATGGGTGGCCGCGCCGAGTACCTCGCCGGCCACACCACTGCGGCGCTGGTCTATGGGCGCGGTGCGCACACCATCAATCTGTTCATCTGGCCGGTGTCGGCGACGGATGGCGGGGCGCCGACCGCATCGTACAACGGCTATTCGCTCGTGCACTGGGTCGATCGCGGGCTGAACTACTGGGCTGTGTCGGACGCGGCGGCGAGCGAGCTCGACGCCTTCGAGCGGGCGTACCAGGCCGCGTCGCTGCAGTAGCGGGAGCAAGCAGCCGGCGCGCGAACGATCGACGCGCGCAGCTGCTCAGCGCGGCGTTCTGCTCATGCGCGGCGTCGCGTCGCGATGGGAATCGAAGACACTCGTGTCGCTAGTGCTCGGCGGCTTGTTCGACGCGATCCCCGTCGCCGCGTCGCGCTCCGCCAACAGCTTCGCCACAACCTTGTCCTGCTCGTCGTACCGTCCTTCACCGAAGTTGTAAAAGCGAAGCTTTCCTGTCGCATCCGCGAAGTATGCCGCTGGCCAGTACTCGTTGTGGTACGCGTTCCAGATCCGGTTGTCGTTGTCGATCACGACGGGATAGGCGATTCCGAGCTGCTTCACCGCGCTGCGAACGTTTTCGGGCACGCGCTCCGGTCCGAGCTCCGGTGTGTGAACGCCCACCACCACGAAGCCGCGATTCCTGTACTTCGCGTAGAGATCCTTCACGTGCGGAAGCGCGTTGAGACAGTTGTAGCACATGAAGGTCCAGAACTCGACGAGGACCACCTTTCCCTTCAGCGACTTCGGCGACAGCTCGGGCGAATTGATCCACTCGGTTCCGCCGTCGAAGCCCGGCAGGTCGCCGTCGAGCTTGTCGAGATGTATCGACGCCGCGAGCGCATCCTCCTCCGCAGCGAATTCATCGAGCGACATCCCCGGCGGATGTGGCTGCACGCGCTCCGGTGTGATCGTCGTGACGAGGCGCTCCTCGGCGCTCGCGGTTTTCACGAGCCCTCCCTTCGCGAAGAGCAGCTGATCGAAGCCGAAGAAGATCGCGACGACGGTGACGATCGTCGCGACACCGAGCACGCGCCGCACGGCGGCTTCGGTCGCGCCCGCGCGCTTGACGCGCGCGATCAGCTGTGTTCCGAGCGAGATGACAGCGGCGAGCGACATGGCGGCTCCCAGCGCAAAGGTGAGAAAGAGCAGCGCGGCACGGGGCGAGGCTGTGACGGCCGATGCGGCGATGAGTACTCCGAGAATGGGGCCGGCGCAGGGCGCCCACAATAGTCCGATCGCGATTCCGACGATGACATTGCGCGCGGGCGTCACGGCGCCCGCATTCTGCGCTCCGCCGAGCAGTGCAGCCCCGGCGCGCGTAATGGGACGCGCGATCCACTCGGCCGCGCGCGACGACAGCAGCGCGATACCGACGATCGCAAAGAGCGCGAGCGCGACGTTGCGGCCGATCACGTTCGCCACCACCAGCCAGTGCGCAGTGGCAGTCGCGATGAGCGCCGCGGCGGTGAACGCGACCGCGAGACCGACGAGCATCGGCAGCACCTCGCGCGGGAAGCTGCGTCCCGTGCGGGCGAAGACCAGCGGGATGATGGGGAGGATGCACGGGCTCAGAATCGTGAGCACCCCACCCAGAAACGCCAGCACCAGCATTGTCACATCGTCCTCATGGACTTTTCGTACACCGTAAAAAAGAAAAGGGCCGACGCGCGATCGCGTCAGCCCATTCCTTCATCTACCTCCTGACTTCTAAAGCGGAAAGAGCATCTCGCGGTACTTTGGCAATGGCCAGAGGTCGTCGCTGACGAGCAGCTCGAGCGCGTCGCTGGTCTCGCGCACGTCCGCCATTCGCCCCGCGCCGTCGGCCGTGAGGAGCTTGGCCTGCGCCTCGAGGTCCTCGTGCATTCCCTCGGCTTTCGCCGTCACCTTTCCGAGCGCGGCGCGGCGCGTCTGCAGCGCCGCGATGAGCGTGCCGACCTGATTCGCCGCGTCGATCTGCGGAATGACCGTGATGCCCGCCGCCTTGGCG
>DATCPC010000091.1:0-6997 GCA_036564355.1 Gemmatimonadaceae bacterium | reverse complement strand
GAGCGGTTCCGCCGGCGGAGCCGCTCGAGCCGCAGCTCTTCCCCGTGAGCGAGCCGCTGCGTCCCTACACTCAACGCGCCGTGACCGTGGCCGCCGTGGCCGTGTCGCTGCCCGCCATTCCGGGAACGTCGCCGGAGAGCGCGGTGTCCATCGAGATGCTGACGCAACAGGCGAAGCTCGTCGTCGAGGGCGCGTTCCCGCGGCTATGGATTCATGGGGAGATCACGGACTTCAAGTCGCACCGCAACGGGCACTGGTACTTCTGCCTGCGCGGCACGGCGGCACAGATCAAGTGCGTGATGTGGTCGCGCGACCAGCGTGGAGTCCCGGCGCTTCCGGAAGACGGGATGCAGGTAGTCGCGCTCGCGCAGCTCACGGTCTATCCCGCGCGCGGCGATCTGCAGTGCACAATTTTTTCGCTCGATGCGGTGGGCGACGGATTGTGGCGGAAGGCGCTCGACCAGGCGACCGAGCGGCTTCGCGCCGACGGTCTGCTCGAGCCATCGCGCAAGCGCGCGCTCCCTCGTCTTCCTCGTCGAGTGGCTGTTATCACCAGCCCCGACGGAGCGGCGCTGCGCGACATCATCTCGGTCATGCGCCGTCGCTGCCCGACGGTCGAGATCGTGCTCGTGGCGGCCAAGGTGCAGGGCGAGGGCGCGCCCGCAGATCTGGCGCGCGCGATCGAGTGTGTGGGGCGCTGGGGCGACGTGGACACCGTGATCATCGGGCGCGGCGGCGGCGGGCGCGAAGATCTCTGGGCGTTCAACTCGGAGATCGTTGCGCGGGCGCTCGCCGCGTGTGCGATTCCCACGATCTCCGCGGTCGGCCATGAGGTCGACATCACGCTCTGCGATCTCGTCGCCGATCATCGTGCGGCCACGCCGTCGGCCGCCGCGGAGGCCGCGGTGCCCGTACTCGCGGAAGCGCGCGCGGAGGCGTTCGCGATGCTCGTCGCGCTGCGGGGCGCGCTGCTGCGGCAGGTGCAGAGGCGACGCGATCGCGTCGAGCGAGCGGCGCGCGACCTTCGCGCCGGCGCCGCGCGCGACGCCGAGCGACGGAGCGCGCGCGTGAGCGCCGTGGCCGGGCGGCTGCACGCGCTGAGCCCTCTCGCGGTTCTCGCCCGCGGCTACGCCGTCGCGCGCGGCTCCTCGGGCGCGACGCTCGGCAGCGTGTCGGATTTCGCGGTGGCGCTGGAGTTCGATCTTCTTCTGCGCGACGGTACCGTGCGCGCGACCACACGTGCCGTACACCCGGCGCCACGCATGGCGGATGAGGGCCAATGAGCTACGAGACTGACCTCGCGCGAATCGAGACCATCGTGGGGGAGCTCGAGCGATCGGAGATTCCGCTCGACGATGCGCTCCGTTTGTTCGAAGAGGGAATCCAGCGATTGCGCACGGCGTCCGCGGCGCTCGTGCAGGCGGAGGCGCGCGTGCGCAAGCTCATCGAGGATACCGATGGCGGATTCACGCTCGCTGACTTCGAGAGTTGACGCGAGCGGCGTCGGCGACACCCCCGGCGACGGCGATATCGCGGACGGGCTCACCTTGAATCTCGCGATCGACCGCGCGAGCGTCGATCGCGAGCTCGAGCGGCTCTGCGCCGGGCCTGCGCTCGGCGCGCTCCCTGCTCCCGTCGCGAGCGCGATCCGCTACAGCATACTCGGCCAGGGAAAGCGGCTGCGCCCCATTCTCATGCTCGCGGCCTACCGCGCCTGCGGCGGCGAGCGGGATGCGAGCGCGCTCGCCGCGTGCATCGAGGTCGTTCACGCGTATTCGCTGGTGCACGACGATCTCCCGTGTATGGATGACGACGACATGCGGCGCGGCCGGCCGACGACGCACCGCGTGCACGGGGTGGCTATCGCGACGGCAGCCGGCGTGGCAATGGTGCCGCTGGCCGTGCGCGCAGCGTGCGACGCCGGCGTGCAGCTCGGGTTGCCCAACGCTTCCCAAGCCGCCATTGTACGAGAGTTGATGCGCGCATCGGGCGGGGGAGGCATGGTGGGCGGTCAACTGCTCGACCTCGAAGGGGAGGGGAGCTCGCTGTCGATCGATCAGCTGGAGCGCATTCACAGCGCGAAGACGGGCGCGCTGATCAGCGCGTCCGCTCGCATTGGGGGGATCGCCGCCGGCGCGAGCGCGGCCGGCCTCGACGCTCTCACCGCGTACGGAGACGCCATCGGGTTGGCATTTCAGATCACGGACGATGTGCTCGATGCCACATCGACCACCGCGGCGCTTGGCAAAACCGCCGGCCGTGATGTCGAGCTTCGCAAGAGTACGTATCCGATGCTGCTGGGGGTCGAGCGAGCGGTCGCCCGTGCAGACTCGCTGGTGGATGACGCGTGCGCAGCGCTCGAGCGCGCGGGGCTCAGAACCGCAACGTTGGACATGCTCGCCCGATATGCGATCGCGCGTACGAGTTGAACTCCCTGTGCCTTCCATGCGTTCAGCTCGCACAGTCCATTCCCTGACCCCCGGCTGATGTCATCTCAGCGTGTGAACTTTCCCGCCGACCTGAAATCGCTGACGCGCGACGAGCTGCGCGCGGTGAGCGAGGAGCTGCGCGCATCGCTCATCGACTCCTGCTCGCGCACCGGCGGCCACATCGGCGCCGGGCTTGGTGTGGTCGAGCTGACCGTTGCGCTCCATCACGTCTTCGACACGCCGCGCGACCAGCTCGTGTGGGACGTCGGGCACCAGGCGTACCCGCACAAGATGCTCACGGGCCGACGCGACCAGTTCGAGACGCTCCGCCAGCAAGGCGGCATTTCCGGCTTTCTGAAGCGCGACGAGAGCGAGTATGACGTGTTCGGCGCGGGCCACGCCGCCACCGCGATCTCCGCGGCGCTCGGCGTCGCCACCGCGCGCGATCTCAAGCACGAGGACTTCCGCGTGCTCGCCGTACTCGGAGACGGCGCGCTCACATCGGGGCTGTCGTACGAGGGGCTCAACAACGCGGGCGCATCCGATCGCGACATCATCGTCGTGCTCAACGACAACGAAATGTCGATCGCGCCCAATGTCGGCGCGATCTCGCGCTACCTCGGCCAGGTACAGCGCAATCCCATCTACAATCGGCTCCGCAGCAAGATCGGCAGCGTCGTCGACGAGCTTCCCGGGCCGCTATCGGTGCTCGGCCAGGTGGTGCGACGGTGGGAGGAGAGCATGAAGTCCTTCCTCACGCCGGGCGTGCTGTTCGAGGAGCTCGGCTTTCGCTACTTCGGTCCGATCGACGGCCATGACATCGACGTCCTCGTCGACACCTTCACCGCGGTGAGGGGGATGCGCACGCCGCGTCTCGTGCACGTGATCACGACGAAGGGAAAGGGATTCCCCGCAGGCGAGCACCACGAGAAGTGGCACGCGCTCCCCGCGGGGCACGATCCCTCCACGGGCAAACAGAAGAAGACGGCGGCCGTCGCGAACCCCGCGTATACCGCGGTCTTCGGAAAAGGGCTCACCGAGCTCGCCACACAGGACACGTCGGTAGTCGCGATCACCGCGGCGATGCCGGCGGGCACGGGCACGAGCGCCTTCGCCGCCGCGATTCCGGATCGCTTCTTCGACGTCGGCATCGCGGAGGGACACGCCGTCACCTTCTCCGCAGGACTCGCCACGCGCGGAATCAAGCCCGTCGTCGCCATCTATTCGACGTTTCTCCAGCGCGCGTACGACAATGTCATCCACGATGTCGCGCTGCAGCATCTTCCCGTCGTGTTCTGCATGGACCGCGCGGGACTGGTCGGCGAGGATGGACCAACGCACATGGGGCTGTACGACATCGCGTACATGCTCGCGGTGCCCGGCATGGTCGTGACCGCGCCGAAGAATGGCACCGAGATGCTCGCGCTCGTGCGCACCGGGCTCGCACACGATTCGGGGCCGCTGTGCCTTCGCTATCCGCGCGACGTCTCACCGGACGTTCCCGGGGCGGCCACCGACATTCCAGCCGTTCCATTCGGCACGTGGGAGGTACTGCGCCAGGGACGCGACGTCGCCATTCTCGCGGTGGGAACGATGGTGCTCCCCGCGCTCGCGGCCGCCGAGGAGTTGGCCGCGGACGGCATCGATCTGACGGTCGTGAACTGCCGATTCCTCAAACCGTTCGACGAGATCACGCTCACCGCGGTGGTCGGTCAGCATCCGCACGTGCTGGTTGTGGAGGAAGGCACGATGGTCAATGGCTTTGGCGCGTACATGTCGACGGTGATCGCCCAGATCGATCCGTCGGTTCGCGTCGGCGTGCACGGCGTGCCCGACCGTTACATCGAGCAGGCACCGCGCAAGGTGCAGCTCGCGCTCACGGGGCTCGACGCGGCAGGCATCGCGCGCCGCGTGCGCGCGCTCCTCGAGATGGAAGCGGTTGCCGGGTGATCCGGCTCGGGGTCATCGGAAACCTGAGCTACGACGGGCTCCCGAAAGTTCTCGAGAGACTGATCGCGATGGCGCCGGCGCTGCAGATCACGCCGGTGTTCGAGCACGACCTGCACGGCGTCGTGAGCAAGTCCGAGATGCTCGACGACCCGGCACGCATCGACGCGCTGCTCACGCTCGGCGGCGACGGGACGATGCTCCGCGGCGCGAGGCTCGTGGCGGGACGCCAGATCCCCGTGCTCGGGGTGAACCTGGGCAGACTGGGCTTTCTCACCGCGTGTGCGCGCGAGGACATGGAGCTCGCGCTGGAGCGGCTTGCCGCCGGCGACTATCTCGTGCAGAAGCGCATGACGCTGGAAGCATGGACGACACGCCACGCAGAGCCGAGGTGGCGTGCGCTCAATGATGTGGTGCTGCACAAGGGCGGCTTCGCGCGCGTGTTCACACTGCGCGCGTCGGTGAATGGCGAGTTGATGAGCACCTACGCTGCGGACGGCATCATCATCTCGTCGCCCACCGGCTCCACGGGATACAGTCTGTCAGCAGGCGGGCCGATCGTCGTGCCGACGGTCGAGTCGCTGATCCTCACGCCGATCTCGCCACACACGCTCGCCATTCGCCCCGTCGTGCTGCCGCCGCACGCCGAGGTGACGGTGCAGGTAGATGCCGCGCCCGACGAGCTTTTGGTGACGGTGGACGGGCAGGTCGGCGCAACCTTCTTTGCCGGCGATACGCTCACGGTGCGGCGCGCGGACAAACCCGTGCTCGTAGTCACCTTCCGGGATGGCACCTTCTTCTCGCGAATGCGGCGCAAGCTGGGCTGGGGGGGACTCCGCGAGCGCGACGAGGAGGCGGGTGCTGACTGAGCTGCGCATTCGGAATTTCGCGATCATCGACGCGCTCACGCTGCCGCTCGCGGCGGGCTTCAACGTTCTCACCGGCGAAACGGGCGCCGGCAAGTCGATCATCGTTGGTGCGCTCGGCTTTCTGCTCGGTGAGCGCGGCACCTCGGACCTCATTCGCACCGGCGCGGAGAAGGCATCGGTCGAGGGGATTTTCGATGCGTCCGGTGACGGCGATCTGATCGCGCTGCTCGATGCGCGCGGCGTCGACGTGGACGATCCCACGACGATTGTCCTGCGGCGCGAGATCGTGTCGAGCGGGCGCACGCGCGCATGGATCAACAGTGCGACGACGACGGCCGCAGTGCTCGCCGAGGTGGGGCGTGCGCTCGTGAGCCTGCACGGACAGCACGAGGCGCAGACGCTGCTCGACGAGGAGTCGCAGCGCGCGATTCTCGATGCGTACGGCTCGGCCACCGCCGCCGCCGGGCGGGTGCGTGCGGCGCACGAGGAGCTACACGGTGTCGCGCGCGAGATCCGGTCGCTCACTGCGCGGAAGGCCGAGGCCGAGCGGCGTGCAGATTATCTGCGGCATCTCGTGAGTGAGATCGACGACGCGCATCTGCGTCCGGGCGAGGACGACACGCTCGAGGAGGAGGCGCGGCGGCTCGAGCATGCGGAGGAGCTCAAGTCGCTCGCCGCCGGACTCGCCGGCATCCTCGAAGGCGAGGAAGGCGCCGTGCTCGAGAGCCTCGGGCACATGCAGCGATCGCTCGCCACGATCCAGCGCATCGACGCGTCGCTCGCGCGCCTGCAGGAGCTCTACGACTCGGCATTCTACTCGCTCCAGGAGCTCGCGCGAGAGCTGGATGAGTACGAGCGCGCCGTCGATCTCGATCCCTCGCGCCTGGCCGAGGTGCAACGCCGGCGCGATCTGATCTTTCGCCTTACGAAGAAATATGGACCGTCGCTCGAGGCCGTCGCGGAGACCGCGCGCCTGGCGCGATCGGAGCTCGACCTCGTCGATCGCGGCGCGGTCGACCTGCGCCAGCTCGAGCAGCGGCGACGCGATGTGCAGGGAACGCTCGAGGCGGCCGCGACCGAGCTCACCGCACTGCGTCGCGACGCGGCGGCGCGACTCGCGGCCGAGGTGGACGCAGTGCTGCCGGAGCTCGGAATGCCGGACGGCCGCCTCGACGTCAACGTGTGCGCGCGGGATGAGATCGGCGCCGTGGGCGCGGAGGACATCGAGCTGCGCGTGGTACTCAATCGCGGGCACGAGTCGCGGCCGCTCGCGCGAGTCGCTTCCGGCGGCGAGCTGTCGCGCGTGATGCTCGCGCTCAAGACGATCCTTGCGCGGCTCGACCGCGTGCCGACGCTCGTGTTCGACGAGGTCGACGCGGGCATCGGCGGGAAGATCGGGCTGCAGGTAGGCGACACGCTGCGCAGGGTCGCCACACATCATCAGGTGCTGGCGATCACCCACCTGCCACAGATCGCTGCGCGCGCGCACCACCACATTGTTGTCGAGAAGGGCGCGCGCGTCGGGATCACGACGGCGGACACGCGCGTCGTCGACGGCGATGCGCGCATCACGGAGATCGCGCGGCTGCTCGGCGGCGACTCGGAGAGCGATGTGAGTCTTGCGCACGCGCGCGAGCTCCTGAGCAACGCCGCGCACGAACGCGAGAGCGTCGAGCCGGCTCCGCGGAGCGCGCGGAAGCTCGCGAAAAAACGTTAGGGCGTCGAGGGCTCCAGCGTCGGTTGCTTCGGCGC
>DATCPC010000086.1:0-15793 GCA_036564355.1 Gemmatimonadaceae bacterium | reverse complement strand
GGTCCGGCGCGCACGCTTCCGGCGCGCAGCGCCGAGCACTCCGTCGACTCGCCGTCCTTTCTCGAGATCATTCGGCAGCGCGCCGCGATTGGCGCAGGGCTCGGACACTTCTGCGCGAACTACATCTTCTACTTCGTGCTCGCCTGGCTGCCGTACTACCTCGTCGACGTGCGCGGGTACTCGCTGACGCGAATGGCGACGATCGGAGGGCTCACCTACGGGATGCACGCGCTGGGCGCGTATGTGACGGGTCTCGTCGGCGACAAGTGGATCGAGCGAGGCGAGACGCCGCATCGCGTCTATCGCACCACGCTGGTGACGAGTCAGATCTCGTCGGCGATCTGTCTCGTCGGCGTGCTCCTGGGCGGACCGCTGCTACTCGAGCCGAGCCTGCTCGCGGTTGGCTTCACCTTCGGGCTCGCGTCGCCGACGTTGTACGCGGTGGGGCAGCTGCTCGCGGGTCCGAAGGCGGCGGGGCGGTGGATCGGCTTTCAGGGCGCGGTCGGAAATCTCGCGGGCATCGTGGGGCCGGCGATCACGGGATTTCTCGTCGATCGCACTGGAAGCTTCTACAGCGCGTTCGCGCTCGCGATCGGCGTGTCGCTGCTCGGAGTACTCGCGTGGACCGTCGTCATTCCGCGCATCGCGCCGGTAGCGTGGGGAGGTGTGCTCGTGCAACCGACCAGCGCGTGATCGCATGAGCGCGTGACTGAAAAGCGACCCCGCATCGGTGCTCGATGCGGGGTCGCTTGCTGCGAGAGCGTTATCGCTCCCCTGGCTCACTGCTTCTCGTGATCCTCGTGCTTGTCGCCTTTGTGCTTGCCGTTGTCGTGCTTGTCATCGCGCCGGCCCGGAGGCAGCTGCTTCATGTGCTTCTCCTTGCCTTCACGATAGCGATCGTCGAGCTCGCGCCGCTCGGATGCCTGGCGCGCCTCACGCCGATCCGCCGCCTCTTCCCTACGAGCGTGCGCTGCCTCGTAGCGGTGCCGGTTTTCCATGGCCTCCCGCTCGTGACGATAACGGCCATCGATCGGTCGCGAGTCCCACACGACGACGCGCGGCGAGCGGTATCCATCGTCCTCTCTCACTTGCCTGCCACCGCACGCGGCGAGCGTCGAGACAGCCATGAGAACGGCAACAACTTGAATCGAGTGACGAGTGCGCATCGGTCTCCGCGAGCTAAAGGATTGGCAACACGCGCAGTGTCCGAGCCACTATGAGCGCGACGTAACCATTCAGGGCAATGAGCGAGCCACGTATTGAGATTTCATTGTGGCAAACGACCTCGAGAAGGCAGGTGCCTTGTGTTTTGACGACAAAGTTTTGTTTGCGTCACCACCAGAATGGGAGCGGACTTAGCCCTCATTCTGAGGCCGCATCGTGGCGGTCGTTGGAACCATGTCTGAGTTGGGCGTCGTGCTGCCGCACGTCGGTCACCCGAAGCACCGGCTGGTAAATCGAGGTGTCAATCGCTGCTGCACTTAACTGCTTGAGCTTGGGCGGTAGGACAGCAAGAACCTCGGGCAGGCCATCCGCGTCCGAAGTGGTAGGGACTTGGTGAGCGACGGAATGAATTTCATCGCCTGAGGCTCCGATACGATGGGTCGCGAAACTAGAGAGACTCGCCAGTGCGAGTGTCGCGAGCGCGAAGCACAAACGTCAGCGGTATCACGACATGATGTCCTCTCGGATGTGACCGAATCGAACGAAGACCAACCTGACATTGTGCATTGCTACGTCTGCGACTTCGTAAGTAGTCGCCGCCATGACGTCAATAAGAAGGAAGCACTCTGCCGCGCGTTTCGCTGATTCGCAGCCGCAGTGCGGGGAGACTTGACGCGACGAGCAGATGCACGTAGCGACCGGTGCTCCCGGTCAGACGATCCTAAACGCATCGGTGATTGGGACATTAGTGGCGTCTAATTAATTATCGAAGTAGGAATGTGACATCCAGAATTCTTGCGGCGGCGTCACGGTTGATCTATCGTCGTCACGACTCTTTCCCGGAGGCGGCAATGGCCGTCGTGACGAACTCCAAAGGCGCCCTCACCGTGAAGGCCTACATTGGTGATGCGAAGACGCTGCTGGCGTTCAACCTGACAAAGAAGAGTGTGAAGGGGCTCGCAGGATTCACCATTCAGTGCGAGCCTGCAGGACGTCCATCGTACTATCTCTTCAACACGCTGCAGTTCGAAAAGCCCGGGGACCACGCGCAAGTTGCGACGGAGCCATCGAATTCGAGCGTCAACGCGCCGATCCACAAACTGCGATGGCTTCACGTTCCCGGGACGACGCATCAGGGAACGTCGCCGTTTATGGGGGCCTACACCTATACGGTGACGCCTCGATACTTCGACACGAAATCATCGCTTCTTCCGATCGATCCGGGCCTCGGCGTCGCCATCGTAGCCAATGTACTTCCGTTCAAGAAGGGGTCACTGGAGTTGGGATTCACCCGCGGCTTCACGCAGTCGCAGGCGTTCGTGAACCATTTCGGACTCAAGGCACCCCTGAGCCCAAAGGCCAGAAGTCTCGTGTTCGATACCTCTGCGAACGCCGGTACCAATGCGGCGGGCGACAAGTTCAGTTTCGCCGACGAGTATTCCTGGCTGGGCTACTCGGCACGCGAGAAGATCTTCGGCATCTTGAACGAGGTGTTGAATTCCAGTTTGCTGACACTGGATGTGTTCGCGTACGACTTCAACGAGCCGGATATCGCAAGCTTGTTGCTGAAGCTCGCCGCCCAGGGTCGGGTTCGGATCATTCTGGACAACGCCGCGTTGCACCACGACGCGAACGGCTCGAAACCCGAAGACGAGTTTCAGGCGCAGTTCGACAAGAAGAAGAAGGGCGCGGCCAAGTTGATTCGTGGGCACTTCAACAGATATTCGCACGACAAGGTTCTGATCGTGTCGGACGCGAGCGGGGCGAAGAAAGTGTTGACAGGATCGACCAACTTCTCGCTTACCGGAATGTACGTAAACTCGAACCACGTGCTTGTGTTCGATGACGCCAACGTCGCGGACGCGTACGCGCAGGTGTTCGCCGCAGCGTGGGCCGCAGGCGCGAAGGCGGGGGAATTTCAGCAGTCACCGCTGTCCTCGAAGCATTTCTCCTTCTCGTCGAACGGCGTACCGGATACGGACATCAGTTTCGCGCCCCACGCGAAACAGTTCGCGGAATCGTTAATGGGCGATTTAACCAAGCGTGTTCAGCTTGAGGGAAAGAGCGGCAAGGCGAAGGGAAGTGTCCTGTTCGCCATCATGGATCTTGGCAGCGGCGACGGGCCCGTTCGTCCCGCACTCATCAGTCTGCACAACGATCAGACGATTTTCAGCTATGGCATCTCGGATAGCACGAACGGCATCCGCCTCTACTCGCCAAAGAAGAAGAATGGCGTGCTCGTAACGGGGAAGCCGACGAACACCGTACTCCCGCCGCCCTTCAGTGACGTGCCCGGCGTGCGCGGTCATCAAATCCATCACAAATTCGTAGTCTGCGGATTCAACACCGATAATGCCGTCGTGTACTGTGGCTCCTCTAACCTCGCGACGGGGGGGGAAGAGGCGAATGGCGATAATCTCATCGCAATTCGAGACACGGACGTTGCTACTGCGTTCGCGATCGAGGCGCTTGCTCTGGTCGATCACTTTGACTTCCTCGACCGCTACGCGAAGGCGCCGAAGGGAAGGAAAAAGGCCCCCGCCGCCAAGCAGCACGCCGCTGCCGAAGCCGGATGGTTTCTGTCGACCACGGACGGATGGACACAGCCGTACTACGATTCGAACGATTTGCGAAGCGTGGATCGGGAGCTGTTCGGATAGGTTCTGGTCATTAGGACGAACGACCCCGCATCGATCATCGATGCGGGGTCGTTATTCAACCGGGCCACCAAATCGGTACTAGTGATTGTCCCTGTCGTGGTCGTGATTTGAAGGGGGCAGCTTCTTCATGTGTACCTTCTTTCCGCGTTGATAGCGATCCTCGAGGTCCTGGCGCTCGGCGCCCTGGCGCGTTGCGCCGCTCGACCGATTCATCCGCGCGCGCGTTAGCGACCTCGTCGCGGTGACGTGCCTCCATCACCTCGCGCTCGTGCCGGTAATCCCGGTCCAGCGGTCCCGAATCCCATTCGACAACCGCCGCCGTGCTGTATGCGTCGTCATTTCTCGCGTGTCTGCCGCCACAGGCGGCGATCGCCGAGATCATGGTTAGAGCAGTGATGAGTTGGATCGTATTTCGAATGCGCATGGGCCCTCCGCGAGCCTGAGTGTGGACGCGCGTAGTCGTCGATCGAGCATGAGCGTGATACACCAATGCAAGGCAACCAGCGAGCCAACTGGTGTGCT
Organism: Gemmatimonadaceae bacterium; assembly: GCA_036564355.1. Lineage (GTDB taxonomy): Bacteria > Gemmatimonadota > Gemmatimonadetes > Gemmatimonadales > Gemmatimonadaceae > FEN-1250. The sequence continues at coordinate 11,447 of DATCPC010000086.1, read as the reverse complement.
CGGTGCGGGCCAAACGATGAAGCGCGAGGAATAATCGCTCGCGCCTCGGAGTACAAAGTTTTCTTATTGTGATCGGCTCGCCAGGCGATGCGGCCGGAGAGAGGTACTCGCCGTCATCTATCCCTTGAAACGGTGCATCGTGCTCGGAACTCCCTCGAGGAACGTGCGCTCTTCGCGCAGGATGAAACGCCGCGACTGCGCGAAGTCGAAGTTCGCCTTTCCCTCGGGATCCGCCCGCAGCCGCAGGCGGTACATCTCATACGCGGCCAGCGACTCGAAGGAGATGAGCGCGAACGCGATGTCGTTCGTGCCTTCGTGTGGGAGAAAATAGCCGATGAGATCGCCGCCGCAACGCGGGATGATCTTCGACCATCCGTCCGCGTACTGTACGAACGCCTCGCGCTGGAAGGGGTCAAGCTGGTAGCGAATGAAGCAGGTGACGGACATGGATGGTCTCCGTGCCTGAAGGAATGGCGGCTTGAGCGCGAGGGCGACGAGGGCGGCCGCGATTCGGCCGATGAAGGAGCGGCGCGGCGCGGGATCGTGAAGGAACGACGTGAGCATGGGCGAATTCCCGAGCATTCGGCGGTGTGAGTAGCCGCTACGCGGCGGCGGGCGGCTCCCCGCACGATACCCGTTGCACGTCGTGAATGGTTCGATTACCATGGAACTATGCACGACAGTCCGGACATCGCCGCGATCGCGAAACTCATCGGCGATCACGCGCGCTCGACGATCCTGATGGCGATGATGACCGGCCGCGCGCTCACGGCGACGGAGCTCGCGCGCGTGGCCGGCGTGTCGAAGCCGACCGCGAGCTCACACCTCTCGAAGCTCGTCGACGCGAAGCTCGTCGCTGTGGAGCAGGTCGGACGGCACCGGTACTTTCGGCTCGCGAACCACGAAGTCGGAACGGTCATCGAGACTCTCGTCGGGCTCGCGCACCGGATCGGCTCCGTGCACGTACCCACCGGACCCGTAGACGTCGCGATGCGGAAGGCGCGCGTGTGCTACGACCACCTCGCAGGCGATCTCGGCGTGCTCGTGCACGACAGCCTCCGGCAACAGGGATGCGTGCGAGGCGACGGCAGGGAGCTCACGCTCACGGAGAAGGGGGAGCGCTTCGCCGAGGAGTTCGGAGTCGACCTCGCGTCGCTCGAGAGCCGCCGCCGGCCGCTCTGCATCGCGTGCCTCGATTGGAGCGTGCGGCGGCCGCATCTCGCGGGCGCGCTCGGCGCCGCGCTGCTCGATCGCTTCTTCGCGATGCGATGGGCGACGCGGCAGAAGGGGACGCGCGTCGTGATCTTCTCCGCGGTAGGAGAGCGGGCGTTGCGACAGCGTTTCCGGTACCGCGGGAGTGGCGCCGCGCTAGCGGGGTAGCTCTGCAGGCGCGCTGGGTGTCGGATGCACCCAATCGAAACACAACGCGTGCAAGGTGTCTGGCTTGAAGGGAAAGGTCGCTGCCGCCGCGAGGCGAAGTCGAGTCGTGTCGCTCAGGTCGAACAGATCGGCGCTCACGGGATCCAGCGGAGCGACCGACGGCACGGACATCGAGTCGCGCTTCACGCCGATGATGCTCAGATATCTGCCGATCGCTCGACGCGCCGGCCTGAAGTCCGGAACGCTGGACCCGATCACCCAGAGCCGGCGAGTACCTCGGAAGCGATCGACGTCGACCAGAAACGGCAGTATCGACTGCTCGTCGCACGCTCCGGCCACGTAGCTGTCGGGCGGCATACCGTACTGGGCGCCGTAGCGCGTGATGGCCTGGAAAGTATTCGCATACACGTACGTGCGATCGCCCGGCTGCCTGTGTGCCTGCACGTACGCGAACACCGGCTTGAATGGCTCACCGGTGTATGGCGGCGGCCTGCGAAAAATGGCGACCAGCGGCGGAGCGAGTAATGCGACCGCGAGCGCGGCACCGAGCGCGGGCTGGGCCGCGGACGCGCGCTCGATCATCCAGCCGACCGTCGCGGCGGACGTGAGGAGCAGCGTTGGCAACAGGAAAAGCACGACGCGCCAACGAAACGGATACTGCTGCGCGATCGCCGCGGCGAGAGTGACGGCCACGGGACCGGCGAGAATCAGTGCGACGTCGCGCCGCCGCCAGAGCACGATCAGTCCCGTCAACGCAAACACGGTGTAGACGAGCGGCAGCGGGTAGCTCGACATCACGTCGAAGAACTGCGCGAACCGATCACGCGTCCAGATCGCGAAGCCACTCGCGGTGGGCGGCAAAGGAAGAAAGCCGAGCTTCGTGCGCCAGAACCAATGCATGAATTCCATCGTATGCGTCGTCATATGCTGTCGTGCGACAACGAGACCGCCGATGGCGGCGCACGCCCAGATAGGCACTGTGACGAAGACTGGCCTGCGCGCGGCGGCATCGCGGTGGACCGCCCATCGCACGAAGAGTGCCGCGCCGAGCCCGGCGAGAACCAGCACCGCCGCCTGGGAGAAGAAAACACTGATGATTCCCACGCCTCCTGCAACGAGGCAGCGGCGCAGCGTCGGCTGTGTCCTGCAGAGATCGAGCGCCACGAGCGTAAGAACGAGGATCGCGACGACGTCCACGCCGTACTGCTTCAACTCCGCGCTGTAGCGAATGAGCGGCGGCGAGAGGGCGAACAACGCCACCGCAATTGGCACGGCCGCTCCTTCGAGCGTTCGCTCGGCGACGCGCCAGAACAGGAAGAGCGCGGCGATCCCGCAGAGAAACGGGAACAGCCGCAGCGACAGATCGCTCGGCCCGAAGATGTTCTTCGCGATGTCGACGGCCGCGAGAAAGCCCAGCGGCGCGGTCTGCTGGTACGCGAGGGGCTGGCCGAGTAGCTGCCCGAGCGATCGTTCGCTGACGTTGCGAGCGATCGAGAGCTCGTCAAACCACATCGACATGTTGGCGAGATACTGCCACACGCGGAGCGCGACCCCAACCGCCAGGATCGCGGCCACGAGAGTGTCGCGCCGCAGCCGAGCCGTTGGCCTCGTCGCTGCGCCGGCTGGCGTTCCTGCCGAATGATCGGAAGATGACATTTCGCGAAGCTACTGCGCGAGGTGACGGATCGTAACTCGGGAATGATGGTCGCCGGCCTCAGACGGCCGGATGCCAGGCCCCGCGCGCGCGGCTGGTCAGCGCCCGAAGCGATAGCTCGCCTTGAGGTAGACCACGTTCTTCGCCGGAACGCCGAGCACGTGATCGAGGCCGTTCCACAGCGACGTGCCGTCGAGCGCCGCGGTGCCGTCGCGCGTCTGCTGCCACACAAGGTAGATCGCCGAGCCGCTGCGGTATTCCCAGCGGATCACGCCGTTCACGCGAATCGCGCGCGACACGAAGCTCGTCTCATCGGGATTGTCGCCAAGCACGAACGATGGCTGGGTGCCGCTCTCGCCATCCGGATCGATGCGCACGCGCCCGTCGGGAAGCGATTCGACGGTGCCACGATCCGTTCCGAATACGTCGAAGCTGAAGGTGCGCGGTGCGCGCAGCGACTTGTAGCCGCTGAAGTGTGCCGTCGAGACGAAGGGCTGCACGAAGAGCTGGACGCTGAGCGCGTTGGTGAGCGACCAGTCGGCGCGCGCGCTCACGGAGAGCGTGCGCTGGCGCAGATCTGCGAAGACGTAGTCGTTGTGGTTCGTGGCGATGTTGCTCGAATCGGGAACGGTGCGTACGTACTGTGCGCCGTCGTGCAGCACATCGAGCGTCGGCGCAAGCGACAGCTGGAGCTTGTTGACCGGCTGAAAGGTGACCGTTGGCGTGACTGTCCACTCGTCTCCATTCAAACCTCCACGCGCGAGCGTCGCGGCGACGCTGCCGATGACCTTCCGACGAAGATCGCTCTCCACACTCGCCGCGGTCGTCCAGCGAGTGGGCGCGCTCACCAGCGGTCCGTCGCGCGTGAGCCGGTCGTCGAGGGAGGGCGGCAATATCGCGGCGCGCGCGCTCACGTTCCACAGCGATCGCAGCTCGGCACTGCTCGTGAAGCCAAGCTCACGATAGAACGCGTTTCCGCCGAAATTCCACGCGTCGATGGTGTACGCGGTTACGCGGGTGCTGCGCAACAGGCTCGCCGACGCATCGTGCGTCGCACCGATGGCGGCCGCGAGCGAGCGCGCATCGCTACGCGCGAGATAGCCGAGGTCGTTCATCTCGAAGCCGGGCGAGGTCTCGCGCAGCTGTAGCGACCCGAACATCGGCGTGCCCTGGTAGACGACGCCGGCGGACGCATCGTGGCCCGTGAGCGCACGGCGTGAGGAGTCGAACGGGATGTAGCCTGCATCGGGACGTCCGAAGTAGCGCACGCTCGAGCGCTGCGTCGCGGCGATTGCCGCCGCGCTCCCGTCCACGCGGCTGCCGATCCAGTAGCCGCCGAGCGTCCAGCGCCGATTCGCGGAGGCGCGCGAGGCGTCGACGCCATAGAGATACGCGTCGGAACGCAGATACGGATCGAAGTCAGCCCCCATCGACCGATTCGTCGCTGTGCCCATCATGCCGATCGTGGCGCGCCCGTCGGAGAGATCCTTCTTCATGCGGCCGACGAAATAGTTGGTGAGCGGCTCGACGCCCACGTCGTGATGCACGCCGTCGGCGTCGATGGTATGCGCATCCTCGCGCGCGGTTACCGCGTCGACGAATCCGAGCGAGAGGCCATTCGAGGTGCGGCCGCTCAGCTTCGTCGCGCCGAGGATGGTCGTCTGGTCGGGCACGTCGCTGAACTCCGCTGCCGGCGAGAGCTGCGGCGTGCGGCCGATGCGCCGCCAGTGCACGAAGCGCGAGAAGCCGTACGATGCGTCCACGGGCAGAGCGCCGAACTCGAAGATGCCCGCGCCTTCGAGAAAGAATGGTCGCTTCTCCGGGAAGAACGTCTCGACGGCGGAGAGGTTGAGCACCGCGGGATCGACCTCCACCTGGCCGAAGTCGGGATTGATAGTGCCGTGCAGCGAGAGCGCGGAGCCGAGTCCGACGCGGAAGTCGGCTCCGGCGGTCGCGGTGGCACGGGTGCCGCGCGTGAGTGGATTGGCGTCGTCGGCCCGATTCGTAACGGTGTGTGTGCTGACATAGGGGACGATGTCGATCGGCGACGCCGGCTCGAGGCCGGTGAGCCCGCCGAGGTCGCCGAAGTTGGAGATGAATCCGGGCGCGGTGGGTGGATACGGAGACCAGAACGTCCACTCGTCGCGTCGCGCGACGGCGCGGTAGAAGTTGAGCCCCCACATCTGCTCGAGTGCCGAGCCGTGGAATCGCAGCTGCGAGAGCGGGATGCGGAGCTCGGCGGTCCAGCCGAGCGAGTCGATGCGCGTCGCCACGTCCCAGGGCGCGTCCCACGCGTCGTCGCTGTCGCCATCGTTGAAGTGGTAGACGTCGAGCTTCGTGCCGGCGGGATTCACGCCGAAGCGGAAGCCGGTGCGGCGATCGTGATAGCTGTCGAAGATGACGTCGAACCAGTCGGAGTAGATGTCCTGCGGATCACGGCGCGCCATCGGGGCGACGATGGAGTCGGGATGCGGATCGAACATGCGCGCGCCGACGTAGATCGCGTCGTCATCGTAGAGGATGCGGACTTCGGTCTGAAACGTCGCGGGCTTGCCGGGATCGGGGAATCGCTGCGTGAAGCTGGTCGCGACACCGGGGAGCGACCAATCGGCCTCGTCGAGCACGCCATCGAGGTGGATGGGGTGCGTGCGACGGGCGGCAGCGACGTGCTTCTTCGGTGCCGAGGGAACCGGCGCCGTTTGCGCGCACACCGATGGAGCGCCCGCGAGGTTGAGCGCGAGGAGTGCGAAGGCGAAGCCAGAGTTGCGGAACGGAGGCATGACGGTGCGGGCACCGAGGCGCTGCAGGTGCGACAGGATCGCGCCCGCCGCCCGCGCGCGCCGCAGCGTTTCGCCCAATCGCGCCATTCCGCCCGCGAGATGGCCCTCGCGGGCGCCCACTCGTCGTGCGCGTGGGCCGGTACGACGGGCTGGGCGCGCGTCTCACCGGCGCGGAGTGGCGCGCGCGCGCGTGGATGCCAATGTTTGGACCCATGGACGCGTCGTGGCTCCCCGAGAATCGCTGGCTGCGCCGATTGCTGATCGCCGCGATAGTGGTGTACGCGTGGACCCTCTTCGGTGTGCTCTCGTCCGCGCACTTCTTCCTCGGCAAGGAAGCGGGTGACGCAGATGCGTCGCTCACCGACATCGCCGGGCACGTGCTGCTGTTTTATTGGGCGTGGGCCGCGGTGACGCCGCTGGTGCTGCTCGCGCTCCGTCGCGCCGGCGATCGTGGCGCGAGCGCGCGCAGGCGATGGGGAGTCATCCTCCTCGCGTCGCCGGCGATCGTATTCGTGCACGGGCTGTTGTATCTGGGCGCGGTGCAGCTGTTCGGGGTCGAGCCAATGGGCCCCATCGGGCTGTCCGCGCTTGGCGACTACGCAATGAGGCATGGCGGTGGCGACGTGGCGACGATCGCGGTGCTCGTGGCCGTGTACCTGTTGTTCGACGCGCGCCAGCGTGCGCACGAGCGCGAAGTGGAGGCGACGGCGCTCGAGGCTCGGCTCGCGATTGCGGATCTGGAGGTGCTGCGCTCGCAGCTGCAGCCACACTTTCTCTTCAACGCGCTGAACACGGTCTCGACGCTGATGCTGAAGGGGGATGCCGGTGGCGCGGACGATGCCATCGGGCGCATCTCGCGCTACCTGCGGTCCGCGCTGGCGCAGCGCGCGGACGCCACGGTGACGGTGGCCGACGAGATTGCGGACGTGCAACAGTACTTCGCGATCGAGCGGCTGCGCTTCGGTACCGCGCTCTGTCTCGACCTGCAGATTGCGGACGGTGCGCGCGGCGCACGCATGCCGGCACTGATACTGCAGCCGTTGGTGGAGAACGCGATCCGCCACGGGATGTCGCCAACCGCGCGTGACACGCGCATCGGCATCTCGGCCGCGGTCGGCGATGGGCGGCTGCGCGTGCGCGTCGCGGATCCCGGGGCGCAGAACGGATCGGCTGCGAATGGCGCCGGGGGCACGGATGGATTCGGGCTGCGCTACGTGCGCGAGCGGCTGCACCACTACTATCGCGACGACGCCAGCCTTGTGCTCTCGACGACATCCGCCGGCACGGTGGTGACCGTCGATATGCCGCTCGCGCCGCGACGACCGGCGATGCCGGCGTGACCGCGCACCGCGGTCCGCTGCGTGTGATGATCGTCGACGACGAGGCGCATGCGCGCGAGGGGCTGCGCATTCGGCTGCGTCGCGAGCCCGACGTGCTGGTGATCGGCGAACATGGCGACGCGGACTCGGCGCTGCGGGCAATCGCGAGCGACGCGCCGGATGTGCTCTTTCTCGACATCGAGATGCCCGGGTCGAATGGCTTCGCGCTGCTCGAGCGCATGAATGGAGCTGCGATGCCGATCGTCATCTTCGTGACGGCCTTCGATCAGCACGCGGTGCGCGCGTTCAGCGCGCGGGCGCTCGACTACCTGCTGAAACCCGTGGAGCAGGCGCGGCTGCGCGAGTCGCTAAATCGGGCGAGGACCCAGCTCGTGAGCGTGCGCAATGGGGAGTTCGTGCAGCGCGTGCAGGGGCTGAGTCGGGAGCTCGATCTCGATTTTGACGCCTCGGCTGGCGCCAACGCTCCTCGCGCCGGGCGCGCGCTCGACAGGATTGCGGTGAGCGTCGACGGCTCGATCCACTTCATCATCGCGAAGGAGATCGACTACATCGCGGCCGCGGGCGACTCGGTGCAGGCGCACATTGGGGCGACGACGCACGTGATCCGGAAGTCGATGAGCGAGGTGCTCGAGGTGCTCGACGCGAAGCGATTCGCGCGCATCCATCGGTCGACGATCGTGAATCTCGCGCGGGTGGTGCGGGTCGAGCCGTATCTGCACGGCGAGTACATTCTGGTGTTGCTGGGCGGCGCCAAGCTCAAGGTGAGCCGGGGGTATCGCTCGGCGGTGTCGGAGCTGCTGGGGCTGGGCGCGGGGTGATCGCGCGCGCGAGGGATGGGACTCTATCGCTTTCTATGCCTTGGCTTCGCTTCTTCCAGTGCTTCGCGCAGCAGCGTTTTCGCAGCCCATCGCGACACCTCCTCTGCGTCGTGCTCACTCAGTCCACGAAGATCGCGGAGCACGATGAGCGCCTCGATGCCGACGCACATCGCAAGCGCGGAGACGAGGCGCTCGTAGCGGCGCTTACCCAGCTTGTGCTTCACCGGTGCCAGGGCGAGAGCGATCCACTCGATGCGTCGGTAGCCGCGCTTCGGCAGGGTGGAATCGGTGGATGATGACGCGGCGGGAGTGCTTACGGTGAGACGAATCAGTGCGCGAAGGAGCTGCTCGTTCGCGATCGCGCTTTTCTGCAGCGATCGCACGGCGCGGTCGAGCCGCGCCTCGATGTCGGCGACGTCGCGCCGCGTGCCACCATCGCCTTCGATCGCGCTCGACATGATGCCACGCACGCCCTCCAGTGCGGCCTCGACGAGCATCTGCTCCTGCGTCGGGAAGTACCGATAGGCGGTTCGACGCGACACCTCCGCCGCGTCGGCGACTTCGGCCACCGACGGCTGCGCACCTTCGGTGACGAGCCGCACCGCCGCGGCAAGCAGTGCGCTGCGCGTGCGTCCCTTCTGCTGGACCCGTTCGCCGGACGTTCCTGCGGTTGCCATCGGGAAAGAATATAGTAGATTCGCTTATGGCACAGAAGTGCCATAAAGCGTTCGAAGTGCCACGAAACTCAGGAGATCGTAATGCCGACCCTCGCAACAACCATCGTATGTGCAGTCATTGCGACTGCGTCTGTCGCAGCCGCAAACCCGATTCCTGCCCTGGAGACTCGCCCCATGACTCCCAGCAGCGCGACCGCTTCGCCTGACGCCGAAGCAAACATTCGTGCGATCATCGCCGATCAGGCCGCGGCATGGAATCGCCATGACGCGAAAGCATGGGCGAGCCCGTTCGCACAGTCGGCCGAGTTCATCAACATCCTCGGAACGCCGTTCAGTGGAAAGCCCGCGATCGAAGACATCACCTCGCGCATCTTCGCCACGATCTTCAAGGCATCGCACGACTCGGTCGTGGTGCAGAAGATCGTCTGGGTGTCACCCGACCTGGCGATCGCGCATTACGAACACGCGGTGTCGGGGTATTCCGCGCTTCCGCCGGGTATTCAGGCGAGCAACACCGGTGCAGACGGGCAGGGGGTGCTGCGGACGCGCATGGTGTACGTGCTGCACCGGGAATCGGACGGCAGCTGGGTGATCGTGAACGGCCAGAACACGGCAATTCTGCCGGCATTCAAGGGGGCCTGAGCCGGCCTCCGAAACCCCGCACCAGCCTTCACGTAGGGAGAGACACACCTTCGCTGAGGTCGTACTCATGGTCGTCGCTCTGCTGTGGATCCCCGGCGCGCTGTTCGGCCTGTGGGTCGCGTCGATTGTCGTCGGTCCGGTCGTCGACACGGTCGTTCCGATCGTGGTCACGGCGGTGCTCGACGCGATGTTCGGCTAGCGGTCGATTCGGAATCAGCGGCCTCCACCCGCGCGTCGGGGTAACTGACCGATGCGCGGTGTCTCGCGCGCACTGCGCTCGCCCTCGGGCGGCTACCCTACGCGACCGGCTTCGCGCCCGCGAGTTTCTCGAACCGCGGATTGCCCCTCAGCGCTTTCCAGGTCGGATCGATACGCAGCCATGCCGGAGTGAGGATGTAGGGCTCCTTGAGCAACTTCTCGAGCAGGTCGATCGCCTTGTCCTTCTCACCCAAAACCATATAGATGCGCGCCAGCAATTGCTCGTCATATGGCCCAAAGAGCGCATCCTGGCTGGTCGGACGAAGGGCGACCGCACGCTGTCCCTCGCGGATGGCCTCCGCGCGCTGGCCGAGGTACGCCAGGGCAAGCCCGCGAAAGGCGTGTCGCTGGTCATCGTTCGGCGCCTCCTTCACCTGCGCGTTGAAGAGCGGCAGCGCTGTGTCCGCGTACGCGCGCATGCGAGCCGAGTCGCCACGCAGAGAATACTGCTCCGCGACCACGATGGCCCAGAGTGCGGAGTCCCCGTCATACGCATCGGGCCGGAGCACGAGCACGGTAGCCTCCTGCGCGCTATCGAGGATCCAACCGAGGTCCCAATACTCCGCCAGATACGCCGCAAGCGCGGGCTGGCTGACGGACGAGGGGACGTCATGAACCACCTTTCGCGCGGCCGCCAGGTTGCCGACTTGAAGCTCGGCAATTGCGCGCGCCTCGATCCGCTGCATGTTCTCGGGCGCGAGCGCTCGCGCTTTCTCTGACCAGAGGATCGAGCTCGCGCTGTCGCGGCGCCACAGCGCGATCTGTGCGGCACGGCCGAACGTGTCATTGTCGCGCGGATCCAGCGCAATTCCCTGCGCCGCGTGCGCAGCGGCGGCGTCCCAGTGCCCTGCCTGCGCCTCGGCGATGGATGCGACGGTGAGCGTCTGCACGTTCGAAGCGAGCGCGAGGCCGGACTCGGCCTCGTCGAGCGATCGTCGACGATCGCTTACCACCTGCCCAAAGTATTCGGCGCGGAAAGCGTGCGCCTCCGGAAGATCGGGCGCCAGGGCGAGCGCTCGGGCCGTAGCCTTGTCCGCAGAGTCGGCGATCGCAGGCAAAGCAATGCCGTTGAAGAAAAGAAGATTGTATTCGTGACCGAGCTCGCTCCACGCCAGAGCGAAGGATGAATCGCGCGCCACAGCCTCTCGGAATGCGCCAATCGCGCGATGTAGCAGTGGAGTCGAGTTGCCCTGCTCCGAAATCGCGAGGCCGCGCAGATACGCGTCGTAGGCGAGCAGGTCGGACGTCGGGCGTGACGCGAGGGTCTGCTCGGCCGCGGGCGTGAGCGCGACCTGCAGCGACTGCGCGACCTTTCCCGCGATGTCCCCCTGCACCTGGAACACGTCGGTGAGCGGGGCGTCGAAGGGTTGCGCCCACTTCGAGGACGCACTGTTCACATCGATCAGCTCCGGACTCACGCGCACGCGGCTCGCACCCGCGGCTCCCTTCGCCCAGCGCACGCGCCCCTCCAGCAGGTAGCGCACGCCGAGCTCCTGGCCGATTTGCTGCGGCGTCTTCGTGGTGCCACGATATTGACGCGAGCTCGCGGTGCCGACGACCTCGAGTCCATGGAGGCCCGTCAGCTTGTCGTGCACGGCCTCCGTCATTCCGTCGGCGAAATAGCCGTCGGCGGAATCGCCCTCGTTCTCGAACGGGAGCACCGCGAGTCGAACGACGCCGTTCGGCGACTTAGCGACGGTGCCGCCCGAGCCCTTCGACCGCCACGCGAACAGCAGCCCGACGCCGATGAGGAAGCCGAGTCCGAGCGTCAGTGCCGATACCGGCACTCGCTTGCGCGGCTGCTCCACCTTCGCCGGTGGCGCGGCGGGCGCGGGTTGGGTCGTGCGCTCGGCGCTTCCGAGTGCGCTCGCGAACTCCCCCGCGGACGACCAACGATC
>DATCPC010000071.1:0-18666 GCA_036564355.1 Gemmatimonadaceae bacterium | reverse complement strand
CTCCACGGGATCCTCATCGGTGACCCAGCCGGTGTCCACGCTGTTCATGTGGATGCCGTCGGTGAAGTAATCCTTCGCCGCGGTTCTGGTCATCATGTTCAGCGCGGCCTTCGCCATGTTCGTGTGCGGATGCCGCGTCGTCTTGAACGGCCGGTAGAACTGCCCCTCCACGGCCGAAACGTTCACAATGTGCTTGTCGCGCTCCGGCGTGCGCAGCATGAGCGGCTTTAGGCGCGCATTGATGACGAAGGGAGCGATCGCATTCACGAGCTGTACCTCGAGCAGCTCCACCGACGACACCTCGGCCATGAGCAGCCGCCACGAATTTCTCCCGCGCAGGTCGACCTGTTGCAGATCCTGATCGAGCCGGCCCTCAGGGAATAGATCCTTCTGCGCCTGCCGCTCCTCGGGCAGGAGCGCGAGTTGCGACAGCTGCGCCGCATGCGTGATCCCCGCCACCTCGGAGATGCGACGTTCGAGTGCGGCCGGCGCGAGCGACGTCCCATCGGTTTCCGGAAGCATGTAGTAGCCGCGCAGCCCTTCGTAGGCGCCGAGCAGCTTGCGCGCGTGCTCGGCCATCCCGTGCAGCGACGCGGTCTCGCCCTCCATCATGTGCTCGTAGAAATCGGGGGGCCGACGCACAGTCTGACACGCGTTGTTGATGATGAAGTCGAGGCGGCTTCGCGTGGTCAGCAGTTCATGGCAGAACGCCTCGACGCTGGGCGTGTGCCGCAGGTCGAGACCGAAGATCTCGAGACGATCGCCCCACTCCCCGAAGTCGGGCTCCTTCGCGTAGCGCGCGGCGGAGTCGCGCGGAAAGCGCGTCGTCACGATGAGCTGCGCGCCCGCACGCAGGAGCTTGAGGCCCGCCTGGTAGCCTATCTTCACGCGCCCGCCCGTGAGCAGCGCAACGCGCCCGCGCAGATCGGCGAGCTCCGTTCTCTTCGCGAAGTTGATCCGCGCGCACGAGGGGCAGAGCTGATCGTAGAAGTGATGAACCGAGGTGAAGTGCTGCTTGCACACGTAGCAGTGGATCGACTCGCTCAACTCTCCCGCGATCTGCTCGCCGTCGGCGGCCGGATCGTCGAAGCCGGATGGCGGAAACACATTCGGCGTCGTGAACACCGTCTCGCGGCGGAGCTTTCGGATGCCCGTGTCCGCGTAAACGCGATCCTCGTGGCGCACGACCGACGCCTTCTGTTGCTTGATCGCCTCCTTCCGCAGCCGGCGTCGCGCATTGATGTCGGGGCTGAACACGATTCCGACGGCGCCGAGGAGGCGTTTCCGATCCTCGTCCGGCACGCGCGCGAGGGCGCCGCGATCGCGGCCGATCTCCTCCAGCAACTCGGCGGCGGCGCGAAGGCGCGCGAGAAGCGAGTCGTCGGTGGTGTCTGTGGCAGCAGGTGTATGTGTCGTCAGCATGGAGTGAAAGCTAAGCGACCCCCGACGAACGTCATCTCGGATGACGGCGCGTGGTCATCGATCGTCGGCGCTGCGCGAGAGGCGGAGCGTGGGGATGCTCTTGCCCTCGGCGCAGCACGCGATCAGCTCCGCGAGGCGCTTCGCCCGCGTTTCGGGGCGTTTGGCGCTGATGATGCGCCAGATCGCGGTTCGCCTGTACCACGGCGGACAAGACTCGAAGAACTTCCACGCGCCGCGGTGTCGCTTGAACTCTCGCTCCGACGCGGCATCGAGCACCGCGGAGCCTCGGTTTTCATAGGCGTAGATCGCGCTCTTTTCCGCGCTCCGCCGCTCGAATGCGCGCATTCCCGCGGGATGGACGAGACCATCGGCGATGAGCTCCTCCATCTTCTTCGAGTTCACCGAGCTCCAGATGCTCGACGATTTGCGAGGCGTAAAGCGAATCGTGTAGCTGGTCTCGTCGATGCTGTTCCGAACGCCGTCGATCCATCCGAAGCACAACGCCTCGGCCACCGATTCCGGCCAGGTGATGCTCTGATGGCCGGAGTCGCGCTTGTGCAGGCCCACGAGCAGCTCGCTTGCCGTCTTGTGATTCGCCAAGAGCCACTCTCGAAAGTCGGCCGGCCGGCGAAAAAATCGAGGTGCGATCGGTTTTGACGACAGCTCTCGCTTCGGGGATTTTGGTTTGCGCTCTTTCACTACTGTCGTTTGAAGAACTGCACGGCCCTCTCGTGTTTTTCGGCAGCCGCTCTCGTCTTGAAGGTGCCGAGATTTCTCCGCTTGCCGGTTTTCGGATTCTTTTTCCGCGAGTACAGGCGATACTCGCCGCTCTTCAGTTTGCGAATCATGTCCCTCTCCTTCCTCTTGGGAGGCGCAGAAGTTAACGTCCTTGCGTCGTGAGGCTAGCGAGCCCATCCTTGGGCACATCCATGCGCGTGAACGTGCCTGCGTGGGAGGCTGGGCGCGCGAGCGCTGCGACGAGTCTTCCGCAGCTCACGAACGAAAGCGCGCCGTAACTCGTACGCGCCTGCCTGGCGCGCGCACGAAGCGTCAGAGATGTGTGAACGGGTGACGCGCATCTGCGCGCGAAGGTCTCCGGAGATCGAGAGCCGATCGTCAACTCCGAAACCTTCCGCTGCGCGAACCGCCCGTGCCTATGCCACAACACAATTCCCGAGTCCGCGGTCCCGCCGCGCGCGCACCAGTTCTCGCGATGGTTGCGGCGGTGCTGTTCGCGCTTGCGTGCAGCGACGATATCGGACCCGCGCGGCCATCGATCGCGATCGCCGCTGGCAACGGGCAGCGCGCGCTCGCGGGGACGGAGCTCCCCGAGCTCATCGTGGTGGAATTGCGCGACGCGTCTCAGCGGCCGCTCGTCGGCGTGCACGTCACCTGGTCGGCGCAGCCCGGCGTGGCGGACGTCATCGTGCCCGTCTCCACCGTAACGGACGGCAATGGCGACGCCAGTGCGCGCTGGCAGCTCGATGCAACGCCGGGCACGCACACGATCACCGTCGCGGCCGACGGCGGTGCGGCCGCTCACGCGAGCGCGTTTGCCGACCCATCGCCTCCGTCGCAGGTCAATCCACTTCCGCTCGCCACGTACGACGGGTCAGAGCAGGCCGTGCACCCTGACTTCGCGCGCCTTCCAGCGCCATGGAGCGGCGACCCGTTCCGTCTGGTTGCCACGCCGTATCCCGGCGGCAACGCCGCGTACGAGAATCCCTCGCTGTTCACGGGAAGTACGGGCACGAGCTGGCTCGTTCCACCCGGTATCCAGAATCCGCTCGAGAAGCCGTGCGGCAGCAGCTATCTCTCGGATCCGGATATGGTGTACGATCCCGATCGAGCGGAGCTTCGGATCTATTACCGGCGCGTCACGAACGAAAATGAAATCTGGATGATCCGGTCAGCCGATGGCGTCACCTGGAGCGCGCCCGTGCTCACGGTGCACGCGGCGAACCACATGATCGTGTCGCCGACGATCGTGCGTCGCTCCGCCGGCGATTGGCTGATGTGGAGCGTGAACGCGGGCACCATTGGGTGTGGCGCGTCGAGCACGACGGTAGAGCTGCGCCGTTCGAGGGATGGCGTAGCATGGTCCGATCCCGGGAAGACGACGCTCGTGGATCCCGATGGCTCACCGTGGCACATCGATGTCGAATGGATTCCGTCGCGCAACGAATTCTGGGCGGTGTACCCGATGAAGCAGCCCGGCAGCTGTACGACGGACCGCCTTCGGTTCGCAACCAGCGCGGACGGCGTGCACTGGACGAGCTATCCGTCGCCGCTTCTCGTGAGGGGCGCTAGCGATGCGCTCAGGGACGTCGTGTATCGCTCGACGATCGACCTCGACGCGGCGACGGGCGCCGTGTCCGTCTGGTACTCCGGCGCGAAATACGAGAATGGCGGGTACAGCTGGCATCTCGCGTGGGAGCGGATGCAAAGTGACGCACTCTTCGCGCGCGTGGCAGCACCGATGAGCGTCGCCGCACGTAGCGCGATCACCCGATCCGCCAAGCTGCCGGCGCTCACGAACGAGACGGCGCCGTAGCGACTACTGCGCAGTCTCGAGGAACGTTGCCGGGCCGACGAGCGCGAGCGCGTTGGCATCCCCTTGCCCGCACAGCCGAATCGAGATCGCGCCGCTAATGAAAAAGTCTCCGCGTGAGTCTCATCGTCACGCGGATCATTCTAGTACAGGGGATCCGCATCCGGAATGAGATGCGTGATCTCGAGCGGAAGCATCTCGGCGAGCAATGCGGCGACGATGTTGCGATGGCAGTGGAGCGGATCGGCCTCGAAGCAGAGCAGGCACACGCGCGTCCCCGAACGGACGATGCCGGCGAGATCCTGGAGCGCCGCCTGCGACTCGGGGAGAGCCATGTGCGCGAGGAAAATCTTCCGCATCTCCGCGTGTCGCCCTGCGCGCGCCGCCGCGCGTCCATCCGCCGGCGCGAGCTCGCCACGGCTCTGATGTCGACGAGCAGCTCGATGCCGGCACGCTCGAGCGCTCGCCGAAAGCTGTTCGGTGTCGCGCCCTGGTAGCCGATGGTCGCGAGCGACGTCATGCGCGACGAACGAGCAGCCTACGGCTACGGTGCGGACGCCGGAGGTGTCGCGGGCTGCGCGGCGAGCGTGATCGCGCCATCGATGTGAAAGTCGCGCAGAACTCCATCGAGGAGCAGGGTCGCTCGCACCGGCACCGACTCGTCGCCTCGCAGCTTGCCATCCTCGATCGCCTTCCGCACCGCGTTCTCGATCTCGCGCTGCGCGGTGACACCGAAATGCTTCAGAAACTTTCGGATCGAAAGGTTGAATGCGTCCTCATCCATGAGGGTCTCCCGAAGAGGAATACATCTGCAGTCCGACAGCCGTGAGCGCTCAGGGCACGCCGTCGAGCGCGTAGTCGAACGTGTACGAGTGCTGCTTGTTCTCGATGGTGATGTTCAGCGTGCCGGCTAATCCCGCTAGCGCCCCGGTTCCGGAATCGGGGATGACGGTGACGGAGAGGGACGGGACGCCGCGATTCATGGTGGCCGAGTGCTGAAGCGTGAAGGTGCCTTCGCGTCCGTGCAGCCGCCCCGTCACCTTCTCGATCGCGACGTACCCGGCCGAGCCTTGTGTCGGCGAGCCGGCGGAGAGCATCTCGCCCTTGCTGGTCGCATCGAGGTCCCCGTGAAAGCGCTTGTCGATGGACATCCTCGCCAGGGGCGCATCGTCTCCGGTGAATTCGACAGGGAGCGGAAGGAGCTTCACATCGAACGTGCCGCTGGCGCGCGTGGTCACTGCGGGTCCTGTTGCGGTTGCGAGAGAAAAGACGCCGAGAACCGGCGTGGTCGATGTTTGCGGGCTGACGGCAAGCTAATACGAGGGGCAGACCGTCTTCACGTTGGCTTCGCCTTCGCAGCCGGACGACGCGGACGCTGTTTCGCCGAGATCGACTTGATGATCAGCCGGCCCTTGCCGGAGCGAGGGAGTGGCACGCGTCCACGCGCGTCCGCGGCGCGGATGAGCGCCATCACCGCGAGCGCGTCGAAGCTCGGTGGAACTGTAGCCGATCGCGAGAAACTGATAGTTGTCGTAGACGAGCTCGTTGGCAGATGGAAGCTTCTTGCGCATCGCGGCGCGGCATTCGCGCGCGAGCGCGGCCACTTTCGGATCGTACTTGGCAATGAAGCCGGCGAGCTGTTTCGCCGGCGTCTCGGTGCTCGCGGCTTTCTTGGCGGCAGGCATGGGAGCTCGGGTGCCGCGGTTACTTGTCGCCGGTAGGCCCGTACATCTCCGGCACCTTTTGATCCGTGAGTCGGAGATACATCCCGAGCTGCGCGCGATGATGCACATGATGGTTCAACACCATCGAGCGCAGCATCTGGTAGCGGGCGTCGGTAAGCATCACCTTGCCCGCCTTCTTGAGCGTCCACGGTTGCTGCAGCGCCACGTCGGTGGCTGCGAGAAGCGCAGCGCGTCCGGCCGCCGCATTCCTGTCGAACTCTGCGAGCAGTGTGGCCGTTTTCTCCGTCGAGTACCCGGGGAAACCGGATCCGCCCTTCGGCATGATGTCCGGCTCGTCACGAGCGAACATCATCGGCACCCATCCCGGAAGTCGCGCGACGAGCTGCGCGAGATGCGCCATCGAGAAGGATTTCGGATGCGGCTTCCATTCTGCACGATCGTCGGGAACGCGGCTGAGCACCTCACGAGTGACAGCCATCTCGTGTTCGTACTCAGGGACCAGCAAATCGGAGATTGACATGGGCCGGCATCGATTAGAGTGATCGCACGAGTGCGAGGCCGATCGTGACTACTTCACGCCGCTGAAACCGCAGCCTCGCACAGCGCGCGCAATCCCGCGATGTTGGCGCCGAGCGCAGCGGGCAGGTGAAATCGCTCGATCAACACCTCAGGCGCCTCGTAGCTCAGCCAACTACGACCGTCGACATCCTCCCACGCGAGCGCGCGCAGCGGAAGCGCCAACCCCGCGGCGGGATTCGCCGCGAGCAGTGGCGTCCCCGCGCGAGGGTTTCCGAACACCAGCTGAATCATCGGGCGAAGCGTGAGTCCCGCCTCGCCCGCGTCGCGGGAGAAATCGATGCGCGCGAACACCGTGAGACCCTTCGCGCGCACGAGCTCTGCGAGTCGATTCGCCGTTTCACTCGCGCGCCGCTCGCTGTGCAGATGCACGACGCCTGGCACCTCCGGCGGATCGATCATCGCTCCCGCGCCTGCCGCACCACTCACGCACGCATCTCGGGATCGGCCGTGCGGATCGGAACGTCCGCGTAGGTCGCTGTCCGCTGCGCCTTCGCGTGCTGCGACGACCAGTCGAGCGCGTAGTCCGCCACGGCCTCCCATCCCGCCTGTCCGATCGTAAAGTGCGAGCGATCCGGATACTCCTTGTACTCGGTGACCGCGCGCGACTTGCTGTAGAGCTTGTAGTTCGCCTTGGTCACCGACGCAGGCGCGATGTGATCCTTGCCGCCCGCGACGAGCAGCAGCGGGGCGCGCGTGTCGTTCGCGAAATTGACGGTGGTCGCCGCGTGCGGGTTGAAGTTCGCGAAGCTCGCCTGGAAGAGCATGTGATCCGGGCCGGGCACCGCATAGCGCTCGTAGATCCTGTTCGACTCCTCCTCGCTGAGCGTATTGGCGAACGCGTAGTGGAACTGCTCCGCGGTGAGCCCCGTGGCGCGGTGGTTGTTGGCGGGATTGCTGAGCGCGGGGAAGGCCACACGAAGGGTCGAGAACGGAAGCACGAGAATCCCCTTCACCGGAGCCGAGTCGATCGCCACGCCTGCGGCGCCGAGGCCGCGGTCGAGGAGGATCTGCGTCATGAGGCCGCCGAACGAATGTCCCATGATGATCGGTGGCTGGTCGAGCTCCTTGATGATCGCCTCGTAGTGATCGACAACGTCGGTGACGCCGAGCGTTGCGATAGCGGACGGATCGGCACGCAGCGCCTGAATGTCGCCCTCCATGCCCGGCCAACTCCGCGCAATCACGCGATAGCCCTTCTCCGTGTAGTGCGCGACCCAATGCTCCCAGCTGAGCGCCGTCATCCACAGCCCGTGGATGAGCACGATGGTGTTCGGTGCGCTCTTGTCGCGTGCGGTAATCGTCATAGCATGCCTCCTGTACAGAATCGCACGTTGATCAGTTCCCTGGATGGTACGTGCGCTCCGTGTGACCTACAAGCTGCGATGGGTAGAAGTAGACCTCGCGCAGGTCGCCCGTGCTGTAGCGCAGCGCCTGATCGTCGAAGTGCTTCGACGCCGTGTCGCCACTTTCGCCGCCCGCGGTCACCGCCCGTGCGTGCACGCTGTCTCCGAAATCGACGACTGCGACGAAGCTGTTGCCGCCCGTGCCGTACATCTTTTTCGTCGTTTCCTTCTCCCACGGCCCGAACGAGGCGAGCGATCCCCACCGCGCGGACGCGAATCCAACCGGGATGCTCGGCGCGGCGTCGTTGAACGGATGCACGATGTCGTCCGTCAGTCGCTGAAAGCGATTGACGCCGCCCCAGGGGGTCTTCCAGGTGCCGAAGTTCTTCGCCAGCGAATCCGACGCGACGGCAAGCGCGTCGAGCTTCTCGTGTGCGGTCGTCTTCTTCGCCATGTACTCGTAAATCGACATGTCTTCAGCGTCGGCGTTCGCGTGGACGCGCCGGCCGAGCTCGTCGCCCCAATAGCACGCTAGCGTCGTCGGCACGGAGGACGCCGACCACCGATAGTCCCACGGACGCAGCAACGCGATCTGCTCGGCCACCTTCGCCTTCACGGAATCGGATTCGGGCGTCTTGTCGTAGGCGTCGAGCAGTGTCGGAATGAGATCTGCGAACGCCGGCATGTAGCTGTCGTACGCGGCGTCGATGAGCGATTGCAGCGTGAAGTCTTTCCGGCTCGAGAGCACGCGGATGGCATGCACGCCACGCGGACTCTCGATGCCCTGGTCCATGTACGCGGGATAGTCGGCTCTCTTCGGGCTGTAGGCGCCTGCCGCGGAGTACGGCCAGTTGTTGGAGTTGTAGAGCCAGCCATTGGGCGGATTCAGGAGATGCGGACTGCTGTCGATCGAGGTGATTCCCTTGAGTCGGTGGCCGGATTGCTTCCGTCCACGGGCTTCCGCCAATCGAAGCGAGGGTCGCGAATCGGAACGCGATTGGCGTGAAAGTACGCGATGTCGCCGTCCGCGTCCGCGAAGATCGTGTTGTTCGACGAATTCGTGTGCAACTCCATCGTCTCGCGAAAAGTCTTGTAGCTCGTCGCCTTCGTGCGCGAATACGATTGGGTGAGCGCCTTGATCGGCTCCTGCATCAGCCGCACGCTGATCCACTTGCCATCCGCGGAGCGCACGATCGGGCCGTGCATCGTGCGATAGACGGTGAAGGTCTTCATCTTCAGGCCGCCGGTGGAGCGGTACGGTACAGAGATCGTGTACGCCGTCATCGGGCGAAGCTCGGTGCCGTACCGGTAGAACACACTGTCGCCCTTCTTCACCACCGTCTCCGCGTATTCGTCGACGACATCCGCGCCGCTCGATGTGTGCATCCATCCGGCGCGTGAGTTGAAGCCCTGATACACGAAGAACTGTCCCCACGTCGACGCGCCGTACGCGTTCAGTCCCTCGTCGCTCGTCATCTGCAGTTCGGCGCGAAAATAGAAGGACGTGTGCGGATTGATCAGCAGGAGCGCGTGGTGATCCGCGGTATTCGACGGCGCGATCGCCATTCCGTTCGAGCCCGATGGCTCGGCGAAGTGAAATTCGGCCGACGCGAACGCGCGGCTCGCGGACGAATCGCCGTACAAGGACTGCAGGCTCGGCAGCGACACCTTCTCGATGTCCCCGCCAATGCTTCCTTCGGTGAAAGAGAGCGCCATCCAGGGCTCGAAGTGCGTGATCACACGAGGCTTAACCGAGGGATGCTTATATAGGTAGAAGTTCAACCCATCGGCCCACGCGACCATGAGAGTCCTGAGCCACTCGGGGCTCACCGCGTACTGCGCCTGGAGCGAATCCGGGTTGATGAAGAGCTTCATCCGAAGGTCGCGGTAGATCGCGTTCTCGCCCTCGGCCTCGGCCAACCTGCCCATCGCGTTGATGTAATTGGTCTCGACGCGTTTGAAATCGTCCTCCGATTGCGCGTACACCATGCCGAATACGGCGTCGGCGTCGGTCTTTCCGTGGATGTGCGGAATCCCCCAGTCATCGCGGATGATGGTGATGTTGGCCGCCTGCCGCTCCCAGCGCGCAGCATCCGGATTCGCGGTGGTGTGCGCGCAGGCGACGATGGATGCGGCGAGCAGGAGCGCGAGCATTCTCATAGCGACCTGGCGGTGATGATGGTGCGAACGCGGCGGCCATGGCGCCGCAGCAGATAGTTCACGAAGTCGCCCACGATCTGGCTGGGCTTACCCGAGCCGCGCGTGATCACTCGCGCGCTCAGCACCGACGACTGCGGATGCCATTCGATGTTGAGCACGCCCGGCGTTTCTCCGGCGCTGCGCACCTTCATCCATCCGGGCGCGCGCCCCGGCTGCTTCTCGCGCACCATCTCGAGCTGGTGTTGTCCGAGCCGCTGGTCATTCGCGATCGCTTCGCGGAGGCTTTCGCCCTTGGTGCACAGGGCGTGAATGAGAATTTGCATGCTCGATCCTGTTCCAAAGTGTCACGACCCAATTCGGCGCGGACGAAAAACCGTCACCTCCGATCCCTCCGCGATGAACGTCGACGCCGGCTGGCCGGCGAGCGCACGCGCGAACGACGAACCGTAGAGGCGGGGCACGTCGGCAACAAGCGACGGGTTTGCTCCCGACCACACGCGCCAGCGGGGATGACTCACCTCGTATTCGACCGTGCCGCCATCCCGCTGGCGCGTGTATCCCCAGAAATGCTCCGAAATGAATGCTTGCTCGGACAGGGGCAAGGGAAGGGTCGCCTCGCCGGTCGCGTTCGCGGAGACGATCTGCCATCGCGATCCCGTCCGCCACTCGTAGGACACGCGCCCTGGCGCCTTCACGGGCTCGCTCGGTACGGTGCTGCGCATCCGCACGGCGAGGTACGGTTCGTTGTACGCCGCGCGCGCCGTGAGCGCGATCGCGAGGCGCGGCACGAGCTCACGCACGAACACGACGCCGCGCCGCACGTCTCCGCTCGGCGTGGTGTGCCGCACGTAGAAGCGGAGATTGACCTCCTCGAAGTTTCGGTGCAGCGGAATCGGTATCCCGAGGAGCCGGGTTCGAAGAAAGCGAAAGCCGACGACGCTCGCGATGGCTCGGCCATTCCATAGATCGAGCTCGGTGTGCCGCGGCACGATTGCGTGCAGGATCGCCGGGTCGACGTCGTAGTTCAGCATCACGAGATAGCGCCACTCTGCCGTCAGGAATGCACGGCGCTTCTCGTCGGTCATCGAGTGCTACTTGGCGACGTGCCACGCGCCAAGCAACTGACGAACGAGAACGAGCTGGCCAGTGTGATACGACAGATGGTCCTGCGCGAGGAGGAGCTCGCGTAGATACGTCTGCCCGACGCCATGTGGGATTTTCGCGAACAGGTCTGTCTTCGCGTCCTTCGCGAGCTCGCGAAATGCGTCGCGGTCGGCGCGGAAGCTTGCGACGCTCTTCTTCCACGAGTTGGCATTGGGTGGCGCGGCGCTTGCCGGCCAGTAGTCCTCCGGCCACGTCAATTCCTCGTACTTCGGATTGCGGCAGAAGTCGAGGATGTCGTGCTGCGTGATCCGCAGATGCTCGAGCAACTCCCACGGCGAATGCTTGAGTCCTTTTGGCCGCTGCCCCTGTAACTTGGGGTCGAGATCGGCCATGGCAGCGTCGGCCGTCGCGTGCGCTTCGCCAAAGTCGATGAACTTTGAGAGCTGTTCGCGAAGTGGCTCGGTGTGAGGCATGGCTATCGGCGGGTGAAGGTTCCAGTCGACGATCGATCGAGCATCAGCGCGCAAGTTTCTCGCCGCGGGCAATCGGCCGACTCGTCGCGGCATCTCGCGACCGACGGACGATAGTCGATCACGCGCGGCGCGAGCGTCCCGTCATGATGAATGCGACGACGAACGCCGCGCAGGCAAGGGCGGGACCGTACACGAATGCTCCGGTCATCGCCGCCTCGACGGTGCGGTCGCTCGTGTGCGAGAACGTGCTCACCAGCCAGCCACCGCCAAACGCACCGGCCAGATATCCCGCAATGGCAACGAGCAGTGACAGTCCGATCCGTTTCAGCAAGTCATGACCGCCATGTGAACGAGAGTGCGAGCATGACTACCTCGCGGCGTAGGACTCCAGGAATCCACAGCCGCTGCATCTGTAGGTCGTGATCGGGAAGGAATCCCGTTGGCGCCACTTGATGCCGCCGATGAACCGCCGAGGTGCGGGAATCCCGGCAGTCCAGTTGCTCTGCAGGATCATTCCGTAGCCAACGTCAGCCACAAAGCCAACCTCCATCGCGCGATTGCACTTGGGGCAACTCTTGTCGCTGTCCGTCATTCAGTCCCCCGTGGATCATAGCCGTGAGCGCCGCGGCGCTCGAGTGGTTGCACAGAGCACGCATCCGAGCTCGGAGCCCAGGAACTCGGTCCGTCCACTCTCGCTCAGCACCCACTCGCGAAGCTGCCACGGTGGATCGTGGCGCACGTGCCGGGAGTGCCCACACTCGAGCTCCGCCACCCAATGGCCTTCCGCATCCGTGTGGAAGCGGACGATGCGCCGCGGCAGCGCAGGCCGGTCGGGGATCACTCGTCGCACTTCTCCAGCTTGCTCCTCGGGACGAACGTCGCAACCGGCGTTCCGTCGTGCTCCAGCAGGTCCAGCAGATCGGTTTTGTGCCCGAGCTCGTCCTCGGACGGCTCGGCCTTGTAACACTTTCCTTCCTTCGCGCGCTGCATTTCGTGCTCCGACAGCCCGGCGCGCATTCGATATGTGTCTCCCGGCATCGCAGTCTCCGTTGCGGATGGTACGCAATATCGCTCCGGCACGGGAGGATGGTACCTCCGGGGCCACACGTATGGCCAGCGGAAGGATCACGGGCTGCATCGAGCGACGCGGTGGCCGCCACGCGCTCCAGGCGAAGCGCGCGGGCTACCGCTACGAGTCGTGCAGCGCGACGAGCGGACCGACGCGCGCGGCGCGCCTCGCCGGTACGTAGCCCGCGAGCGCGGCACTCCCGCCGAGCACGAGGAGCGCGGTGAGGATCGACGGCCAGTCGAGCAGCCCCACCTGATAGAGCTGATGCTGCACGAGGCGCATTGCTCCCAGCGCCGCCGGCATCCCCACCATCACGCCCCCGACCACGAGCAGCATCGCCTCGCCGAGCACAAGACGCATCACGTCGCGCGGCTCGGCGCCGAGCGCCATGCGGAGCCCGAACTCGCTCGTGCGCCGCGTGGTTGCGTACGTCATCACGCCGTAGAGTCCCAGCGCGGCGAGCGCGAGCGCGAGGGTGCCGAACACGCTGACGACGCGCGAAACGAGCCTGTCCTGCACGATCGACTCGCCAATGAGCTCGGACAGCGGTTGCACCTTCAACGAGATCGATGGATCGGCGGCGCTGAGCGACCGCCGCAGCGACTCGCCCATGCGCGCGGGATCCCCGCCCGCGCGCACCTCGATGGAAAAGCGGCCGGGTGGTTGACGCATCTGCGCCATGGGGAAATACGCGCGTCGCACCGGGTCGGCGCGCAGGTTCTGCTCCTCGACGTCGGCCACCACCCCGACGATCTCGAAGGTCGAGCTGTCCGTCGAGACGTGCGACCCGATCGCGCTGCCGCGCGGAAAGAAGAAGCGAGCCGCCGTCTCGTTGAGCACCGTGACCTTCGCACCCGACTCGTTGTCTCGCTCCTCGAAGTCGCGTCCCTGCAGCATGTGCGCGCCGATCGCGTTGAAATATCCGGGGCCGACGTCGTCGTACGCGACGCTGCTGTCGTCGTCGGAGTGGGCCGTGAACCCTTCCACCTGCACGTTCGTCCCCGACTCGGTGCCGGAGAAGATCCCGTTTTCCGACGAAGACGCGGCGACGACGCCGGGCGTCTGGGCCGCGCGTGAGATCAGGTCGCGCGCCAGCGTGTTGAGCCGCGCCCCCTTGTATCCGGCGCGCTGCGCGTCGACATCCACCAGCACCAGCTTGTCGCGCGCGACGCCGATGTCGGTCGATTGCAGGCGCTGCATGCTGCGCACGAGCATCCCGGTGCCCACGAGCAGCAGCACCGAGAGCGCGATCTGCGCCACGACGAGCATCTTGCCGAGCCCGAACTTCCCCGTGCCGCGCTCGGCGCTCGACACGCCACGCCCCTGCGCGCGAATTGCCGTCGCGAGCGCGACGCGCGTCGCACGAAGCGCGGGCACGAGACCGAACAGGATCGCGGTGGCGAGCGATAGCGCCGCGGTGAAGGCGAGCACGCGTCCGTCGAGACGAGTATCGAGCTGCGCGCCGTTCGTGAGCGCGATGAGCGCCGAGCTGCCCCAGATCGCGAGGAGCACGCCCAGCGCGCCGCCGGCGACGGCGAGGATCACACTCTCCGTCAGGAGCTGCTGGACGAGCCGGAGCCTGCTTGCGCCGAGCGCCATGCGCACGCTCATCTCGCGCCCGCGCGCGGAGGCACGCGCGAGCATCAGGTTGGCAAGATTCGCGCAGACGATGAGCAGCACGACTGCCACGGCAGACATGAGGATGTAGAGCGGTCCGGCGAAGGAGCGACGGTAGTACGAGAAGCCGCGCGCGCCGGATCCCACCTCGACTGGCTTCTCGCGCACGTTCTTGACGACGCTGAGATGCTCGGCCGGAGATGCGTGATCGATGAGCGAGCGATTCTCCACGGCCGTGATCTCGCTGCGCGCCTGCGCGATCGTCACGCCGGGCGCGAGCCGGCCCATCATCTGGATCCAGCTGATGCTTCGGTCGTTCAGCGTTGGCGCGTTCGGCATCAGCGTCTCCTGTTCCATCATCGGCAGCCACAGCTCCGTCGGCTGCCCGACGATGTCGCCCGTGAACTTCGGCGGAGTCACGCCGATGATCGTGAGCGGCACCCCGTTGATCAGAACCGAGCGGCCGACCACGGACCGGTCTCCCCCGAATCGCGTCATCCAGTAGGCGTTGCTGATAACGACGACGGGCGCGGCGCCGGGCACGCGCTCCTCATCGGCAGAGAATGTGCGGCCGATCGCCGCCGGGATCTGCAGAATCCTGAAGTAGTTCGCCGAGACGAAACGCCCGCGAGGGTGGTCGGGCTCCTTCTGCTGGCTCTCGGCGAGGAGGTCGAGCCTGTTCGTGCGCCCCGTCGCGTAGATTCCGCTGAGCGTATGCAGCTGATCGCGCATGTCCGCGTACACGGGGAAGGACACGAGGTCGTTGCGGACGCTCCCTTCCGACAACCCGCCGGTGCGCGCCGGATTCCCGATGGTCACGAGCTGCTCCGGATGCGGCACCGGGAGCGCGCGCAGCACCAGTGCATCGATGAGCGTGAACGTCGACGTGTTGGCGCCGATGCCGAGCGCGAGCGTGAGCAGCACGACGGCGGTGAACCCGGCGTTCTGGCGCATGCTGCGCAGCGCGTACGCGATGTCCTGCTTCAGGTTGCTCAGATAACTGGTGCGTCGCATGGCGCGTTCCCGTTGATAGTCGATGTCGAGGCAGTTGTTGCGAATGGCGCTCATGTCTCCGAAGCGCTCGAGCGCCTTCACGCGCGCGGCGTCGGGCGCGAAGCCCGCCGCCTCGAGCTTCTGCGCTCGCATGGCGATGTGGAACTCGAGCTCCTGTTCGACGTCACGCTCGAGATGCCTGGCGCCGACGCCGATGCGGAAGACGCGAGTCCAGCCGCCGCGGTCGGTCACGCGGTGCGGGGTGCGCCGCTCGCGTGCAGTGCGCGCGATGCCGCCTCGACGAACTGCTGCCACGCCGAGAGACCGGTCTTGAGCTGCCCGCGTCCCGCGGCGGTGAGCTTGTAGAACTTCGCGTGACGGTTGTTTTCGGAGAGGCCCCACTCGGCCTCGATCCACTTCTGGCTTTCGAGCCGGTGCAGGGCGGGGTAGAGCGTGCCCTCGCCAACGAGGAGCATGGCTCCCGTCGCCTGCTCGATCCAGTCGGCTACACCATAGCCGTGCCGAGGTCCCCAGGTCAGCGCCTTGAGGATCAACAGCTCCAGCGTGCCGCGCATGAGTCCTACATCGATGTCGCTCATTATCTCCACCGTGCAATGATGGGAAGGAGCATACGGTCCTTCCCATCGCCACACAAGGGGAGCGTTCGGCGCGCCGTGCTACATGCGGCGAACTACCAGATCTTTACCCGATCCGCCGGCGCCAGATACATCTTGTCGCCCGGCTTCACGTTGAACGTCGTCTCGAAGACGTCGTTGTTCACGAGCGGCACGAGGGCGCGGTAGTCGTCGGGGGAATGCGGGTTCGTGAGCAGCTGCTGACGCAGCGCATCGTCGCGAATTTTTCCGCGCCAAATTTGCGCGAAGCCCATGAAGAAGCGCTGGTCGCCGGTGAGCCCGTCGATCACGGGTGCCTCCTTGCCGTCGAGCGAGATGCGATAGGCGCGGTACGCCTGCGCGAGACCGCTCAGATCGCCGATGTTCTCGCCCATCGTGAGCTTGCCGTTGATGTGCAGATCGTCGATCGGATTGATGGCATCGTACTGCGCGCCGAGCTTCGTGGTGCGCTCCTGATACGCCTTGGCGTCCGCGGTGGTCCACCAGTCGCGCAGATTGCCCTCGCCGTCCGACTTGCGCCCCTGATCGTCGAAGCCATGACCGATCTCGTGTCCGATCAGGGCACCGATCGAGCCGTAGTTCACGGCGTCGTCCGCGTTCACGTTGAAGAACGGCGGCTGCAGGATGCCGGCGGGGAAGGTGATATCGTTCGCCGTGGAGTTGTACTGGGCGTTCACCGTCGGCGCCGTCATGCCCCACCGCGTGTTGTCGACGGGCTTGCCCAGCCGGCCGGCCATGTCGGCGTACTCGAACTCGCGGTCGCGCAGCTCGTTGCCGAACAGATCGTTGCGCTTGATCACGAGCGCGGAGTAGTCGCGCGGCTTGTCGGGTGCACCGATCTTCACCTTGAAGTGTGCGAGCTTGTCCTTCGCCTGCGCCTTCGTTTCGGGGCTCATCCACTCGAGGCTGTCGATGCCCACGCTGTACGCGTTGATGAGATTCTTCACCAGCGCGTCCATCCGCGCCTTGGCTTCCGGCTTGAAGTATTTCGCGATGTAGAGCGTTCCGACGGCCTCGCCGAGCGAGCCGCTGGTGCCATCGACCGCCTGCTTCCAGCGAGCGGCGAGCTCCTGCTGCCCGGTCAGTGTCTTGCCGCGGAAGGCGAAGCGCGCCTGCACGAAGTCCGACGGCAGCTCGTCGGCAAAATCGTCGATGACGTGAAAGGCGAGATACTCGCGCCACGTCGCGAGCGGCGTGCTCGCGAAAATCGGATCGAGCGCCTTCACATAGTCCGGCTGGCGAACGACGACTTCCGTCGCCTTTCCCAGGCTGGCCTGGTCGAGGTAGCGCGTCCAGTTGTACGACGGTGTCAGAGCCGCGAGCTCGGCCACCGTCATCTTGTTATACGTGGCGTCGCGGTCGCGATTCCGCGAGCGCTCCCACTGCGGCGTCGCGATCAGTGTTTCGAGAGCGAGGATACGGGTGGCCGCGCCCGCGGGATCCGGCTGCTTCGCCAGCGTCATCAACTGGGTGATGTAGGCGACGTACGCCGCGCGCGCGGACGTCATCTTCGGATCCTGCTTGAGGTAGTAGTCGCGGTCGGGCATGCCGAGCCCGGTCTGCGTGAGCTGTACAATGTTCTCTGTGGAGCGCTTTCCGTCGGCGCCAACGAACACGCGGATCGGGCCGTTCACGCCCAGATGCGCGAAGTGCGCGAACGCGGCGGGCAGTTGGGAGCTGACCTTGAGCTCCGAAATGGAGCGCAACAGGGGTTGCAAGGGCGCGGTGCCGAGTTTCTCGACGCGCGCCGTGTCCATGTAGCTCGCGTACAGGTCACCGACCTTGCGCTCGGGGCTTCCGCCCGGGGCGTTCGCCTTGTTCGCAATGTCGAAGAGCTCGTGTTCGGCGTTGCGGCTGCTCTCGCGAAGCTCCTCGAATGCGTCCCAGCTCGAGGCGTCCGCGGGGATTTGGGCCGCTTTCAGCCACCCCCCGTTCACGTACCGGTAGAAATCATCCTGCGGCCGAACGGAGTGGTCGAAGTTTGTCGTGTCGATTCCGCTGGTGAGCTGGGCGGAAGCGGGCAGGGCGATCGCGCCGGCGAGAAACGCGGCGAGGAACAGCGAGTGAGCGTGTTGACGGATGTGCTGGAGCACGGCGTACCTGTGATGAACGGGAAGATGGGCCCGGGCTGACAGAGCTGGTTCCGGGGGCCGACGGTGGCGATGGCCCGCCAGAAATAATTACGGACTGGACCGCAAGATCGCTGCAGCGCTGTGGTGGAAGGCTGTGACGCCGCCTCAGTCCCCGCGACGCAGCAGCTTACGCTGTGCGGCGATGTTGATCGCCCGCTTGTGCAGATACTCATCGAGCCGCCCCGCCCATACCGAGTTCTCGCCGGGCTCGGCGCCGCGCACGTCGGCGACGGTGATCTCGAATGTCTCGTCGGATGGAATGTGGGTCACGCGAACGATTCCGTCGAGCGGCTCCGCGACGATCCAGTCGTGCTCCCTCGATTCATCCTGCGTCGGCATCGCGTGCGTCTCCCTCTACCGGCGGTGAGCCGCCGGGGACTCTCTTCGTCGGCGAGCGCATCATCCTTCCCAATTCATTCTCCCTTACTTGCCGATGCTCGAGGTGGTATCCGCGAGGGTGTCGGCGAACCAGGCTGCTCGCGGCAACGTCAGCGCAAACGACGACCCTTCGCCCACGACGCTCGCGGCGGAGAGGTTGCCTCCCATCGCGCGTGCCAAATCCCTGCTGATCGCCAATCCCAAACCCGCACCACCGCTCCTGCCGGTGAGGCCGCCATTCAGCTGCACGAACGGCTCGAAAATGGCGTCGAGCTTGTCCTCCGCGATGCCCATGCCCGTGTCCGACACCGTTACCGTCACGAGGTTCGACGTCTCTGCCGCATCGATGCGCAGGTGCCCCTCGACAGCGGTGAACTTGATGGCATTCGAGAGGAGATTCACGAGAATCTGCATCACCTTTTCCCTGTCTCCCCTCGCGACGATCGAGACATCCCCGAAGACCCCGTCGAAGTGCAACTGCTTCTGAGCGAACAACGGTTCCAGCATCGAGATGCAGGCGGCGAG
>DATCPC010000049.1:0-7173 GCA_036564355.1 Gemmatimonadaceae bacterium | reverse complement strand
CCGCCGGCCGCGTCACGTCGATCCCCCAGAGATATCCCACGCCGCGCACCGCACGAATCTCCGCGCGCCGCTCCGCGAGTGCGCGCAGTGATTCGCCGAGCCATGCGCCATTCTCGCGCACCCGCGCGAGGAGCGCCGGGTCCGACAATCGGTCGAACACGTGCTTCGCCACGGTCGCGACGAACGGTCCGCCGCCGAACGTCGTCCCGTGGTCGCCCGGCTGCACCGCCGCCGCGATCTCCTGCGTCATGAGGATCGCGCCCATCGGGAGCCCGCCCGCGAGCGGCTTCGCGAGCGTCACGACATCCGGCACCACATCGGTGCGCTCATACGCGAACAGCCACCCGGTGCGACCGAGCCCGCACTGCACCTCGTCGAAGATCAGCGCGACATTCCGCTCGCGCGTCAGCTCCCGCAGCCCGCTCAGGAACGCGGGCTCGAGCACGCGCACGCCGCCCTCACCCTGCACCGGCTCGACGATCACCGCCGCAACCGTTCGCCGATCCAGCATGCGCGAGAGCTCGCCCAGGTCCCGCTCGGCGATCGAGATGCCACCCGCGAGCGGGCGAAACGGCGCGCGATACTGCGGACGGTCCGTCGCCGCGAGCGTGGCGAACAAGCGGCCATGAAATCCGCCGCGCAGCGCCACGATCTCATGCTTGTCGCCGCCGCCTTCGTCGCGCGCCCACCGGCGCACGAACTTGAACGCGCCCTCGTTCGCCTCCGCGCCGGAGTTGCAGAGAAACACGCTCGACGCAAACGACCGCGCAACCAGCGCCTCGGCGAGCGCCTGGCCCGGCGCCGTCTGAAAGAGATTCGACGTGTGCAGCACGCCGCTCTCGAGCGCACCGCGCACTGCGGCGGCGATCCCCGCGTCCGCGTATCCCAGCGCGTTGACGCCGATGCCGCTCGTGAAGTCGAGATAGCTGCGCCCGTCAGCGCCAAAGAGCCGCATCCCCTCCCCTCGCACGACCTCGATGGGAAAGCGCTTGTAAACGGGGAGCAGCGCCTCACCCGTCTGCACCGCCGATGGCGTGCCCGCCATGACCACGGGAAGCGCCGTCATGCGAGCTGCGGCGTCGCGAGGAGCGTCGTGCCCAGCGTCGGGTCGAGCAGCGCGTCGAGCCCGCCGATGCGCACCGTGGGCACTCCCCGCCGGAGCGCGTCGAGCGCCGCGCGAAGCTTCGTCGCCATTCCCTCCGTCGCGATCCCGCCCTCGATCGCCTGCGCCGCCTCGTCGCTCGACAGCGTCGCCGCCGCGATCCCATCGACGAAGACCCCCGGCACGTCGGAGACGAGCAGCAACTCGTCCGCATCCATCGCCAGTGCGATCGCCGCCGCCACATCGTCGGCATTCACGTTGAGCGCGCCGCCGCTCGCGCTCTCACCATCGCGCGCGACCGGCGAGATCACGGGCAGATATCCGCCCGCGAGCAGCGTGCGAACAATCCCCTCGTTCACCTCCACCGGCACGCCCACTCGTCCGAACCGCTCGGCGTCCAGTACGCGCGCCACGATGAGCGATCCATCCTCACCCGAGAGTCCGACCGCCGCGATTCCCTCAGTACTGAGATAACTGACGAGCTGCTTATTCGCCACGCCCGAAAGCGCCATTCTCAGTACTTCAATATCGGCGTGCGTCGTTAGGCGACGACCGGCCACGAACCGCGGCTCGCGCCCCAGCTGCGTCTGCAGCGACGAGATCGTCTCGCCGCCGCCGTGGACCACGCAGAAGCTCCCCGGCGCCTGCATCCACAGCCGCGCGAGCACGGGTGCGAGCCGCGCATCACGCTGCACTCGCCCCCCGATCTTGATCACGCGCGCCATCCGGAGCGTCATCATGCCGGCAACCCCATCGTCTCCTCGAGCCCGAGCAGGAGATTCGCGTTCTGCAGCGCCTGTCCCGCCGCCCCCTTCACGAGATTGTCGATCGCCGCCACTACGATCAGCGTCGGCGTGCGCACGCCCTCCGCCACCGTCGCCGTCATCCGCACGACGTTCCGGTGCACCACTTCCCTGAGCGAAGGGATCTCCGCGCTCACCTCGATGAACGGCTCGCCCGCATAGTGCTCCCGCCACGGGGCCAGCACATCCGCCAGCGGCTGCGCCAGCGGCACCGTGATCGTCGCCAGAATGCCGCGGGCGACCGGAAGCAGGTGCGGCGTGAAGATCAGATCCGCATCGCAGCCGAGCGACGCGAGCACCGCCCGCATCTCCGCCAGATGCCGATGCCCGTTCCCGATCGAGTACGGACGAAAGTCATCCGCCACCTCGGCGAACATCAGCTCGCGGCGCGGTGTCATCCCCGCGCCGGTCACGCCGCTCGCCGCGTTGACGGTGATCGTCGCCCCGGGCGCGATGAGCCCGCGCACGACCAATGGCAGCAGCGCCAGCAGCGTCACCGTCGGATAGCACCCGGGATTCGCCACGATCTCGGCCTTCCGCACCGCGTCCCGCGCGTGCTCGGTCAGCCCGTACGGCGCTCCCGCCATCTCGCGCGCAAAATTGGCCGCGCCCTGGCCGGGCCTGAGATCAGCCGAGAGATCGACCACCTTCGCGCCGGCATCGTGCGCCGCCGCCACCCACTGCGCCGACGCCCCGTGGGGCAGCGCGCTGAACACCAGCTGCGCCTCCCCCAGTCGCGCATCCTCCGCGGGGACGAACCTCACCTCTTCGCCACCGAAGCGCGCGCGCGCGCCCTGGCGGTCGTTCGCCGTCGCGAACGCCAGACGCGCGGCCGGATGCCGGGCGACGAGCTCGCACAGCTCCCGCCCCGCATACCCACTTGCTCCGAGAACTCCAATCGCAAATTTATGCACGATGAATGCATAAAGTTGCGAGGCCCCGCTGTCAATGGCGGCCACTCGCCCCGAGGGCGCACGATCGCTATTCTCTGCCGATGGCAAACAAACGAGAGCGACAGGCGACCATTCGCTCGATCATTGATTCCCGCCCGATCGAGGGACAGGAGGAGCTCCGCAAGCAGCTTCGCCAGCGGGGCTGGGACGTCACGCAGTCCACGCTGTCGCGCGATCTTCGCGAGATGCGCGTCTCGCGCATCCCCGGTCCCGGCGGAGGCTCGCGCTACTCGATCACCTCGGACGACAGCGAGGCGCGTCCGCCGCTTCAGGCGCTTCTTCCTCCGCTCTACACTGCGATCGACGGCGTGGGCGAGCTGATCGTCCTCCATACCCTTCCCGGCGGCGCGCAGCCCATCGGCGTCGCGCTCGATGCGGAGGAATGGCCGGAGGTGATGGGCACGATCGCCGGCGACGACACGGTCCTCATCGTCTGCCGCTCCAGCGCCGCCATGGAGAAGGTCATCAAACGCCTCAAGTCGGTGGCCGGCCCCGCGCCCGGGTGACGCCATCCCGCCGTCCCGCTTGACACCGGGGTCGCCGATCCACTAAATATGCAGCGGTTACGCATATTTATTCTCGATCGCGGAGACGGCATGATTCGCAAAATCGCGCTCGCCTACTCGGGGGGCCTCGACACTTCCATCATCGTTCCCTGGCTGCGCGAGCGCTACGACGCCGAAATCATCTGCGTCGCCGCGGAGATCGGCCAGGGCGACGAGCTCGAGGGCATTCGCGCGAAGGCGATCGCCTCGGGCGCCACCGAATGCTTCATCGAGGACATGCGCGAGGAGTTCGTCACCGACTACATCTGGCCCACCCTCCGCGCGGGCGCGATCTACGGCCGCAAATACCTGCTCGGCACTTCGATGGCCCGGCCGCTGATCGCCAAGCGCCAGGTCGACGTTGCTCGAGCGGTCGGTGCGGACGCGCTCGCGCACGGCTGCACCGGCAAGGGCAACGATCAGGTGCGCTTCGAGCTCACCTACGCCGCCTTCGCTCCCGAGCTCCCTGTCATCGCCCCGTGGCGCGAGTGGGACATCCGCAGCCGCGAGGACGCGCTCGCCTACGCCGCCGCGCACGACGTTCCCGTCTCCGCGACAACGACCAAGATCTTCTCGCGCGATCGCAATCTCTGGCACGTGTCGCACGAGGGCGGAATCCTCGAAGACCCGAACGCCGTACCACCGGCGGACCTCTTTCTGCTCACCGCCGACCCCGCGAGCGCTCCAAATACTCCCGAAGACGTCACCATCGGCTTCCACGCGGGAACGCCAGTCTCGGTGAACGGACACAAGCTCGGTCCCGTCGCTCTCGTCGAGAAGCTCAACAGGCTGGGCGGCAAGCATGGCGTCGGCCGCATCGATCTCGTCGAGGATCGCCTCATCGGCATGAAGTCCCGCGGCATCTACGAGACCCCGGGCGGCACCCTCCTCCAGCTCGCGCACTCCGAGCTCGAGCAGCTCGTGCTCGATCGCCGAACTCTCTCCGCGAAGGACCTCATCGCTCCCCGCTACGCCGACCTCGTGTACGAGGGGCGTTGGTGGACCACCGAGCGCGAGTCGTACGACGCCTTCGTCAACGTCACCCAGCAGCGCGTCACCGGCACGATCACGCTGCGCCTCTACAAGGGCACGGTCACCATCGCGGGGCGCTCCAGCAACGAGGCGCTGTACGACGAGCGCTTCGTCACCTTCGGCGAAGACGACGTCTACGAGCAGAGCGATGCGGCCGGCTTCATTCGGCTCTACGGCCTGTCGCAGCGCGTTCGCGCGCTCAAGGATCTCGAGCGCGAGGCGGCGGCAACCGGCGTGGACGCATCGGAAACCGCCGATGCCCCGAATGACATGGCGCTCGTATGACCGCGCTCAAGCTCGTGGGTGCCTCCGCGCACAAGCTCTGGGGTGGACGCTTCGCCGGCGAGAGCGCGCCGGAGCTCGACGCACTCAACCGCTCCATCGGCGTCGACTTTCGCCTCTGGCCCTTCGATGTGCGCCTCTCCAAGGCATGGGCGATCGCGCTCTGGAGTGCCGGCGTCGTCACCGTCGAAGAGAGCCTCACGCTCGAGCACGGGCTCGACAGCGTCGCCGCTCGTCTCCGCGCCGGCGCGCAACCTTCGGCCTCGGACGAAGACGTCCACACACTCATCGATCGACTCCTGCACGAGGAAGTCGGCGACGTCGCTTCCAAGCTGCACACGGGTCGCAGCCGCAACGATCAGGTCGCGACCGCGACGCGCCTCTGGTCGATGGACGCATGCGGCGTCCTCGACAACGCGGTGCGCGAGCTGCAGCACGTGATGCTCGCTCACGCCGAATCACTCTCGGCCGCGAGCGTGCTCATGCCCGCGTACACGCACATGCAGCGTGCGCAGCCAGTCTCCGCTGCGCACTGGATGCTCTCGCACTTCTGGCCCCTCGACCGCGATCGCGCGCGACTCGCCGCCGCCGGACGCGCCGCCGCCGTGCTCCCCCTCGGCTCCGGTGCCGTTGCCGGGTGCGCATTCCCTATTTCGCGCGTGCTGCTGCAGGGAAGCCTCGGCTTCGCGCAGCTGTCGCCCAACAGCATCGATGCCGTGAGCGATCGCGACTTCGTGGCCGAGCTGCTGTTCACGCTCTCGATGCTCGCCATCCATCTCTCGCGCCTCGCCGAGGATCTCATCATCTACGGCACGAGCGAGTTCGGTTTCGTGCTGTTCGGCGATTCGTTCACCACCGGCTCGAGCATGATGCCGCAGAAGCGAAATCCGGATGCACTCGAGCTCGCGCGCGGCTCCGGCGGCCGCATCCTCGGCGATCTCACCGCGCTGCTCGCGACGCTGAAGGGTTTGCCGAGTGGCTACAACAAGGATCTGCAGGACGATAAGCGAGCGCTCTTCGACGCCGTCGACACGATGCTCCTCGTGCTCCCCGGAGTCGCGGGCGCGCTCGCGGAGATCACCTTCCGCGCGGACAGGATGAAGGCGGCGCTCGCGAGCAGCATGATGGCGACCGATCTCGCGGACTATCTGGTCGGACAGGGTACGACGTTTCGCGAGGCGCACGCCGCCGTTGGATCGCTCGTGCGCCAGAGCGAGGTGTCGGGGATCGACTTGCACGCGATGCCGTACAAGAGCTTCAAGGCCGCGCACGCGAGCTTCGGCCCGGATGTGTTCGACGCGCTGTCGGCGGTGGCGTCGGTCGAACGGCGCGAAACGGAGGGGGGCACGGGTCCGATCGCGGTTCAGGCGCAGCTCAAGCGCGCCTGGGCGTCGCTCGCGTAGGCGCGCGCGAATCGGACACGAACGAAAATGGGGCGCCACTCTCTCGAGTGACGCCCCATTCGTGGTAGTGAAGCGAAGAATCTAGCGCTTCGTCACGTTCTCGGCGGCGGGGCCTTTCTGGCCCTCGACGATCTCGAACTCCACGGCATCGCCTTCAGCCAACGTCTTGAACCCGTTGCCCTGAATCGCGCTGTAGTGCACGAAGCAATCCTTCTGTCCGTTGTCCGGGGTAATGAAGCCAAAACCCTTGGCATCATTGAACCACTTCACTTTGCCAGTGACACGCATTTCCAACTCCTGATATGATTTTGTACAGGGAGCGGAAGCGCTGACCCTGACAAATGTTGCCGTGACGCGCGCCTGAGTGCCATCGCGTCAGCCTCAACCACTTACGAACAATAAAAAAAGACCCAAGCAAGTATTCCGCCCGGGTCTGCATGTTCGCGAACGGGTGGTGCCGAGGAAAAGATATGTGCCCCAGGTGCGGGCCGCAATAGCAACTTCGTGCACATCAGTTGAGGCCGCTCTGGGGGCCTTAACTCACTGTCAGAAGCGCATTTCCGATTATTGCGGCGCCGGCCGCACCGACGTCACGAAGTATTCGGTATCTCCGAAGCAGTGCACGGGCACGCCCCGATGCTGGTCGTAGCTGATGTCCACGCGCTGTCCCATCGACTTCAGAATCACCTGGGCAATCGAATCGCTACGGACCGAGAAGTTGAATATCTCCGGAGTCGTCCCCGGTAGATTCGCCATCGCGATCTGCCCTTCCCACGTCTTGCACAGCCATCCCTTGTTCGAAAATTTCTGAATGAACCCTGCGCGGTCGCCGCTCGAGTAGGTGACGTGCAACGCACCCCACGTGTACGCGGCAAATCCCAGCGCCGCGACGAGCACCGTCGAGAGCAACCACAGCACAATCTTCCCCCGCCATCCCATCCGCTTCTTCGCCGGCGCCGGTTGCGATGCGACATCCGAAGTGTTGTACGCGCGGGGCGGCTGATCGAGATCGTCCTTCATGAGCACTCCATCCTCGGGGTTGTACGCGTACGC
>DATCPC010000043.1:0-23525 GCA_036564355.1 Gemmatimonadaceae bacterium | reverse complement strand
CATGCAAGACAATACCTCGCGCCCGCTGGCGCTCGTGACCGGCGCATCGAGCGGCATCGGCGCGGACCTGGCTCGCGAGCTCGCGCGCCACGGGCACGACCTCGTGCTCACCGCGCGGCGCGCACCCGAGCTCGAGGCGCTGGCCGCGGAGCTGCGCGCGCTCGGCGCCGCGGCGACGGTGATCACGAAGGACCTGAGCGTGCCCGGGGCCGCGCGCGAGCTCGCGGCAACCGTCGAGAGGGCCGGGATGCAGATCGACGTCCTCGTGAACAATGCCGGATTCGGCGACGTGGGCGCGTTCGTGCACGAGGATCCCGATCGCATCGACGCGATGCTGCAGGTGAACGTCGCGGCACTCACTGCGCTCACACGCGCGATGCTTCCGGGGATGGTCGCGCGCAAGCGCGGACGCATCATGTTCGTATCGTCCACCGCGGCGTTCCAGCCCGGGCCCAACATGGCCACCTACTGCGCCACGAAGGCCTATGTGCTCAGCCTCGGCGAAGCGATCGCGCGCGAGCTGCGCGGCACGGGCGTCACGCTCACCACGCTGTGTCCCGGCGCGACGGTGACCGGATTCGCCGCGGAGTCGGGCGCGGAGTCGCTGCCGCTCTTCAAGAGCAAGCTGGTGCCGAAGATGACGTCGGCGGCGGTCGCGCGCGCGGGTTACGACGAGATGATGAGAGGGAAGCCCGTGCTGGTCACCGGCTTCGTGAACAAGATCGTGGCGTTCTCGGGCCCGGTGTTTCCGCGCTTCATCGTGTTCCCGATCGCGAAGCTTCTGCTGGGCGACCATGCGGCCTGACGAAATGCTGGCGTGCGCTGCGTAAATTCAGCGCACAATGGCTGACCAAACCAGCGCACCACTCCCCAACGTCCGACTCGTCGCCTGCGTGGCGATCGTTTCGACCGCACTGTTCGTGGCGCTCACCACACTGGTGGTCGCGCGGCAGACCGATGTCCTCGATCGCAATCTGATCCTGTGGCTCCGTGCGAGCGCGAGCCCGTGGCTGACGACCGCGCTGTTGGCCGTGACGTTCACCTCCGGGCGCCTCGCCATTCCGGCGTTCATCGTCTTCGCCCTCGCGCTCTACCGGCGCAGCGGGGTGCACGCGGCTGGCTACTACGCCGGCGCATGCGCAACGGCGCAGGCACTCAACGCCATCATGAAGCATGCGGTTGGCCGCGTGCGCCCGCACAACGTGAGTCCTCGACTCACGGCCGCGGGCGGCTTCGGCTATCCCTCGGCCGACGCGATGCTCGCGGTCGTGATCTTCGGACTCGGCACACTGATGCTGTGCTGGACGATTCGCTCGCGCGCCACGCGCGTCGTTGCTCTCGGTGTCGTCGCGATCTTCATCCTGCTCGCGTCGGTCGCTCGGGTCTACCTCGGCGCCCATTGGCCCACGGACGTGCTCGGGGGCGCGCTCGCTGGCATTGCGTGTGCGGCAGTGTGGAGCGCGGCGTTCATGCGCGGGATGCCTGCTCGCGTCGAGCCCCGCCCACCACGGGCGCCCGGATGAAAGCGCGGCACTCACCGCGGAGCTGCGTCGCGCCCTACACGGTTAGCGAACGGCGTTCCGCCAACTCCGCTCGCTACTTCGCCGTGAGCTCGTTCATCGTCTTCGCATCGCCGACCTCGAGCGCGTGCTCGGCGCGCAGACACGCGAGATCTCGCCCCAGCGATGCGAATGCGACAGTCTTTCCGTTTTCCCTGTAGGCGACGATCGCATCGCCCTTCTCGATCTCGCCGCCAACGACGGCTTGCTCGAACTTCGACGCGTGACCGACGTACCTGATCTCCGTGCCGAAGTGCGCGCTCCAGAAAAACGGAATGTCGTCGTACCGCTGGCGCGCGCCGAGCATGTTCCGCGCGGCGTACTGTCCCTGGCACTCGGCGACGACGAAGTGCTCGACGCGAATGCGATCGCCGGTACGATATGGGAACGACGCGATGTCGCCCGCGGCGTACACGCCGGCGACGCTCGACTCGAGGAACTCGTTCACGACGACCCCATTGTCGACCTGCAGCCCCATCTGCTTCGCGAGATCGAGGCTCGGCCGTACGCCGATCCCGATGACGACCAGGTCCGCCGCGATGGTCGAGCCGTCATCGAGCGTCACGTCGGCCGCGCCGATCGCGGTGACGGACTTCTGCAGCGAGAACTTGACCCCCTTCTCTTCGTGGAGCGCCTTGATGTGCGCGCCGAGCTTCTCGCCGAACACCTTGACCAACGGCACCGCGTCCGGCGCGACGACGTGCACCTCGAGCCCGCGCGTGCGCAGCGATGCCGCCGCCTCGAGCCCGATGAAGCTCGCGCCGATGACCACCGCGCGCTTCGCGGAGGCGGCGGCGGCGATGATCGCGCGGCTATCGGCCAGCGTGCGCAGATAGAACACGTGCTTTCGGTCCGCGCCCGGTACCATCAGCTGAATCGGGTCGGCGCCGGTGCAGAGCAACAGGCGGTGGTAGTCGCGCGTGGCGCCGTTCTCGAGCGTCAGGCGCTTCGCCGACGTGTCCACGGCTTTGACCGTCGTGGAGGTGAGCAGCTCGATGTCGTGCCGCTTGTAGAATCCAGGCGAATGCAACGGGAGC
Organism: Gemmatimonadaceae bacterium; assembly: GCA_036564355.1. Lineage (GTDB taxonomy): Bacteria > Gemmatimonadota > Gemmatimonadetes > Gemmatimonadales > Gemmatimonadaceae > FEN-1250. The sequence goes on along the minus strand of DATCPC010000043.1, from coordinate 20,929 downwards.
CAATCCTCCTGCGCCGTGCCCGCGAGATAGTCCTTCGAGAGGTTCGGCCGATCGTACGGACCCGCGGGGTCGGCACCGAGCATCGCAATGGATCCCGCGAAGCCCTTGCGTCGCAGCATCTCGGCCGCGGCGTTGCCCGCCACTCCGGCGCCGACGATCACCACGCGTTTAACATCCGTCGCGATTGGCGAAGATGGTTCGATGGGCGTGGAACCATCGTGGGCCTTGATCTCCTTCGTGACCACCACGACATCTCCGCGGCGCTCCGTCTCCCAGCGCGACACGGGGCTCAGCGCGGGAGCCTTGAGCGCCTCGCCGGTGCGAAGGCTGAAGCACGCGTGGTGCCATGGGCAGCGCACCGTCTCGCCCACCACGAGACCTTCGCCGAGCGGGCCGCTGTAGTGCGTGCAGGTCGCGCCGATCGCAAAGATCTCGCTGCCGCGCCGCGCGAGGAGTACCGCCTGCCCCTGCGCGTGTCCCGCGAGCATCCCGCCCTCGGGAATGCTGGACACCGGCACGCCGGCGGCGAGGTCCGGCCCCTTCAGTTCCTGTTCGCCACTCATCGTCTCGACTCTCGCATTCCGGAGAAGGACAGCGCCCGCCGCGTCAGGTCGGCGGGCTCGTTCTTGCGTACGAATCAACGTAACGAATCTCATTTCTGACAGGTGCGATATGTCGAAGCAGCGTCATGACCCGCATAGCGGCCACGATCACATCGAGGGACAGCAGGGACAGAAGAGCAACGCCGAGATCGCCAGGCAGCGAGCCAAGGCCGAGGAGGAAATACCGTCAGCGCCCGAGCCAGAGAAGGGCGAGGACGGGCGTCCGCACGAGCCGCAGAAGAAGGACCACGGCTGAGCGAGCGGTCACCGTTCCGCGACCCATCGCACAGCAGTGGACAACCTCCCCGCTCCCAGCGCAGATCTCGCAGTACAGGCCACGGCCCTCACGCGCCGGTTCGACTCGCTCGTGGCCGTGGACGCGATCGATCTCGCCATCGTGCGCGGATCGATCTTCGGCCTGCTCGGGCCGAACGGCGCCGGCAAGTCGACCACGATCAAGATTCTCACGACGCTGCTGGAGCCGAGCGCGGGATCCGCGCGCGCTGTACGGAATTCCGCGCGGCGAGCGCGCCGAGCGCATCGACGATGCGCTCGGATTCATGGGGCTGCTCAACTCCGCGCGCGCGCTGGTGCGCACGTATTCGGGCGGGATGGTGCGCCGGCTGGAGCTCGCCCAGGCGATGCTCCACCGCCCCGCCGTGCTCTTCCTCGACGAGCCGACGATCGGCCTCGACCCCGTGGCGCGTCACTCGGTGTGGGAGCGCTTGCTCGAGTCGCGCGCGCGGTGCGACATGACGGTGCTCATCACGACGCACGACATGGAGGAAGCGGGCGAGCTGTGCGACCGGCTCGCGATCATGCAGTCGGGACGCGTCGCGGCCGAGGGATCGCCCGATGAGCTGAAGCATCAGGTTGGTCCGAATGCATCGCTCGACGAAGTCTTCGCGCACTTCGGCGCCGGAATCATCGACGAGGGAGGGAAATATCGTGACGTCCGCAGCGCACGCCGCACCGCCAGCCGGCTCGGCTAGCCGGGCCGCGACTGGAGGGGCGCTCGCGACCATCGGAGCGTTCTTCCGCGATGCGGCGGCGATCGCCGAGGTCGAGCTGCGCAAAGTGGCGCGCGATCCGGCGGAGATTCTCACGCGCGCGGTGCAGCCGACGCTGTGGCTGCTCGTGTTCGGCCAGGTGTTCACACGCACGCGCGCGATTCCCACCGGCCCGCTGAGCTATCTCGCCTTCATGGCGCCCGGCGTGCTCGCGCAGAGCGTGCTCTTCTCCGCGATCTTCTACGGCATCGCGGTGATCTGGGAGCGCGACCTCGGCATCGTGCAGAAGCTGCTCGTGAGCCCATCGCCGCGCGCTTCGCTCGTGCTCGGGAAGGCGGTGTCGGCCGGAGTGCGCGCGCTCACGCAGGGCGTCATCATCATGGTGCTCGCCTACTTTCTCGATGTGCCGCTGCGCCTCGACCCGATGAGCATTGCGGGGCTGATCCTCGCCGTGCTCCTCGGCGCCGCGCTCTTCTCGACATTCTCGTTCGTCATCGCATGTCTCGTGAAAACGCGCGAGCGCTTCATGGGGATCGGGCAGGTGCTCACGATGCCACTCTTCTTCGCGAGCAACGCGATCTATCCGCTCAGCATGATGCCGCACGGGCTGCAGCTGATCGCGCGCGTCAACCCGCTCACCTATCTCGTGAATGCGCTGCGCGCGCTCATGGTTCAGGGCGGTACGAGCCCCGTTGGGCTCCCGGTCGACTTCGCTGTGCTCGCGGTGGTCTTCATCGCGCTCATCGCGCTGGGCGCGCGACTCTATCCCGGGATCATTCGATAGCGATCGCGCGTTCACCCGATTCGAAGGCGATTACCGATGGTGGTAGCGCCGAAGGTCGAAACGGAGAACAGGGGTGGGTATGGCGAAGATGCGCGCGATGCAGGTGGCGAAGGCCGGCGGCCCACTGGAGCTCGTCGAAAAGGAGATCCCTGCTCCCGGGCCGGGGCAGGTGCTGGTGAAGGTGCACGCCTGCGGCATCTGCCACAGCGATTCGTTGACTGTGGAGGGACACTGGCCCGGCATCAATTATCCTCGCGTGCCGGGACACGAGGCGGCGGGCGTCGTGAGCGCGATCGGGTCCGGCGTGCTCGGCTGGAAGGCCGGCGATCGCGTCGGCATCGGATGGTACGGAGGCAGCTGCGGCTACTGTGATTCGTGCCGGCGCGGTGATTTCCTCAGCTGCCTGATCAACCCGCAGGTGTCGGGCATCTCGTGGGACGGCGGCTATGCGGAGTACATGGTGGTGCCCTCGGAGGCGCTTGCGCACATCCCCGACGAGCTCTCGTTCGTGGACGCGGGACCGCTCATGTGTGCCGGCGTCACGACGTTCAACTCGCTGCGGCACAGCGGCGCGCGCCCCGGCGATCTGGTCGGAGTGCACGGGATCGGCGGGCTCGGTCATCTCGGCGTGCAGTTCGCGGCACGCATGGGCTTTCACACGGTCGCCATCGCACGCGGTGCGGACAAGGCTGCCCTGGCCAAGAAGCTCGGGGCGCACACGTACATCGACAGTACCGCGGAAAATGCGGGTGAGGCGCTCGCCAAGCTCGGCGGCGCGAAGGTCATCATCACGACGGTGACAAATGCGGCGGCGATGGGCGAGGTACTCGGCGGGCTCGGAATCGACGGGAAGTTGATCCTGCTTGGCATCTCACCCGAGCCATTCCCCGTATCGTCGTTGCAGCTGATCGGGGGGCGCAAGTCGGTGGCGGGATGGGCATCCGGCGCGTCGATCGATTCACAGGACACCATGAGGTTCAGCGCGCTCACGGGCGTGCGGCCGATCGTGCAGGAGCTGCCGCTCGAGAAGGCGGCCGAGGGCTACAAGCTGATGATGGACAACAAGGCGCGATTCAGAGTCGTGCTCACGATGGGGAACGCGTAGCCGAGTCGCACGCCGGGCGGACGTGATGCTAGATCGCGAGCACCGCGGCCTTCCTCTGCGCGGCGCGAGCGAAGTACACGGCGAGCACGGAGATGCAGAGCGCAAACGTCGCCGCGCGAACGCCGATCGCGGGAAGTCCGAGCGCCCGAAGCGAGAGCGTGGCGAACGCGAGCGCACCTACCGTCGTCGCCGCGGCCATGAGCGACGCACGTGGTGAGGTGATGCGCCTGGATGCGCCCCGCGTGCATGCCACGAGGAGCGCGACTGCCGCGGCGCCGAGCAGCTCGAGGACAGATCGCTCGCCAAAGCCACTGGCCATCTCCGGAAGCGCGCCGATCGCATCGCCGGCGCTCTCGTAGCTCGTCTCGTAGGCGTTGGATACGCGGTCGCGCAGCTCCTCGCGGCTGGGGAGAACCTCAATCGTATCCCCCGACTGTTCTCCCGGAACCTCCATCATCGTCTCGCAGGTCGCGTACGGCGACGCAGGCGGCATGGCGTAGTCCACGATGCTGAAGACTGCCGTGGTCGCTCCGACGCCGAGGGAAAGCATCAAGACCGCCATCGCGGCGAAACCGCGTTGGTTGCGCAGCCGAGGAGCGCGCGATGTCTGGTCGTAAAGAAGATTCTGCATGGGGTTTTGCGCAGCGCGGTTTGGAGGTCGACGAGTGACTGGTCTGCACCCGTTCAACATTTGGATGCGCGGGGGACGCGGATGGTTTACACGGTTCGATAATCATTGCGGCCACGTGTTGGGTCGCGCGGAGTCGGCTGGCCGCTGGTACAGGTCGCCTTGACAGCATTCGGCACCAAGGGGCAGACTGACTTGCCTCCCCCACCCTTCGCTCCCAACTCATGCGCATCCGTTTTTCACTCGCCGCGCTCCTGTCGTGCGCCCTTTCGTCTGCTGCCGCCGCGCAGCACGCCTCCACCGTGCCGCTTCTCCCCGAGCCCACCGTTGCAGCGCTCGCGGGCGAGCTGTCCGGCGCGTCGGCCAAGCGCAACCTCGAGTTCATCACGCGGCAGCACCGCATGCGCGCGTCGAAGGGATTTCGCACCGCTGCTGACTTCGTGGCCGCGCAGGCGAAGAGCTACGGCCTCGAGGAAGTGACCGTCCACGAATTCCCCGCCGACGGCCACACGATGTACGGCACGCAGAAGGCGCGGCTGGGATGGGATCCGGAATTCGCCGAGCTCTGGGAAGTGCACGTCGATGGCAGCCGCGTCACGCCGATGCTGCGCGTCGCCAGCTTCGAGGATGAGCCGGTGATCCTGGCCGAGGACAGCGACAGCGCGGATGTGACTGGCGAGCTGGTGGACGTGGGAGCGGGAACCTCGGACAAGGACTACGCCGGAAAGAACGTGCGCGGCAAGCTCGTGCTCACATCCGAGGCGCCCGGCGGCGTGGTGCCGTTGGCGTTTGACAAGTACGGCGCGAAGGGGGTCGTGAGCGCGGCGCAGAACCAGCCGAACGCATGGTCGAGGGAGGATGTGAACGCGATTCGGTGGGGGCATCTCGATTCGTTCGAGACACGCCGCGCCTTCGCGTTCATGGTCTCGCTCAAGCAGTACCGCGGCTATCAGGAGCGGCTGGCCGCCGGCGAGCACGTGACGTTACACGCCATAGTACGCGCGTCGCGCCACGTGGCAGCGTACAACCCGGTCACCGCGCTCATTCCGGGCAGCGACCGCAAGGCGGAGGAGATCGTGCTCAGCTGCCATCTCGATCACCAGCGACCCGGCGCGAACGACAATGCGAGCGGCTGTGCCACGATCCTCGAGGTCGCGCGCACGCTCTCGAAGCTGATCGCTGACGGGAAGATCGCGCGTCCGTCGCGGAGCATTCGCTTCGTGTGGCCGTGCGAGGTCGAGTGCACGCTCGCGCTTTTCCATTCGCAGCCGGAGATGCGCGCGCGCTTCAAGGCCGTGATTCACATGGACATGGTTGGCGGCGGCCCCGTGACGAAATCGATCTTCCACGTCGGGCGCGGTCCGGCGAGCCTGCCGTCGTTCGTCAGCGATGTGGGCCAGCGCTTCGGCACTTTCATGAACATCGAATCGCAGATGTACGCCGAGGGAACGGGCGGGAAGTATCCGATGGTGTCGGGCGAAGGCGGGAAGGAGCCGCAGCTCGGCGATCTCGCGGAGTTCTCGATGGGGAGCGATCACGAGCTGTACCAGGAAGCGTCGTGGAGGATTCCGGCGATCTACCTGAACGATTGGCCGGACCGCTACATCCACACCAACTTCGACGTTCCGGCGAACATCGATCCGACGAAGCTGCAGCGCGCGGCGTTCATCGGCGCGGCGAGCGCGCTCTTTCTCGCGAATCTGAAATCCTCGGACGTGCCGGCACTGTGGGACGCGATGGAGAACGCGTCGCTGCGCCGCCTGGCGACGATGCTCGATCGCCGCGCGACGCTGCCGAGGGCCGAGGCCGCGTCGCTCACGCGCAACTTTCTGGCGCAGGAGCACGCGGCGTTCGAATCGATCGCGTCGTTCGCCGCGATCCCGGACAACGTGAAGCAGAGCGCCGGTGCGTACTTTCAGCAGCTGGAGCGGATCACGGGGTCGCCGCCGGCAACGGAGCGCGCGAGCGGTGACGCCGCGCTCGTCTTCGCGCGCAACGCGTCCGTGAGCGGCCCGATGGTCGTGTTCGGCTACGACTATCTCGCCGATCACACGAAGGGACGTGCGCCGCCCAAGCTGCTGGAGTACCAGGGGCTGCGCGGCAACGGAGAGGAGTATGGCTACGAGGTACTCAACTTCGTGGACGGGAAGCGAAGCGTGCGCGAGATCCGCGACGCCGTGAGCTCGGAATACGGGCCGGTGGATGTGGCGCTCGTGGCGGAGTACCTGCGCTCGCTCGAGGCGGCGGGAGTGGTGAGGGCCGCGAAATGAGTCTGCGAACAGGTTGCGCGCTTGCCACCATGCTGCTCGCGTGCACGTCGCTCGAGGCGCGCGCCCAGGTCGTCGCACCGCTCTCGTTCGGCGTGAAGAGCGCCGCCACGCCGCCGCTCATTCCCGAGGCCGCAGGCACTGCGCTCGCCAACGAGCTCTCGGGATCGTCGGCCAAGCGCAACCTCGAGTACATCACGCGGCTGCATCGCATGCGCGCGTCGAAGGACTTTCGCACGGCGGCGGAGTTCGTCGCCGGTCAGGCGCGGCTTTACGGCCTGGAGGATGTGAAGGTGCACGAGTTCCCCGCCGACGGCTACACGATGTACGGCACGCAGAAGGCGCGGCCCGGCTGGGATCCGGAGTTCGCGGAGCTGTGGGAGGTGCGCGTCGATGGTGCGCACACGTCATCTGTCGCGCGCGTCGCGAGCTTCGAGGACGAGCCGGTGATTCTCGCGGAGGACAGCGACAGCGCGGACGTGACCGCGGAGCTCGTCGACGTGGGCGTGGGCGGCTCCGATCGAGACTACGCCGGCAAGAATGTTCGCGGCAAGCTCGTACTCCTCTCGGGGCCTCTCACCGACGCCGCGGCACTTGCGATCGACAAGTATGGCGCGAAGGGAATGCTCAGCGACATGCCGAATCAGGTGACGGCGTGGTGGAGGGAGGATGTGAATCTCATCCGCTGGGGTCATCTCGACTCGTTCGAGGCGCGACACACGTTCGCCTTCATGCTGTCGTCCAAACAGGCGAACGGCTTTCGCGGCCGCCTGGCATCGGGCGAGCACATCACGATGCACGCGATCGTGCGCGCGGCGCGGCACGCGTCGATGTACAATCCCGTCACCGCGCTCATCCCCGGCTCCGATTTGCGCGCCGAAGAGATCGTGCTGAGCTGCCATCTCGACCATCAGCGCCCCGGCGCCAACGACAACGCGAGCGGCTGCGCGACGATTCTCGAGGTTGGCCGCACCATCGCGAAGCTCATCGCCGACGGAAAGATCGCGCGTCCGTCGCGCAGCATTCGCTTCGTGTGGCCATGCGAGGTGGAGTGTACCATGGTGCTCTTCAATGCGGAGCCGGCCATGCGCGCGCGCTTCAAGGCGGTGGTGCACATGGACATGGTCGGCGGAGCGCAGGTGACCAAGGCTGTCTTCCACGTGCACGGGAGCCCGCTCAGCCTTCCGACCTTCGTGAACGATGTGGGTCACGCGTTCGGCGCCTTCGTGAACGAGGAATCGGGCGCGTACGCCGCGGGAATCGGCGGAAGGTATCCGCTCGTGTCGGTGGAGGGCGGCAAGGAGCCGCTGCAAGCCGAGCTGGAGGAGTTCAGCATGGGGAGCGACAACGAGCTGTACACCGAGGGCTCCTATCGTATTCCGTCGATCTACATGGATGACTGGCCCGATCGCTACATCCACACGAACTTCGACGTGGCCGCGAACATCGATCCGACGAAGCTCCAGCGCGCGGCCTTCATCGGCGCGGCGAGTGTGCTCTTTCTCGCGAACATGAAGTCGGGCGACGTGCCTGCGCTCTGGGAGACGATGCAGAGCGCCGCGCTCCGCCGCTCGGCGAAAATGCTCGAGCGGCGCGCGAGACTTTCGCGGGGCGAGGCGGAGATCTACACGCGCGAATATCTCGCGTCGGAGCGCGCGGCGTTCGAGTCGATCGGCGGCTTCGCGGCAGTTCCCGACAGCGTGCGACGCAGCGCCGACGCGTTCTTCACGCATCTCGCCGCGGTCGTGGGCGGTGCGGGCGCGGCGAAGAAGGGTGCCCGCGACGCAACGCCGGTGTACGTCCGCAATCCGGCGGTGTCCGGGCCGATGATCGTCTTCGGCTACGACTATCTGGGCGATCACACACACGGCGGCGCACCGCCAGGTCTGCTCTCGTTCGATGGAGTGCGCGGCACAGGAGCCGACTACGCCTACGAAGTGCTGAACCTCGTCGACGGGAAGAGGAGCGCTCGCGAGATCCGCGACATGGCGAGCGCCGAGTTCGGTCCGGTGAGCCTCGAGCTCGTCGGCGAGTATCTGCGCGCGCTCGAGGCGGCGGGTGTGGTAAAGGCCGCGAAGTGAAACTCCCGCACCCGATGACGCTGCTCGTCGCCTGCGTGATCGTCGCGGCGGCGCTCACGCACCTGCTCCCCGCGGGGCAATTCGACCGGCGCGACGATCCCGCGGCGGGGCGAAAGGTGGCTGTTGCCGGTACCTATCACCATGTCGACGCGCACCCGGTGGGCCCCTTCGAGACGATCGTCGCGATTCCCGATGGGATCATCGATGCGGCGGCGGTGATCGCGTTCGTCTTCCTCGTGGGAGGCGCGTTCGGCGTCGTCGAAAAGACCGGTGCGCTGCACAATGGCATCGACTGGCTCGTCCGCCGCCTCGGCGATCGCGGGATCATCGCGATTCCGATCGTGTGCATCGCGTTCGCGGCCGGCGGCGCATTCGAGAACATGCAGGAGGAGATCATCGCGCTCATTCCGGCGCTGCTGATGCTCACGCAGCGTCTTGGGTTCGACAACGTCACAGCCACCCAGATGAGTCTGGGGGCGGCGGCCGTGGGCTCGGCGTTCAGTCCGGTGAACCCGTTCCAGGTGCTCATCGCGCAGAAGGTTTCGGATGTCCCGCAGCTGTCGGGCGGGAGCTACCGCATTGCGTTTCTTGCTCTCGCTCTGTTGCTCTGGATCCTCGGCACAATGCGGTACGCACGCCACACAAGAGCCGCTCTCGCGCCAGCCGCAGCCGCGACAGAAGCCCATGAATTCGACTCGCGTGCGAAGGTCGTGCTCGCCATGGTGCTGCTGACGTTTGTGATGTTTGTCTACGGAGTGGCGAAGCTGCACTGGGACTTCAACCAGGAGGCTGCGCTCTTCTTCGCGATGGGATGCGCCGTCGGGTTGATCGGCGGGCTGGGGGTGACCGGCACCGCCGACGCGTTCGTGGATGGCTTCCGGTCGATGGCGTACGCGGCGTTGCTCATCGGCTTCGCGAGATCGATCTCAGCTGTGATGGAGCGGGGGCTCATCATCGATACCGTGGTAAACGGGGTCGCGACCTCTCTCGCCGGGCTTCCGGTGGCGCTGGCCGCGCTGGGGATGATGCTGGCACAGGCAGCCATCCATGTGCCGGTGCCGAGCGTGAGTGGGCAGGCGGTGCTGACGATGCCCGTACTTGCGCCGGTCGCCGATCTGCTCCACATGTCGCGGCAGGTGGCCGTGCTTGCCTACGAGTACGGGGCCGGAATGTGCGAGCTGGTGACGCCGACGAATGGAGCGATGATGGCGGTGCTGGCGGCTTCGGGCGTGCGATTTGACGAATGGATTCGGGAAAGCTGGCGTATGATCGCGGTGGTCGCGCTGACCGGTGCAGCGGCGGTTGTGCTGGCCGTCACCATAGGTTTGCGATAATAACAGCTATCGGGAAGCGAGCTGATCAATATGCGAAAAGCCTCTCTTGACCGCCGCGCGGCGTGGCATTATCCTCGCTCTTAGAACTGACCCAGAGGCCAAGGTGGCCCCGACTTCGACCGGGCAAGCGGTCCGGCAAAACCTTCGACATGGAGGCACGGTGTACCAGAAGCCGAAGGTGGAACGGTTCGGAACGTTCCGCGAGTTAACGCAAGTCGGTTTCAACGGGACCACGGATGGCTTTACCATCTGCGGAGTCAACGGTGGAACCGGAAACGAGCTGTGCAACCTTCCGGATGATCAGTGTCGCGGCGGTTCACCGGTCACCTGATCCGACCGAAGTCGGTTGCAAGACATGGGGGCCGTCAGCACTGCTGACCGCCCCCGTGTTTTTTCTCACCCTTCGTGACGCGGAACGATCACGCGCAAGCTTCGCGGCCGCGTTCGATAGCGGAGCGGCGACTCCATCGCCTGCACCTCTCCGTCGGTCGCGACGAGAATGCGCGCGTGGCGCGTGTCGATCACGAAGTCGGTCGTAGCGAGCGCCTCGAAGTCCCTCGCCTGGCGGAGCCGGCCGGCCAGCGCCTGCAGGGAAAGCCACACGAGCGCCGCCCGACCCTGTCTCTTCACGATATAGACGCTCAGGCGTCCCCGGTCGATGCGATCCCGCTCGCCGATCTTGAACCCCTCCATCTTGTATTCGTTGTTGCCGACGAAGACGAGCGGCGTCGCATACACGCGTTGCGTCCCTTCGACCTCGATGCGCACCGTCAAGAATGGAAACCGGCGGAACGCCGCGAGCGACGCCCACACGAGCGAGCGCAACTTGCCGCGGCCGAGTCGCGCTTCCTGGCGCTCGCGATCGCGTACGATGTCCGGGTACAGACCGAGGCTCGAGTTGTTGATGAAGACGCGGCCGTTTACTTCGCCCACATCCACCGCGATTGCATTGCCGGAGATGATATTCGCGACGGCCGTCTCGAGCTCGAGCGGGATGTGGAGGTCTTTCGCGAAGTGATTGAGCGTGCCGAAGGGGAGAACACCGAGCACGGTCTGAGTGCCGGCGAGCATTCCGGCCGCGGTACTGATGGTGCCGTCGCCGCCGGCGGTGATGAGCAGCGCAGGATGCTCGTCAGCAGCCGCGCGCATCAATTTCACGAGCTCGGCGCCGCTGGATGCGAGGCGCACATCGACTGTCAGACCGCCTGCGAGAAAAAGCTCGGTGAGCGCGTCGGCGCGCTTCGCTACGTGAGGATTCCCGGCGCCGGCGTTGATGATGACCGGTACATCAGCACTCACGCGAACCCGAGGAGCGTTATGGCGAAACCTCGAAGTCGCGCGACACCGGGGCGTAGTACTCGTCGACGCACGTCGAGATCACGTAGTTGAGGCGTTCGTCTCCGTGCACCGACGGCAGTCGCGAGATTCCGGCTGGAAGTCCCGACCACACGTCCTTGATCATCACGAGCAGCTCCTCCGCGCGAAGACCAGCGCGGCGCGCTTCCGTACACACCTGGCGCAGGGCGACCCGCAGATCATTGGAACGTTCGGCCGAGGGTCCATCGGCATATTGGAGCCGCGCGTCATGGAAGACGGTTTGCAGACTCGCGCGCAGACGGCGATTCTCGCTTCCAGACGTGCCTTCCCCTGCGTATGCATCGCGGGGTGACTCATCTGCGGATTTCGACTCCATAATACCCTCACTCGCAGGCGCCGCGGCGTAGCTGCGCGGACTGGGATGTCCGCACAAAGTACCCGAACTGACACCCATTATTCGTACGTTTCGGAAGCAGCATTCGCAAGTGCGAAAAAGGTATTCAGTGCGCATTACGCGACCGTTACAGAAAGTTGCGTATTAACTTGTACGTTCAGCCTTTCGAGGTAGACCATGTTAGAGCGTCGGGTTTCGGCCGTCTGCGCACTTCTGCTTCTCGCTATCTTCGCCGGTCGCGCGCATGCGCAGAATGCGTCGCTCGATCAGGCCAAGAGCATCTATGCGTCAGCGGCCTCCAATGGTGGCTCGGACCGCGCCTCGCTCGAGATGGCGCGCGCGCGTGCGTCGATCGACGCGGCCGATTCCGCGCTAGCCAAGGGACACGACAAGGCGACGAGCGATGCGATGGCGACGCAGGCGCTACACGACGCGCAGGCTGCGAATGCCGCGAACGATCGCATTCACGACCGCCAGGTTGCCGACAGCCTGCACGCGTATCGCCTCACGCAGCTGGTGGCGTTGTCGCAGCGGCAGCGCGATGAGCTCTTCAGACAGAATCAGCTGTCGCATGCGGAGGTCGTCGATCTGCGCGCTCAGAATCTGCTGACGGTCACGCAAGCGGATTCGCTGCGGCTGCAGCTCGATTCGCTCAGGGCTGCGGCGGCGAGCGCACAGGAGCTGAGCGCGCGGCAGCTGGACTCCGCGCGGGCGATGCAGGCGCAGGCCGTGAGGCAGCAGGACTCGCTGCGCATCGCGCAGGCCGCCGCGAACGAGGTGCGGTCGTCCTCCAGCCGCCAGACCGACTCACTGCGCGCCGTCGCGGAACGTGCGCAGCGTCAGGTCGATTCGATTCGCTACGCGAGCCAGCAGGCATCGCGGGCCGAAACGGAGAGCGAGCGGTTGCGCACGGACTCTCTGCAGCGCGCGGCCAGAGTGGCGATGCAGGAATCGGATTCGCTGCGGCGACTCGTGGGGCGAAGCGCGTACGTGCGCGACTCACTGCGAGTGCGCGACTCGGTGCGGGCGGTCTCGGATGTCTCGGCGCGCACCGCGGATTCGCTGCGGATCACGCAGGCGGTGCTCGAGCAGGCGAGCGCGCTGAACAAACTGCGTGCGGATTCGATCCTGAGGTCGGCGGCGCTGGCGTCGCAGATTGCGGACTCGATGCGCGCGGCATCCGTGCGCGCGTCGCTGAGCGAGACGGCGGCCGAGCGTCAGCGGTCGGACTCGCTGCGCCGGCTGTCGGAGGTGGCGAATCTGCGCCTCGATTCGCTGCGGCGCTCGGCCGCGCAGACACAGCGCCAGCGTGACTCCGTGCAGACCTTGGCGGCGATCTCGGCGAAACAGATCGACTCGCTGCGGAGCGCGGCGGCTTCGGCGTCGCGCACGAGGGATTCGCTGCGCGCGGACGTGGAGGCACGGACGCAGCTGAGCGCGCAGGTATCGGATCTCAGCCGCACTGCGCTGACGCTGCGCACGCCGACGCTGTCACCACGCGGGCTCGTGGTGACTGTCGGCGATGCGTCCTTCGTGAACGGCACAACGGCGAACGGGCCGAAGACGCTCACGAAAATCGCGACGCGCGACCTGGGCAAGCTGACGCCGGTAGTCGCGTCGTATCCGAACTACCACATCGTAGTCGAAGGACACTCGGATTCGACGGCGCGCTCGGAGAAGGGCGACGCGCTCGCGGACGCGCGTGCGATCGCGGTGCGGGACGCGCTGATAGCGGGAGGGCTCGATGCGGGACGGGTGGAGTCGAGGGCGATGGGACATGCGCAGCCGGTCTCGACGAACGCGACGATCGTGGGTCGCAAAGCGAATCGGCGCGTAGAGATTGTGGTGGTGGGGTCGGCGGCGCCGTGACGCGCAGGGACTAGTGGTTCACCGATGCAGCACCCGTCCCAACGGGTGTGCCACTCCGGATGTCACCACGGCATCCTCTCGATACGAGTGCGGCGGGTGGGCGAATTACTTGCTCTTCCTGTGATCGTAGATCTCGCCGTAGGCCAGCACCGCGTCATCGAGTCGCTCGCGCGCGTCGAGCAAGTTCCTCACACGCAACCTGAGGGCGTGAGAGAAAACACCGCGCTCAAATTCTTCGAGAAAGATGTCCGCCACCGAATCTCGTGCGACCATGACATCCGCGACCGCGTCCTGCAACCTCGAGAACGTAAGGTCGGGAAACTCAATTTCTTTCACCACCACCAGCTCCTGCGCTGCCGCGGCAACTACATCCGCTTACTGAGCATAGTCTAATGCCGGCGTTCTGCCATGGCCTGAGCGATTCGGCGCGTCGAATTCGTGGTGGCGGGATCAGCCGCGCGCAGGAGCGACGTTATCGATCGGACAGGTCGAATTGCTCGGACACCTCGAACGGGAGCGCGACGCCGACCGACACGCGACCATGTCCGCCTGGCGTGACGAGAGGCACCATCCCGGTCTCGCGCGGATAAAGTCGATCCCAGCTTTCGGTGTTATCCGACAGCCCAATGATTCCGCCCACGGCGACTCCCACGAGTCCGAGTGCGATCCCGGAGACGGCTGCCTCGAACGGACATCCAAGTTCCGAGGAGTGCCCGCCCGACATCCTGTGCCTAGCACACGACGAGACCGAGAGTGACCCCCGAGGCAACTCAGATGCCGGAACCGATGGCTGCGTCCTTGACGTCGAACTCACCGGATGCCGGAGGCCCTACACCACCTACCGTGATGTCGGGCCGTTAGTTGTTCTCCAAACCGTCAGGTAAAATCGCCGCAGGCGATGATCGCACCGGTGCTACTGGTGCTCTGATAGAAAACGATGGCGTGACCTGCGGAGACCGCAACATCGGATACCGAGGTAGACGAAATGGTCGCTTGGCCGGAGCTGCTCGCGTCGATGTTCGCGAGTGTCACGGTCGTTGCGCCAGGTGCGCTGCACGTGCCTTCGACGATCGCGACCGAGTGCGACGAGCTCGCGTCAAATCCGATCAAGTCTGCCGACAGTGTCGAATTCGATCCCGAGATGTTCGTGACGGTGACCGTTCCCGAGGGGCCGAAGGACCCCGTTGCTGTGACTTGCACCGTCCGTGGGACCGGCGTCGGAGCAGTGGCGTCGGAACAGGCTGCAATCGCGCAAACGGCAAACGTGCTCATGATCGCGTAAATGCGTCTCATTGTGTCGGCTCCGGTGGGAATGGTGTGCAAGGCGTGCCTTCACTCAAAGAGCTGCATGACTGGCTCAGCGCACTTTGCGTACCGGTCTAGACTGCTGCCGAGGCCCTTCACTTCTCTCCTTGCGCCACCACGTTCAGCAGCAACGGGTTGTCCCTGTAGCCGCGAGATGACCTGCTAGCGGGGCGGTGGCGGACGCTTCTCGCGAAAGCATACATTGCCGCATGCACGCGCCCCCGGTCGGATCTCCTGCCGCTCCACCGGACGGGCCGACGCTCGAGCGCGCGCTTGGAGTGCGCGCGCTCGCCGCGAACAATCGTAAACACAATCGTTGGATCCGGAATCTTCGTGCTTCCCGCAGCGGTTGCCGCAATTCTCGGCCCTGCGGCGGTGGTCGCGTACGTCGTTTGTGCCGCTCTAGTCGCTCTCTTCGGATTCTGTTTCGCGGAGGTCGGCAGCCGTGTGCATGTGAGCGGCGGTGCGTACGCGTATGTGAAAGCAGCATTTGGGCAATACGTCGGCTTCTCGGCGGGCCTTCTGCTAGGATGCGCCGAGATGGTTGCGAGTGCCGCCGTCGCCACGATCTTCGTCGGCTCGCTGAGCGCACTCCTGCCGGGCGGCGGCGCAGCCGCCTCGCGCGCCACCCTGCTCATTCTGCTCTACACAGCTCTGGCGATCGTCAACGTACGGGGTGTTCGCGCTGGGGCGCGACTCATGGAGTTCCTCACGGTTGGGAAGCTCGTTCCGCTCGCGCTGCTTGTCGTCGCTGGGATGTTCGTCTTGCATCCCGCATACCTGAGATGGGCAGGTCTTCCGCCACTCGGCGACATCGGCCGCGCGTCGCTAGTGCTGATGTTCGCATTTACCGGCGTGGAGGGCCCGCTCACGTCGAGCGGTGAGGTGAGGAACCCTGCCCGCACGGTGCCACGCGCCCTGCTTCTCAGCTTGAGTGCGGTGGCGTTGCTCTACGCAGGGCTGCAGGTTGTCAGCCAGGGCGTTCTCGGTCCGGCCCTCGCCACCACCACCGATGCACCTCTCGGCGCCGTCGCCGAGCGCGCGCTCGGGAGCCCGGGTCGCACACTCATCCTCGTCGCTGCAATCGTCTCCGCGCTGGGGTACGTGAGCGGCGACATGCTGGCGAGTCCGCGCCTGCTCTTCGCCTTCGGCCGCCACGGACTTCTTCCCGCGCGGCTCGGCGCGGTCCACCCGCGCTTCCGCACGCCGCACATCGCCATCATTGCGTACGCCGCAGCGTCTTGCGCGGTGGCGCTGAGCGGATCCTTTCGCGTGCTCGCCGTGCTCTCGGCGGTCGGCATACTTCTCGTCGACTTCGCGTGCTGCCTTGGGGTGTTGGAGCTCCGCCGACGCGATGTGCGAGCAGATGGCGCACCGTTCCTCATCGCCGGTGGGCCGATCGTCCCGCTCCTCGCGTGCGCGGTGGTCGTGTGGCTACTCTCCAGCGCCCGCGCGGTGGAGTTTCTCGCGGTGTCAGGTGTGCTGGTAGTCGCGTCAGTTCTCTATCTCCTGGGGCCTCGGCGGGCTTCACCGAAGCCGTGAGCACTCGTGCCATTCACAGGCCTCGCCCCCCTGTGCACCACGCGCGCCGAGGCGTAAGCCCAAACGCGCGAGGGAGTTGCCCCTCTTGGGATCGAACCAGGACTCTCCTCTTCCAGTGTCGGATATAACGCTTGCTCGGAGCGGCGCTGCTGAGCAGTACGGCACTCGAAGCTCAGGTATCGACAGCGCACCCGAGAGCGGCCCCACGTGCAACCATCGTGCATTCAACGGAAATCACCGCTGTTCGGCTACCCACCGGTCGAACGGTTGATGGCTCCCGCCGGCTGACTCCTCGATTTCAGGCGCGTGCTCAAGGACCCGCGAAAGCGGTTAGTTGGTTTTTACTACGCGAGAGCGACTTCCGGCCACTGCTCAAATTGTCGAGAGCAGACGGTTGATCTGCTTCTCGACCGCGTCGAGCATGGTGGGTGAGAGCGGAAACGTGCGCACGAACTCGCCCTCTACATCAGATCCCGTGCTGCGCGCACGCGCCGCCCTGAGATAGTATCGCTCGTAGCCGGTGACCAGATCAGGAATCGCGCGGCGCAGGAGCATCGCGCCGCCGCGCACGGCGGCCGGGCTTTCGTATTGGGCGGCAATTCCTCGCTGCTTCTCCGTGGGCGTCGTGTTGTCGGCTACCGCCAGCCCCGTCGCTGTAACAGCGACCTCGTGGACGAAGGTGTAGATCGCCTCCATGGAAGAATCAACGCTCGCCGGGAAGACGACAGAAACGGAATGCTGATCCGCCGTAGAAATGGTGCGTCCTTCGCCATCGAGCGGAAGGGACAACACCATCTCGCCTCTCTCGAGCTGCGAGTTGTTCAGGTAGCCACGAAGCATCGCGAGGTAGCGATGCGTGAAGAGCGAATCCACCGAGGCGAGCACGGGACGAAGCGCCTGCTGGCGATCGTTCCAGTACTGCTGGTAGAAACGCGAGTGCTCGTCGGCGAGTGAGCGCGCGAACAGTCGCAGCCACTCACGGTCGGCGCTACTGCGATAGGTCTGTGCGTAGGCAGCGATCGCCGGGCGCATCGTCGAATCTCGGGCCGCGGCTGGGTCGCCATTCGCTTCGAGGAAGGCAGCAATGTCACTCTGCATTTCTACCCAGGTCCGCTCTTGAAGCGCGAGGAATTGGCCGGAGACGAGCGCCGGATTTGCCGCGAGCCCGCGCTGCAGCTGGTCCGCATTCGCATCGAGCTGCGTGGTGATTCGACGGTTGCTCTTCGCCGCCGCTATCAGATCGCGATAGCCGCGCCGAAAGTACGGGACCTGTGAGGTGTCTCGCTGCACCATGGCGTAGCCATGGAGCCAGACGTCGAGGACGTAGCTCGTCTTCACCGTCCACGGACTCACTGGCGCCTGGCTCGTGGCGGGAGGAGTCTCGGGCGCCGCTCCCGCTCCGCCGAGGCTCGAACAGCCGAATGCCAGGAGAGCCGTGCACATTCCCACGAATTGACCACGCATCGAGCACCTCGGTGAACGGGCTATCCCCTTGGCCGCATCCGCACGCGGACTCGAGGCACAATCGCTTCCTCATCGCGCGCACCGCGACTCGCTTCGAATACGCCAATGCACATCGAATGCCGAGTTCGCTGACTCGCGAGTTACCGTGGGCGCCGGACACGATTCCGGAACGCGTCGCGGAATCTCGTTTCGGCGCTCTCTATCGGGAGATGACTCGCGTTACTGTCCGACCGGCCGCGCCGGAGAAACGCGCTCGATCGCGCTCGAGAAGCAGGTGATCACGCCGAGCGTTCTGGCTTTTTGCTCCGGGTTGCTCGGGAGGACCAGCAACCGGCCGTCGGGGGCGATGTCGTGGTTCCAGAGGCCAAGGTCGAAACGAATGGGCCTTCGACGAACGATCGCGGTCGGCCGGCATGGAAGCCATCGGTCGTGGAGACAGGCGACTACGCCTAGCGCGACTTTTCCCGGAGTGCGCCAGGAAAATCGCCGTCGTGAGGGAGACGCGACCGGATCTACCGTCAGCGCTGCGGCGAAGTCGGCCGCCGAGGAGTAGCGGTCGGCGGACGACCGGTCCATCGCGCGATGCCTCTCGGACACGACTCGCGCGCCCAAGCATAAGCCCAAGCGCGGGAGTGAGTTGCCCCTCCTGGGATCGAACCAGGACTCTCCTGCTCCAGAGTCGGATACCACGCCGGGCGAATAGAAGGTGTACAGCGTCAGGAGCCGCCAGCATACGTCAGCAAATTGCGTCTTTCTGCCCCATAGTTCCCGAGTTTCCTCCCGACTTACTACTACGCGAGCTCGGCGATCTTGCAGGGTAGTGTTCGAGTGTCCCCAGCGTGGCGGTGCCGCGCGGTGGGGAGGGCTCGGACAGCCACCATTCGGGGGGACAACCGAAGTTGGAGATTGCGGCGAAGCGTTTCGTTCGCGCCGACGAAGGAACGCCTAGCCACGTGGGCGAAGCGAGCGCGCGGGAGGTACCCGAGGCGAAAGGGCCGACCTGTCTGATCTTCGGCTGCGTGAGTATCTGCAGGCGCGTGTGGCCCTATCCCTACGATTGGACTCGACTGCCTGAGAGTGAGCTCTTGTCGAGCATCGAGAATCCGCGCTAATCGCGCTAAAGGCCAAGGTCTCGCAGCATTCCGTGCCCGAGATAATCGTATTCATTTGTGCTCCTTGAGAACGCTCGCGCGCAAGCGTGCGAGACGTGGACAATGCGAGCATCGCATCCGGAACTCCGGCCCCTACGACGCTGATGATTCGGCTGGCAGCGCCAGAATCGCTCGCCGCTTGGTGCAGTACAAAGCGTTATGAATGGCGACGAGTGCAAGCGCGTATTGCTCCTTTGCAATCTCATGAGCTCACCGGAATCTAGGACACCGAATATTGAATTAGAGATATCCAAGAAATCCGGCGTACTTGCCGAACTTGTGGCGAAACAACAGATTCGAAACTTGCTTCAGGAGCCACCAATGTCCTTGATAATGCGCGCGACGGCGCATGCCGCTGTCGCCGTCAGCCACGGCCCTCCGGGAGGTGGGCGACCATGACGAAGACTCCCACTCTGGTTTACGCGCTCTCGCTGTCACTCGTAAGCATCGCCACTCTGCCGGCGCAGTCGCCGGGGGAGGGCGGCGGCCCGCCGAAGGTCGTGCAGATCATCCGCGAGGAGGTCAAACCTGGGAAAGGGGCCGCGCACGCGAAGGTCGAGGCCGGCTGGCCCCGCGCCTTTGCCAAGGCGAAGTGGCCCACACACTATCTAGCGATGACGTCGATGTCCGGTCCGAGCGAGGCGTGGTTCCTCATCGGCTACCCTTCGATGGCGGCCTGGGAGCAGGACAACCAGAACTCCGAGAAGGCGACCGCGCTCACGGCCCAGCTCGATCAGCTCAGCGCCCGGGACGGAGAGCTACTCTCGAATACACGCGGCGTCGTAGCCACGTATATCGACAGCCTGAGTTACAAGCCGCACGTTGACATGCCCACGATGCGCTACTTCCAGGTTCTCACCTTCCGGGTACGCCCCGGCCATGAGAGCGACTTCATGCAGGCGGCGAAGATGTTCCGCACCGCGTATGAGAAAGCCAAGGATCTGCCCGCCGCCTGGGCCACGTATCGCGTGGATTTCGGCATGCCGGGTCCGGTCTACCTGGTGTTCATTCCGGCGAAGTCGCTCGAAGAGATGGATCAGCACCCCGCGCAGGACAAGGCGTTCGGGGAGGCCATGGGTGCGGAGAATTGGAAGGCGCTGAATAAGATCGCGGCCGATTCGTACGTGAACGTGGAGTCGAACCTCTTCGCGTTGAGCCCCAAGATGAGCTACCCGCCCACGGAGTTCGCCGCGCGCGACCCGGACTTCTGGACGCCGAAGGCGTTGGCGGTCGCGAAGATGTCCTCAATGACCCCGCGCGACACAACGAAGCGAGACAAATAGTAAAGGCAGCGGCGAAACGCCAGGCAAGGCAATATCTCGTGACTCGCGACGCTGCCCCCCAAGCGCCGGGAGGCGCTCTTCACTTTCGCTCATCGTGGCATTTCATGGGGCTAGGAGCCGCATTCGGCGCGTCAGTTACCTTACTGGAATGCGCCTGTCGACGAACTCGCCGCCCGCGAGAGGGTCGTACGTTACGCGTGGACGTCTCGCTGTAGACGAGTTGAAAGCCGCAATGAGCGGCGTCGAACTGCGGTCGCGCATGGCGCACGAAGGCGCCCCAGGAGTCTCTGTCTTGGCGCGTGGCCTCTCGCCATCGATTTAGGTACGTGGCGAAAATCTCATGTCGCAGGAGCTGACGCTCGACCAACTCGAGGTGCCGACCGCGAACGTCGCTGGAGCGGTGCCACTTCGCCTACAAAAGGTACACGGCAGCTGTCTTCACCGTAACCGATGATTGTAGT
Source organism: Gemmatimonadaceae bacterium (assembly GCA_036564355.1). Classification (GTDB taxonomy): domain Bacteria; phylum Gemmatimonadota; class Gemmatimonadetes; order Gemmatimonadales; family Gemmatimonadaceae; genus FEN-1250. The sequence goes on along the minus strand of DATCPC010000043.1, from coordinate 332 downwards.
CACGGCGAATCGGGTGGCTCCGCTTGCGACGGATCGTTGAGCTTCGCGTCTTCCTCTTGCTCATGGTCGCGGACAAGCTTGCGTCGTCGCTGTAGCTCGTGAACGTAAAGTGCATACAGCGGAGATCCGCCCGCAGTGTCATGGGCCTGTTGCGGAATCACGCCCTCAGAAACCGGAGGTGATTCACTAAGAGCGCGGCGCGAAACTCGACATCGGTGACCACGAACGCGAACGGCCGGACCAAAATCGTTGGCGAAGGCCGAGGAAAGGGAGGCGGCCGACCACTGCTTCCTATCGATTCGAAGGTGGTCGCGGGCATGGCCTTCGTCGGC
>DATCPC010000038.1:0-6822 GCA_036564355.1 Gemmatimonadaceae bacterium | reverse complement strand
GGCTGCCGGCAACGTGACTATCTGCGGCGACGGATCACTCGGGCAGCTGCGCGAGCCACCAGCGCGCCTTCGCCTTCGTCGCGAATTCGCGCGTGAGCCGCAGCGGCGTGCGCCATTCCGGCACCTGCGCCACGGTCTCGACGCCCGCCACGATGGCGGAGTAGACGACCAGCTGGGCAGCGGTGAAGTCGCGTGTCCCGAGCTCGCGCGCGATCTCCCAGTAGCGCCCGAGCGCCGTGCCGGCCGTCGCACGGTCGCCGGACTGGAGCGCGGTGGCGGCGTCCACGGCGGCGACGCGCAGGTCGCGCGCTCGCGGGGTGGGCGCCCGATCGTCCGCGCTGATGACGTCCACGAGCTCGCTCACACCCGTGGCGAGCGCGACGCACGCCATGAGCACATGCCACGGGCCGCCGACCTGCTCAGCCACGCCAGCGTCCCGGCAACGATCGCGCATCGCCTCGGCCTTGTGCCGCGCTTCGTCCGTCTCGCCACCGAACGCGAGCACCAGCACGGCCATGCCCGTGATCGGCACGTACTGCTGCGGGTCGCCGCGCTCGGCACGCGCGAGCTCCTCGAGCGCGGCGGGCCTTGAGGCCTGCGGCCCTTCGAGCGCCAGCACGCACATGGTCTGTCCGGCGCGACCCAGGTATTCGCTCCCCTGACGCACCGCTTCCCAGGCGCGAACGGCGCCCTCGAGGTCGCCGCTCTCCGCCAGCAGGTGGGCCTCACCGCGCTGGAGCCACGCGACCGTGCTGCGCTCCTGTCCATGGGACCGCGCGTAGGCGATGCCTTCCCGAACGAAGGCGAGCTGCCGCTCGTGGCTCCAGCCGACGAAGCCCAGGAACAGCGACTGGTTGTTCCACGCGCGTGCCGCCGTCGTCACGAGACCGGCCTCGAGCGCCACCAAGCGTCCGCGATCGATGAGCGCGACGGCCGTCGCGGCGTCACCACCGCCGATCGTCGAGCTGCCCTTGGAGACGAGGGCGTTGGCGAGCGCGAAGGGGTCGTTGAAGCGCTCGGCGAGGGCGATCGCCCGATCCGCGGTCTCGATCGACTCCACACGGTGACCAGACGTCAAGTGCAGCCCCGAGAGGTGCGCGAGGGCGCGGGCGAGCTCGACGCACTCCTCGCCCTCGAGCACCTCGATCGCCTGCCGCGCGGCGAGCGCCGCGGGCTCGCCCTCGCGACGCAGCCAGTGCTGGCGGCTCGCAAGGCGCAGCGCGCGGGATCGACCGCGCCGATCGCCGCGCTGCTGGAACGCCGCGGCGGCCTCCATCGCCGCCTTCAACGAGCGTGCCTCGTCGAAGTGCTGGTACGTCTCCGCCAGCTGCTCGAGTATGGCCGGAAGCTGGTCGTCGGGGACGCCGATCTCAATCGCGCGCTCGTAATGCGCGGCGGCATCACGCGGCGCATCGGCGCGTGCGGCGCGACCGGCGGCCTCGAGCAGCTTCGGCACCGCGCGGTCCTGCTCGCCGGCGGCGAGCAGATGGTGCGCGAGGAGCGACGGCTCCGCGGCCGGATCGCGTTCGAGGGCATCGGCGACCGCCCGATGAAGTCGCTTGCGCTCGCGCACCAGGAGGTCGTCGTACACGACCTCGCGCGTGAGCGCGTGGCGGAAGGCGTGCTCCTCGTCGCCTCCGCTCGCGTCAGTCACCAGCTGCAGCTCGATGAACTCGCGAATGCGGGTCTCGAGCGCGCGCTCGTCGACGCCGGTCACATCGCGCAGCCGCTCGAAGGCGAAGCGGTGCCCGATGACCGCGGCGGCGGAGAGCGTGTCGCGGGCCTCCGTCGACAGCTCCTCGACGCGCGCCCGGACCGCCTCGCGGATCGAGCCGGGGATCGCGATCTGGTCGATCGGCTTGCGCGCCCAGCCATCGCCCTCTCTCCAGAACACGCCGCCCGAATCGACGATCGCCTTCAGCAGCTCCTCGGTGAAGAAGGGGTTGCCCTCGGAGCGCGCATAGACCGCGTCGCGGAACTCCTCGGAGACCTTCACATCCGGATCGCGCGCGGCGAAGGTCGCGCGGATGAGCTCACGGGTCTCGTCGGGGGTGAGCCGCTTCAGCTGGATCTCCGTGACGAGGCGCTCGCGCTGGAGCCCGGCGAGCGTGCGGAGGAAGGGATGGCGGCGGTGCATCTCGTCGCTTCGATACGTCGCGAGGATGAGCACGCGCGCGTCACGCAGCTCCCGGGCGAGGTGCAGGAGCAGCTCGAGGCTCGTCTCGTCGGCCCAGTGCAGGTCCTCGAGCACGACGAGCACCGGCGCCTCGCGCGCGAACGCGCGGAAGAGATGCTGGAACGCGACGGTGAGCCGATGGCGCTCGAGACCGGGCGGCGTGGCGGCGCGCTCGATGCGCCCGAGCTCGGGGAAGAGCTCCGCCAGGTCGGGGGCGCTCCGCTGCAGGACACGCCCGAGCTCGTCGCGATCGAGCCCGTGGAAGCCGGAGCGGATCGCGGAGACGAACGGCGCGTACGGGAGCGCCAAATCGGACTGATGCGTGAGTCCGACGAGCACGCGGGCCCCGCTCGCCGTCGCATGCGCCTGGGCTTCGCGGACGAACTTCGACTTCCCCACGCCCGCCTCGCCGCCGAGCACCACCGTCTGGCCGGCGCGTGTGAGCGCCGCCGCGAGCGCCGTGTCGAAGCTCGCGGTCTCGGCCGCGCGGCCGATGACGACCGGGCAGAGCAGCTGGCCGGTGGCCGGCGCATTGGCCGGCGCTGACGCCATCGCCGGCGACGACGTCGGCGCCGGATCGCGCTGGGCCTCGCGCCACTCGACGCTCCAGGCGCGGATCTGCTCCGCGACGCCCTTCAGCTCGAGCGGACCGCGATCGGTCATCGCGAGCTTCTGGCTCGTGCGCACGAGGCCGCGCAGGGTATCGCTGATGAGGAGCTCCATGGGCTGGGCCTTGCCCGCAAGACGGCTCGCGATATTCACCGCCGAGCCGACGAACTGATCGTCGAACTCCACGGTCTCGCCAGCATGCAGACCGACGCCGATGCGCAGCGGCATCGACGGGTCACGATCATTCTGCGTGTGGGCGGCGCGGAGGATCGAGACCGCGCAGTCGAGCGAGCTCGAGGCGCTCTCGAAGACCACGTAGAAGGAGTCACCTTCGGTCTTCACCTCGGCGCCGTCGTGGCGTGCGACTTCGCGGCGGACGAGCGTGCGGTATTCACGCAGCAGGCGAGCAGCCGCGGCGTCCCCCTTCGCCTCGACGTAGCTCGTGTAGTCGCGGAGATCGGAGAAGAGGAAGGCGCGGGCGGCGGTCGACGGCTTGCGCCGTGACGGAGTGGCACGGGCGCGCGGCATAGTGCGGCGATACTAGGTGGTAGCCGCTAGGACATCGTTGATATCACTCACGGGCTCACGACTGCCACGACATCGTTCCATCAGCACTCATCCTTCGAGACCGACCACCTGCTCGAGGGCGGCTGGACCAAGAGACGGACGCTCGAGCGATGAACGAAGGCACGTCCCTTTGAAGAACGCCGTCGCGCCCCGTCGCGATCTACGGCCCGGCGTACGGCACGTTCAGGAAAGCGGCGTGCGGGAAAAGCGTCCTGGTCAGAAGGCACATCGCGTGACGAAAGGTCGACATCGCTTGCGTCAGCGAGCCGCCCCCTCGAGGATAGTCACGCCGACGCATCGTCAGCCTGGAGCCACGAAATCCAGTCGTCGAGGCCGCGCACGGTGATCACCGGCGTCGGTGTGGTTGTATCCCCTTGAGCTCTCTGGATGAAAGCGCGCGCGGACGAATGTACCACGTAAACTGCCCGCATTCCCGTGAATGAACGACTCGTCGAGCGGACGCTGCGCGCCTTCAGCGATGACCTGTCGTCGTCGGCCGCGGTGCCCGGCGGGGGCAGCGCGGCCGCGTATGCCGGAGCGATGGGCGCGGCGCTCGCGGCGATGGTCGGGCGGATCGCGGAACGGAAGGCGCCGACCGAGGCGACCACGGCGCTCATCGCCGGGGCCGACAACCTGCGTGCGGACTTCATCCGGCTGGTCGACGACGACAGCGCCGCGTACGCCCGCGTCGCTGAGGCGATGAAGCTGCCGAAGGCGAGCGACGACGAGAAACGCGCGCGCACGGAACGGCTTCAGACCGCGCTGCTAGCGGCGTCCCGCGTGCCACTCGAGGTGGCGAAGACGAGCCGCCGGCTCCTCGACCTGTGCGAGCGCATGGTGCAAAGCGCGGCGAGCGCAACCGTGAGCGATGTCGGCGTCGGCGGGCTCCTGGCCGAGACCGCTCTTCGCGGGGCCGCGCTGAACGTGATGATCAACCTCGCGTCGGTGAAGGACGCGGCGCAGGTGAAAGCGCTGTCGGAGGATCTCGACCGCGCCGTCGATGGCGCGGAGGAGCAGCGGAAGCGCATCACCGACTTCGTGGAATCGCGGATCGCGCGCTAATGGCCCGGCTGCTCCACGGGCGGCCGCTCGCGGAGAAGATCAAAGCCGAAACCCGCGCACGTGCCGAGAAGCTCCGCGCGCGCAATGTCGAACCGACGCTCGCCATCGTCGGACTCGGCGGTGACCCCGCTGCGCACTCGTACGTGCAGCGGCTCGAGCGGAGCGCCGCGGACTGCGGCATCCGGACGATGGGCGGGTTCATGGCTCGCGACACGACGGAGCAGCAGCTCATCACCCATCTTGAGCAGCTCTCGATGGACCGAACGGTCAACGGGATCCTCCTGCTCACACCCCTGCCCGGCGCGCTCGATGAAGCGCACGTGATCGATCACATCGCGATCGCGAAGGACGTGGAAGGGATGCACCCATTCAACATGGGGTTCCTCGCGGATGGGCGGCCGCGATTCGTTCCATCAACGGCCGACGCCGTCGTGGAGCTCCTGAAGTTCTACGAGGTGCCGCTCCAGGGTGCGCACGCGGTGATCATCGGCCGCAGCACGGTCATCGGACGGCCCGCCGCGTATCTCCTGCTCGCGGAGGACGCGACCGTGACGATCGCGCATAAGAGGACGCGCGCGCTCGAAACGCTGACACAGATGGCGGACATCCTGGTCGTGGGCGTCGGACGTCCAGCGTTCATCACCGGCGCGATGGTCAAGCCGGGCGCGACCGTGATCGACGCCGGCATCAACATGACGCCGAATGGCCTCGCCGGCGACGTCGAGCTCGATAGCGTCGCGAGCGTGGCTGGCGCCCTCAGCCCCGTACCCGGCGGGCTCGGCGCGGTGACCGCGGCGCTCCTGCTACGGAATGTGCTGACCGCGACCGAGCGTCAGACGAGCTAACAGCAAGTTGGCGGAGCAGCAGGGGCCAGCAGTAGTCCTAGAACGTTGACCGCGAAGATGAATAGAACGATCTTGATTTGATGCATCTACCTCTCCACTAATGCGCTTATTTTCTTCGTCGTCTTGTACGCGAGATCCGCATACTTCTGAGCAGCTCGAGGATCGAGTGTTGCCGTCAGCCTGCTGAGACGCATGTATGTCTCACCGAGCTCCGCCTTCGCTCCGAGCGCCTTGTATAGGACGGCAGCCTCCTGGAGCTGTGCCTGGCTTTCCTTCGGGTGACTCAGCGAGGCGTTGATGTCTGCCAGCACGATGCGTGCAGCGGCGGCGGCGCGCTTGTTTCCGACCTCGTTCGCGAATGCGAGAGCCTCTTCGGCATCAGATCGTGCCACCTCGAACTTGCCTTCTTTGAATTCAAGCTCTGCCTTCGTGCACAGGTAGTGAGGCAGCATTAACGCCGGACCACTAGCCCGGGCAATCCAAATGGCTCGTTCGACATGTTGTGCCGAAGCCTGAAAGTGTCGGCGCTCCGCAGCGATGACAGCGAGAGTGTTGTGGAACATCGCGGCGGCGGTCAGGTCCTGCAAAGCCTCGTTCGTTGCGAGTGCTCGTTGGATGTAGCCGGTCGCGGCGTCCAGATCGCCGAGGGCGCGATATGCAGACCCAAGCCCGTTGTAAATGGAGACCAATCCAGATACGTCACCGATGTCCTGAGCCCACTCAAGCGCCGTTAGCAGGTAACTATTCGCTTCCTCATAGTCTCCGCTGTCAATGAGGATTATCCCGAGGTCCTTGACCACGCGGAGTCGGAGCGGCTGGTCCCGGACTGATGCTCGATTCAATTCGTCGAGCAATTGGCGAAGTATCGCGACGGCTTGAGTCGAGTTCCCGCTATGCCGGTATGCCAAGGCGGTCTGATATCGAATTCGAAGCGTCATTCCGACCGACGCGGCCTGCTGCAGGCGCTCCGCGGCCGCTAGTTCACGAAGCGCGTCACCTCCCTGAAGTAGGAAGTTGTGAGCCGTGCCGAGAATTAGGTGGATTCGGCAACGCTCAGCGGAGGAACCCGCCGATTCAAGGAGTGGTGCTGCGCGTTCGATCGCCTGGGCCGCGGTCTGCCGACTCAATAGCGCCTCAGCGCTACGAACCTCGAGTTCGCGTTCCTGCCGCCGCCGCTCCGCTTCCGCATCTTCCATGAAGTACGAGGTCGGCTTGCCGAGCTTCTCAGCCATGAAGTCGAGCGATTTCATCGCGGGCCGGACCTTGCCGAGCTCGATCGCGCTCACGTACGCGCGCGTGAAGTGCGGCGCGCCAAGCTGCGCCTGGCTCAGCCCGGCGTCAGTGCGCGCCTTCCGGATCCGGTCGCCGATCTGCTGCAGCGACTCCGACACGGGCGCCGGACGGCGGATGCGCGTGCGCACCTTGGGCATGGCGCCGGACGATAAGAGCCGTGCCGGCCCGCGTCAATAGAGAATCGACAGCCTGTTCTAGAGGCTGGCCGGACCTCGGACGACGGGTGGGTGCGCCGGATCGTCGAAGTGCTGGGTGTCGATGAACCGGACC